>NZ_JADPKU010000044.1:0-484602 GCF_023074095.1 Bradyrhizobium sp. 137
GGCGCGTAGCGCCGGGGTGGGGTAATCTCTCCACTAGAGCAGTGCTCGTGTCGATTGATCACCTCACCCGGCTGCGCATTCCGCTTCGCTGCATGCGCATCGACCCTCCCCCTCCAGGGGAGGTGAGCGGCCCCTAAATCTTCGCGGCCGTCTTCGGCCAATATTTGTCGCGCAAGTGCCGCTTCACCAGCTTGCCGGTCGGCGTGCGCGGCAGCTCGGCTTCGAAATCGATCGAGCGCGGGCACTTGATGGCGGAGAGGCGGTGCTTGCAATAGGCGATCAGGTCGGCTTCGAGTGCTTTGCCGGCACGGCTCATGTCGTGCGGTTGCACCACCGCCTTCACCTCTTCGCCCATCTCCTCGTTCGGCACGCCGAACACGGCGACGTCGGCGACCTCGGGGTGGGTGATGAGCACGTCCTCGGTCTCCTGCGGATAGATGTTCACGCCGCCGGAGATGATCATGTAGGATTTGCGGTCGGTGAGGTAGAGGAAGCGGTCCTTGTCGAGATAGCCGACGTCGCCGAGCGTCGACCAGCCCTTGGCGTTGTAGGCCTTCTTCGTCTTCTCGGGGTCGTTGTGATAGGTGAAGGCCGGCGCGTCCGCGAAATAGACCGTGCCAATCTCGCCCACCGGCTGCTCCTCGTCGTTCTCGTCCAGAATCTTGATCGTGCCGACCACGGCGCGGCCGACGCTGCCGCGGTGCTCCAGCCATTGCTGCGAAGTGCAGACCGTGACGCCGTTGCCTTCCGAGCCGGCGTAATACTCGATCAGGATCGGTCCCCACCATTCGATCATCTTGGCTTTGACATCGACAGGGCAGGGCGCGGCGGCGTGGATCGCGCCCTTGAGTGTGGAGACATCGTATTTGGTGCGCACCTCGTCCGGCAGCTTCAGCATGCGCACGAACATGGTCGGCACCAGCTGCGACTGCGTGACCTTGTATTTTTCGACCAGCTTCAAAAATTCCTCGGCGTCA
The DNA here is from genome assembly GCF_023074095.1 of Bradyrhizobium sp. 137. Classification (NCBI taxonomy): domain Bacteria; kingdom Pseudomonadati; phylum Pseudomonadota; class Alphaproteobacteria; order Hyphomicrobiales; family Nitrobacteraceae; genus Bradyrhizobium; species Bradyrhizobium sp. 137. Next base: position 978 of record NZ_JADPKU010000044.1, read on the forward strand.
AAATGCTCCATGATGATGGAGGTGCCGCCGAGCACGATCGCCATCATGTTGAAGCGCAACGGAGCCGCGTGATAGAGCGGCGCCGGCGAGAGGTAAGTGCTTTCGGCGTTCATGCCGCACATGTCGGCGCAGAGCACGCGCAGAAACGGATTCGGCTCGTCGATCGCTTTGCCTTCGAAGGCCTTCTTGACACCCTTGGGCCGCCCGGTGGTGCCGGACGAGTAGAGCATGTCGTAGCCGGCGACCTCGTCTGCGATTGGCGTCGTCGGCTGCGCGGCGGCTTCGTTGTCGTAGGAGCGGAAGCCCGGTGAGGGCTCGTCCATCATGTAGAAGATCGGCTCGCCGGCGGCGCCCCTGATCAGGCCATTGATCTGGTCGGCGCATTTCGGTGTGGTGATGACGACCTTGGCGCCGCAATCCTTCACGATGTAGTCGATCTCGTCCTGCTTCAAATAGCGGCTGATCGCGGTGTAATAGAGCCCGCTGCGTTGTGCGGCCCAGCAGATCTCCATGAAGGCGAGCCGGTTCTCCATTAACAGCGCGATGTGGTCGCCGGCCTTCAAGCCAAGCGAGCGGAACAGATGCGCGCCCTGGTTCGAGAGCTCGTCGAGCTCGCGATAGGTGATCGCCTTGCCGCTGCCGGCCATTCGATAGGCGCTCTTGTTCGGCGTGGTGCGGGCGTGGATGGAGGGGTGAGTCATGTCTCTGCTTGTTCAGTTAGGTGTGGCGTTCCCCGGACGCAGCGCATCGCGCAGTGGTGCGCTGCTGATCCGGGGTCCACTGTGAGGCATGGGCCCCGGCTCTGCGCCGCCGCGCTTCACGCTGCAGCGCGACCGGGACACGCGAAGGCTTACAGCCGCTCCACGATCGTCACGTTGGCCATGCCGCCGCCCTCGCACATGGTCTGCAGGCCGTAGCGCTTGCCGCGCTGGTGCAGGGCGTGGACTAGCGTGGTCATCAGCTTGGTGCCGGAGCCGCCGAGGGGATGGCCGAGCGCGATGGCGCCGCCGTTGACATTGAGACGCTCCGGGTCGGCGCCGGTGGTCTTCAGCCACGCGGTCGGCACCGAGGCGAAGGCCTCGTTGACCTCGAACAGGTCAATGTCACCAATTTTCATGCCGGCCTTCTCCAGCGCGCGCTTGGTCGCGTGCAGCGGGGCGTCGAGCATGATGACGGGATCACCGCCCGTCATGGTCATGTGATGGATGCGGGCGAGCGGCTTGACGCCGAGCTGCTTAAGGCCGCGCTCGTTCACCACCATGACGCCGGAAGCGCCGTCACAGATCTGGCTGGCGCTGGCCGCGGTGAGCTTGCCGTTCTCGGCGATCAGCTTGACGCCCTTGATGCCGTCGAGACTGACGTCGAAGCGGATGCCCTCGTCGATGTGATGGGTGTCCTTGCTGCCGTCCGCACGGGTGATCTCGAGCGGCACGATCTCCTTCTTGAAGTGGCCGGCCTGGGTGGCCGCGATCGCGCGCTGATGGCTGTTGTAGGAATATTCGTCGAGCTCATCCTTGGAGAGGCCGTACTTCTCCGCCATCATCTCCGCGCCGGTGAACTGGCTAAAGACGATGTTGGGATACTTCTTCTCGATGCCCGGGCTCTTGTAATTGCCAAAACCGTTCTTGGCCGGGAGCTGTGACGACAGGCCCATCGGCACCCGCGTCATCGATTCCACGCCGGCCGCGATCACGACGTCCATCGCACCGGACATCACGGCTTGCGCGGCGAAGTGCAGCGCCTGCTGCGAGGAGCCGCACTGGCGGTCGATCGACGTGCCCGGCACGCTCTCCGGCAGTTTTGAGGCCATCACCGCATTGCGCGCGACGTTGTTGGACTGCTCGCCGACCTGCATCACGCAGCCCATGATCACGTCCTCGACCTGGGCGGGATCGACCTTGGTGCGGTCGACCAGCTCGTCCAGCACCTTGGCGGCGAGATCGGCCGGATGCCAGCCGGCGAGGCGGCCTCCCTTGCGCCCGCCCGCGGTACGCGCAGCGGCGACGATGTAAGCCTCGGCCATGTCGGTTTTCTCCCTGAATTTCTTGATTGGGGTTGGTTGTCGGGGAGGGATTTAAGGGGCGCGAGATCGTTTAGTCAATCGATCAATTAACTCTTGTGATGCGGCGCGGCTTGGGCTTATCTGCGCGCCTCACGAGGCATGTTCAGGGATCTCTGTGGCTACCAGCGTACCGACCAAGCTCCCCAGCGGGAAGAATTCCACGGCAGAGAAATTGCTCGTGGCCGCAAGCGAGCTGATGATCGAACGCTCCTCGATCGAGATCTCGCTCTCCGACATCGCGCAGAAGTCGGGCGCCAACGCCGCGTTGGTCAAATATCACTTCGGCAACAAGGACGGCCTGCTGCTGGCACTGCTCGCGCGCGATGCCGCAACCGAGCTGTCCAATCTCGAATACCTGCTGGCGCAGCCCATCACGCCGACGGCGAAGCTGAAACTGCACATCGGCGGTATCATCCGCGCCTATTACCGGTTCCCCTACATGAACCGGCTGATCCACTATCTGCTGCACGAGACCAATGCGAGCTCCGCCGACGAAGTCTCGAAGTTCTTCGTGGCGCCGCTGCTCGACTTTCACCGCCGCCTGCTCGCCGAGGGGGAGCGAACCGGCGAATTCCGCGCCACCGATCCGGTGCTGTTCTACACCAGCCTGATCGGCGCCTGCGACCATCTGTTCTTCGGCCGGCACGCGATGTCGCGCGCGACCGGGGTCGGCCCGGTCACCGACGAAGTCTGCCGGCAATACATCAAACACATGGAAACGCTGATCTGCGGCGGCATCCTCGCGCAAGCCGAGGAAGCTGTCGCGGCCGGGTGATCCGGCCGAACTTTCAAGTCCAGAGAAGAAACGCCCAAGGAAAGGTACAAGCGATGCAGTTGAAAGACGTAGCCGTTCTCATCACCGGCGGCGGTTCGGGGCTTGGTGCCGCGACCGCCCGGGCCATGGCCGCCAAGGGCGCCAAGATCGGCGTGATCGACCAGAGCAAGGAAAACGCCGAGAAGGTTGCTGCCGAAGTGAAGGGCGTCGCGCTCCATGCCGACGTCACCAGCGAAGAGCAGATCAAGGCAGCGATCGCCAAGGCAGAAGCCGCGCATGGCGTGGCGCGCGTACTGATGAACTGCGCCGGCATCGGCGGCTCGCAGCGTATCGTCGGCCGCGACGGCGTTTACCCGCTGGAAAAGTTCGCCCGCATCATCAACGTCAACCTGATCGGCACCTTCAACTGCCTGCGCCTGTTCGCCGAGCGCCTGGTCACGATCGAGCCGATCGGCGAAGAGCGCGGCGTCATCGTCAACACAGCCTCGGTCGCCGCTTACGAAGGCCAGATCGGCCAGATCGCCTATTCGGCCTCGAAGGGCGGCGTCGTCGGCCTGACGCTGCCGGCCGCGCGCGACCTCGCCAGCCAGAAGATCCGCGTCAATACCATCGCGCCCGGCCTGTTCTTCACGCCGCTCTTGATGGGTCTCAACGAGGAGGCCCGCAAGAGCCTGGGCGCCCAGGTGCCGCATCCCTCACGCCTCGGCGACGCCAACGAATACGGCATGCTCGCCGTGCACATCGTGGAGAACCCGATGCTGAACGGCGAGACCATCCGTCTCGACGGCGCCATCCGCATGGCGCCGCGGTAAGGCTCTCTTCCCTTCTCCCCTTGTGGGAGAAGGTGGCGCGAAGCGCCGGATGAGGGGTCTCTATCCGCGGACGCAGACCCCTCACCCGAGCGAACTCGTGGCTACCGACGTGCATGCCCTCTCCCACAAGGGGAGAGGGCACAATAATAGGCACCTCCCGCGCGCATGCACGAGGCCCCCATGTCCCGACCGCTGCTGATCGAGCATGATGACGGCGTTGACCGGGTGACGCTGAATCGTCCTGAAAGCCTCAATGCGCTCGATCCGGCGCTGATCGATGCGCTCAACGTCTACTTTCAGGGGCTTCAGCGCAACCGCGACACGCGCGTCGTGGTGTTGCGCGGCGCCGGCACGAATTTTTGCGCGGGCCTCGATCTCAAGGCCGCGATGGCTCGTCGCGCCGGCCAGCAGGAGCCGCCTGGCGTTACCGAGTCGCTGGATTCGCAGCGGCGCATCGCCGACATCGTGATGTTGATGCGGCGCTGTCCGCAGCCGATCCTGGCGCTTGTGCAGGGCGCCGCGGCCGGCGGCGGCTTTGCGCTGGCGCTTGCCTCCGACATCCGCATCGCCACGAAATCGGCGCGCATGAATTGCGCTTTCATCAAGCTCGGCCTCGGCGGCTGCGACATCGGCACCAGCTATTTCCTGCCGCGGCTCGTCGGGGTGTCGGTGGCGTCCGAGTTGATCCTGACGGGGCGTTTCATCGGCGCCGAGCGCGCGCTCGCGGTCGGGCTCGTCTCGGAGGTCGTCGACGAGGACAAGCTCGATGATGCAGCCGCGCCTTATGTCAACGCGATGATGACGGCCTCGCCCGTGGGGCTGAGTCTCTCCAAGGAATGTCTCAACATGAGCGTCGATGCCGGTTCGCTGGAAGCTGCGATCGCAATGGAAGACCGCAACCAGGTCCTGTGCAGCCGTTCCGAGGAATTTTCGGAAGGCATCAGGGCCTTCCTTGAGAAGCGAAAGCCTGTCTATATCAAACGCTAAAGACAAAGATCCGCCAAGGACAAGAAATTCCGGGAGACGCAAAATGAGTGGAAGCGCGGCGGCGGTGATGACGAAGCCCGCCTTTCGCAAGGTCGAGTGGCTCGCGCGCGACATCGCCGTCGAGCGCCGCGGCGACGGCACGGTGGTGCTGAAGTCGCGCATTCCGCTGCAGCCTTACGAGAAGCACATTCCAGCTTCGCTGGCGAAATGGGCGAAACAGGCCCCCGAGCGCATCTGGCTCGCGCAGCGCGGCGGAGTGAATCGCGAATGGCGCAAAGTGTCCTATGGCGAAGCCAAGCGCACCGTGGATGCGCTGACGCAAGCGCTGCTGAACCTCAAGCTCGAGGGACGGCCCGTCACGATCCTCTCCGGCAATTCGATCGAGCACGCCCTGATGACGCAGGCCACGATGCAGGCGCGCGTTCCGGCGGCTCCCGTGTCGCCGGCCTACTCGCTGATGAGCCACGATCACGTCAAGCTGAAATATCTGTTCGATTTGATCCAGCCGGCCGTGGTGATGGTGCAGGACGGCCCGATCTTCGAAAAGGCACTGAAGGCGGTCGACCTCACCGGCGTTACCGTCGTTCACGTCGCGCGCCCCTGCGATGGCATCAAGAGCGTCGGCTTTGCCGAACTCGCCGCAACGCCGGTGACCGCCGAGGTCGAAGCGTCGGTTGCACAGATCACGCCCCAGACCATCGGCAAGCTGCTGTTTACCTCCGGCTCGACCGGCATGCCAAAAGCCGTCATCAACACGCAAGCGATGATGTGCGCCAATGCGGCGATGATGATGCAGGTGCGACCCCGGGATCCCAGCGGCCCGATCTCGACCATGCTGGACTGGATGCCCTGGAACCACACCATGGGTGGCAATGCGGCGTTCCACCCGATCCTCGTCGATGGCGGCACACTCTATATCGATGACGGCCGGCCGGTGCCGGGCCAGTTCGAAGAGACGCTGCGAAACTTGCGCGAGATCTCGCCGACCTATTACGCCAACGTGCCGGCCGGCTATGCTGCGTTGGCGGCGGCGATGGAGAAGGACGACGCGCTGTGCCGCTCGTTCTTCAAGAACCTGTCGATCATGGCCTATGGCGGCGCGCGCCTGCCGGACGATCTCTACGATCGCATGCAGGCGCTCGCGGTGAAGACGACCGGTGAGCGCATCGTGTTCTACACCGGCTGGGGCTCGACCGAGACCGCGCCGACCTCGACCGGCACGTATTGGGAGACCGAGCGCGTCGGCCTGATCGGGCTCCCGTTCCCCGGGGTCGAATTGAAGATGGTGCCGTGCGGCTCGAAATACGAACTTCGCCTGCGTGGCGTCAACGTCACGCCCGGCTATTTCGGTCAGCCTGAGCTGACGAAGAAGATGTTTGACGAGGAGGGTTTTTACTGCATCGGCGATGCCGGCATCTTCGTCGACGAGAAGGATCCGGTGCAGGGCATCATCTTTGCAGGGCGCGTGGTGGAGGATTTCAAGCTCACTACGGGCACCTTCGTGCACGTCGGCTCACTCCGGACCGATGCGATCGCGGCCGCAACGCCCGTCGTGCATGACGCGCTGGTCGCGGGACAGGATCGCCCGTTTATCGGCCTGCTGGCCTGGCCGAACCTGCACGCTTGTCGCCAACTCGTCGGCAATCCCGGCCTGAGCTTTGCGGATGCGGTCAGGCACCCCGAGGTGATCGCTTGCTTCAGGCGCGGGCTGGAGACGCACAACCGGGAATGCGAAGGCGCCAGCAGCCGCATCATCGCGCGTGCCATGCTGATGGCCGAACCGCCCTCCATCGACGGCAACGAGCTCACTGATAAGGGCTACATCAACCAGCGCGCCGGCTTGGAGCGCCGCGCAGCGCTGGTGGAGCGGCTTTATGCGGATGAGCCGGATGAAGATGTGATCGTGCTGCGATGAATGCGCAACACTCTCAACCTCGTCATTCCGGGATGGCCAAAGGGCCAGGTCCGGAATGACGGCTTCAATGAGTACGACGAATAAAAAGGTAGCCCGCCATGAACTTCGATTTCTCCGACGACCAGAAGCAGCTCCGCGACCAAGCGCGCAAATTCCTCACCGAAAAGTGCTCGCCCAAGGCCGTACGCGTCGTCCTCGACGGCAAGGCGTCCTATGACAAGGAGTTGTGGAAGGGCCTTGCCGAAATGGGGTTTCTCGGCGTCGCGATCCCGGAAGAGTTCGGCGGTGCGGGCGCCGGCCATCTCGAGCTCTGCGTGATCGCGGAGGAAATGGGACGCGCGAACGCGCCGGTGCCGTTCTCCTCAACTGTTTACCTCGCCGCCGAAGCGCTGCTGATCGCCGGCAGTGACGCGCAGAAGAAAAAGTGGTTGCCCGCTATTGCCTCGGGCGAGGCGATCGGCACGCTGGCGCTGTTCGAAGGCAAGGGCAATCCGTCGCCGAAGAATGTCAAGCTGGCCGCTTCGAATGGCGCGCTCAACGGAGTCAAGAAGCCGGTCGCCGACGGCGCCATCGCCAATTTCGCGGTGGTCGCCGCGCGCACAGGATCGAGCGGACGTGAGAATGACATCTCGCTGTTCCTGGTCGATCTCAGGGCCGGCGGCGCCGAGGTGAAAAGCCTCACCAACCTCGATCCGACCCGTGGGCAGGCCGAGATCACCTTCAAGGACTGTAAGGCCGAGCCGCTGGGGGGCATCGGTGAGGGTTGGAGCATCCTCACCCAGGTGCTCGACCGCGCCGCGGTGCTGTGCGCGTTCGAGCAAGTAGGCGGCGCCGACCGCGCCCTGGAAATGGGCCGCGACTACGCGCTCGACCGCATCGCCTTCGGCCGGCAGATCGGCTCGTTCCAGGCCGTAAAGCACATGCTCGCCGACATGTATGTCTCGGCGACGCTGGCACGCTCCAACAGCTATTACGGTGCCTGGGCGCTCTCGACCAGCGCAGCCGAATTGCCGGAAGCCGCCGCCGCCGCGCGCATCAGCGCGACGCAGGCGTTCCAGCACTGCGCCAAGAACAACATCCAGGTTCACGGCGGCATGGGTTTCACCTGGGAGTTCGACTGCCACATGTACTACCGCCGCGCCAACGCCATGGCGCTCGGGCTCGGCAGCCTCACCTATTGGGAAGACCAGTTGATCGACCGCATGCGGAAGAAGAACGCGGCGTAACGTTGTCGTCATTCCGGGCGCCGCAAAGCGGCGAACCCGAAATCTGGAGATGAGTGAATAACATCGAGATTCCGGGTTCGCGCTACGCGCACCCCGGAATGACAGAGAGAAAGAGCCATGAACTTCGACGACACCCCGCAAGAGGCCGCATTCCGCGCCACCGCCCGCGCATGGATTGATGCGAACGCGCCCAAGCAATACGAAGAAGAGCTGCGCAAGTCCTCGCTCGGCCGCACCCAGCTCAGGAACGCGAACATTCTCGAGGTCGCAAAGGCCTGGCAAAAGAAGAAGGCCGATGCCGGCTGGGCCTGCCTGCACTGGCCGAAGGAGTACGGCGGCCGCGGCTCATCGCCCATCGAGCGCGTGATCTGGCAGCAGGAGGAGGGCCCGTTCGGAAAGCTCTCCCACATGTTCATCATCGGCCACGGCATGTGCGGGCCGACCATGATGGCATTTGCGCGCGAGGAACATAAGCGCACCTATCTGCCGCCGCTCGCTTCCGGCGAGAAGGTCTGGTGCCAGCTCTTCTCCGAGCCGGCCGGCGGCTCGGACGTCGCGGGGCTTCGTACTCGCGCGGAGAAGGACGGCGATGAATGGGTCATCAACGGCCAGAAGATCTGGACATCAGGCGCGCATTATTCCGACTACGGCATCCTCTTGACCCGCACCGATCCGACCGTGCCTAAGCACAAGGGCCTCACCATGTTCTTCCTGGACATGAAGAGCCCGGGCGTCGAGGTCAGGCCGATCAAGCAGGCGAGCGGCGCGTCCGATTTCAACGAGGTCTATTTCACGAATGTCCGCATCCCCGACCACCAGCGCCTCGGCGAGGTCGGTGACGGCTGGAATGTCTCGCTGACCACGCTGATGAACGAGCGCATGTCGATCGGCGCAGGCGTCTCGACCGGCTTTCCGGAGCTGTTCGAATATTGCTCCAGCCTGATGCTCGACGACGGTCCTGCGATCGATGATCGCGCCGTGCGCGCGAAGCTGGCGAACTGGGCGGTGAAGGCGAGCGGCCTGCGCTACACCAGCATGCGCGCGATCTCGGCGCTCTCGAAGGGCGAGCGGCCGGGGCCGGAGAATTCCATCGGCAAGCTGGTGGCAGGCTCGATGATCCAGGACGTCGCGACCTACGCGCTGGACTTGCAAGGTGCGGCTGGTGTCGTCAGCGGTCCAGAGGATGCCGAAGTCGCGGGCCGCTTCCAGGCGATGCTGCTGCGTGCACCGGGTACGCGCGTCGAAGGCGGCACCGACGAGATCATGCGCAACATCATCGCCGAGCGGGTGCTGGGCCTGCCGGGCGACATCCGTGTCGACAAGGACGTGCCGTTCAACAAGATCCCGACAAAGGGAAGAGGTTAATCATGTCCCGGAGGCGGTGCGGTACGAAGTGCCGCTCCGCCGCGCCGGGACCCCGAGCTACAATGGGCCCCGGCTCGAGAGCGCACCGCTTTGCGCTGCGCAGCGTCCGGGGCAGGGAGAGGAGAGTTCGAAGATGAATTTCGACGACACCCCGCAAGAGGCCGCATTCCGCGAGACCGCGCGCAAATGGGTCGAGGCCAACGCGCCGAAGGAACTCCATGCCGAGTTGTCAAAATCTTCGCTCGGCCGAATCCGCCTCGCCAAGCAAGACATCGTCGATGTCGGCAAGGCCTGGCAGAAGAAGAAGGCCGAAGGTGGCTGGGCCTGCCTGCACTGGCCGAAGGAATATGGCGGCCGCGGCGCGACGCCGATCGAACGCGTCATCTGGCAACAGGAAGAGGGCGTCTACGGCAAGCTGACGCAACCGTTCCAGATCGGTGAAGGTATGTGCGGCCCGACTGTGATGGCCTTCGGCAGCGAAGATGCCAAGCGCCGATACTTGCCGAAGCTCGCCTCTGGCGAGGAGATCTGGTGCCAGCTTTTCTCGGAGCCGTCGGCCGGCTCCGACGTTGCGGGCCTCCGCACCCGTGCCGAGAAGAAGGGCGATAGCTGGGTCGTCAATGGCCAGAAGATCTGGACCTCGGGCGCGCATTATTCCGACTACGGCCTCTTGATTACGCGCACCGATCCGAATGTGCCGAAGCACAAGGGCCTCACCATGTTCTTCCTGGACATGAAGAGCCCGGGCGTCGAGGTGCGTCCGATCAAGCAGGCCAACGGCATGCAGGAGTTCAACGAGGTCTATTTCACCGACGTCGTGATCCCCGACAGCCAGCGCCTCGGCGCCGTCGGCGAGGGCTGGAGCGTGTCGCTGACCACGCTGATGAACGAGCGCATGTCGATCGGCGCGCGGCTCGCAACCGGCGTGCCTGAGATATTCGAGTTCTGCTCGAATCTGATGCTGGAGGACGGGCTTGCGATCGACGATCCCGCCGTGCGTTCGAAGCTCGCCAGTTGGGCCGTGAAGGCGAGCGGGCTGAAATACACCAGCTACCGCGCGATCTCGGCGCTGTCGAAGGGCGAGCGACCGGGCCCGGAGAATTCGATCGGCAAGCTGGTCTCGGGCATGATGCTCCAGGACATCGCGACCTACGCCATGGACCTCCAGGGCGCTGCCGGTGTTCTCACAGGCAGCGACGAGGAGACGGCGCAGGGCCAGTTCCAGCAAATGCTGCTGTCCTCGCCCTCGATGCGCATCGCCGGCGGCACCGACGAGATTTTGCGCAACATCATCGCCGAGCGGGTGCTAGGTCTGCCGGGCGACATCCGCGTCGACAAGGATGTGCCGTACAACAAGATCCCGACCAAGGGACGGTGATCTCACGCCTCGCGGTATCTCGTAGGGTGGCAAAGCGAAGCGTGCCCACCCTACGCAGATGCTCAGGGGTAAGTTTGCCGGTGGGCAGGGCGCTATCGCGCCTTTGCCCACCCTACGAGGACAACGCGAGCTGATCCATGGACGCACAAGTGAAACAAACCGACCGCATCGGCGTGCTTGAAGAGTTGCTCAACGAGCGCTACTCCGTTCGCGCTTTCCTCCCCAAGGAAGTCGACCGCGCCACGATCGAACACGTGCTGAAGACGGCGCAGCGCACGGCGTCCTGGTGCAACAGCCAGCCCTGGCAGGTCGTCATCGCCAGCGGCGCGGCCAAGGAGCGCTTTCGCCAGGCGATCTACACGGAAGCCTCCGGCGGTCTTGGCGACGATTACGATTTCACCCCGCCGCGCGAATATGTCGGGGTCTATCTCGAACGCCGGCGCGAAAGCGGCTTTCAGCTCTACAACACGCTCGGCATCGCCCGCGGCGACAAGGCGGCCTATGCCAGGCAGGCACTGGAGAACTACAATTTCTTCGGCGCGCCGCATGTCGCGATCATTCACACCAACGAGCCGCTCGGCATCTATGGCGCGATCGATTGCGGCGCCTATGTCTCCAACTTCATGCTGGCCGCGCAGGCGCTTGGGCTCGGCACCATTCCGCAGGCGGCGCTGGCACGCCATTCCGGTCTGATCCGCCGCCACTTCAGCCTGCCCGACGATCGCCGGATCGTCTGCGGCATCTCGTTCGGCTATGCCGACCACGCGCACAAGGTCAACAGCTACCGCACCTCGCGGGGGAGTGTGGCCGATAGCGTGATCTTCGTGGACGAGTGATCGGCGCTGCGAGCTTGGCACCATCGGCGACGCATAAAGGCGGCCGCGGAAGCGGCCGCCTTTGTCTGTCTCACCCAGTTGACGCCGCCGTCAGCCGCCGCTGCCGCCGATCACGGCCCGCACGGTCTCGTCGGGCCCAAAGTCCTCGGCGCCCTCGACATAGAGCAGCGCGGCGAGCTTCGAGCGGGCGCGGTTGACGCGGCTCTTGATGGTGCCGACGGCACAGCCGCAGATCGAGGCCGCATCCTCGTAGGAGAAGCCGGAGGCGCCGACCAGGATCAGCGCTTCACGTTGGTCCTGTGGAAGCTTGTCGAGCGCCGTACGAAACTCCTCGAACTCGAGATGCGCATTTTGTGACGGTTGCGTCTTCAGCGTCTTGGCGTAGTTGCCTTCGGCGTCCTCGACCTCCCGCCGCCGCTTGCGATAGTCGGAGCGGAACAGGTTGCGCAGGATCGTGAACAACCACGCCGGCAGGTTGGAGCCAGGCTGGAACGAATCGATGTTGGCGAGCGCGCGAAGCAGTGTCTCCTGCACCAAATCGTCAGCGCGGTCCGCATTGCCGCTGAGCGAGATCGCGAACGCGCGCAGACTCGGCACGGCCGCCAGGATGTCGTTACGCAGGGAGTCGGTGAGAGGCATTAATCCCTCCCATTGCTGTTGTCGTTGGATCCGCCCTCATTTTCCACTTGGGAAGTCGCTCCTTGTGCATCAAGCTTCTTGATCAGTTCAGCGAACCGATCCGGAACCCCCTGCCGCACCACATCGTCGTACATGGCGCGCAGCTGATGCCCGATCCGGGATTGGATCTCCGGAGTGAGCCCTCCCTTGCCGGGGGTCGTGCTTTTGCTGGCTTGAGACTTGAGATCTTTCATGACCTGTTCCACGTTTCCCCGAGTTAAGTGACTGTAAAATCGAGAAATTTTCTCAACCGGGAGCCGTTCCCTGGATAGGCACAATGCGAGCTGCGAGAAAAAGTTCCGCGCAATGCGGAACTTTTCTGAAGCTGAGGCGTAAACAGCCGAGCAGGGGAACCCGGGCCCCCCGCGTAACGCCTGACCTAAGGGTGACCTCAAGGCTGGCCCGAAGATGAATGGAGTGGGGATGTCCCGTTCACAGCTCGTTGCTGAACACTTGCCGCTGTTGCGCCGGTATGCACGCGCCCTGACGGGCAGCCAGGCCTCCGGTGACGCCTATGTCGCGGCCATGTTGGAAGCCATGCTTGGCGATCCGTCGGTGCTCGACGAAAGCCATGGGCCGCGCGCCGGCCTGTTCCGGCTGTTCACCCAGATCTGGAATTCGGTCTCCGTCAACGATGATGCCGAGGTGACGACACTGCCGATGCCGCCGGAGCGGCGGCTGTCGAACATCACACCCCTGCCGCGGCAGGCCTTCCTGCTGCTCTCGCTCGAGGGCTTTTCGGAAGAGGAAGTCGCCTTCATCCTCGGCACCGACGTGAGCGAGACGCGGCGGCTTGCGGACGCTGCTGGACGCGAGATGGCGGCCGAGATCGCCACCGACGTGCTGATCATCGAGGACGAGACCTTCATTGCCATGGACCTCGAGAGCCTGGTGAAGAATCTCGGCCACAACGTCGTCGGCGTCGCGCGCACCCATGCCGATGCGGTGGCGCTGGCCAAGAACAAGCGGCCCGGCCTGATCCTCGCCGACATCCAGCTCGCCGACGGTTCGTCCGGCCTGGACGCCGTCAACGAGCTGCTCCGCACCTTCGAGGTGCCGGTGGTGTTCATTACCGCGTACCCCGAGCGATTCCTCACAGGCGAGCGCCCCGAGCCCGCGTTCCTGATCTCAAAACCGTTCCAGCCGGCGATGGTGTCTGCGGTGGCGAGCCAGGCGCTGTTCTTCCAGCGCAATTCGCGCAACCGCACGCCAAAGGCGCCGGCGGCCTGATAGAGGCTCCCGCGCAAGATTGATCCGGCGTGCTGCAAAGGCACGCCGGATTCTTAGTGTTTGCATGCCACGGCTTGACGGGCGTCGAATTGGCCGCTCATACCTCGTGCATCGGACTTCCCTCGGAGGCGTGCACATGGACCAGCAACTCCTCGATCGCCTCGCCATCCGCGACCTCGTCGAGAACTGGGCGGTGTGGCGCGACGCCGGCGACTGGGAGCGCTTTGCCACCGTCTGGCATGATGAAGGCTGGATGTCCGCCACCTGGTTTCAGGGGCCGGCGCGGGATTTCATGCGCGTCAGCCAGGAGGGGTTCGCCAAGGGCGTGCGCATCCTGCATTTCCTCGGCGGCACCAGCATCGACCTCGAGGGCGACCGGGCCATCGCCCAAACCAAGATGACGATCTCGCAGCGTGCCCTGGTGCACGACGTGCTCTGCGACGTCGTCTGCACCGGACGCTTCTACGATTTCCTGGAGAAGCGGCAGGGCGAATGGGGGATTGTCCGCCGCCAGCCGATCTACGAGAAGGACCGGATCGATCCGGTCGATCCCGCCGCGCCGCTTCAGCTCGACCAGAAAGCGCTCGCCGCGCTCCCCGAAGGCTACCGCCACCTCGCCTACATGCAGGAGCTGATCGGCTACAAGGTCAAGCGCGATATGCCGGGCCTCACCGGGCCTGAAGTCGAGAAGCTCTATCGCGAGGGGCGAGACTGGCTGGCGGGGATGGCCAAATAACGCGAAGCAAAAGTGAGCCCCAGACAAAAGTAAGGCGCGACTGGCATCACCACAGTCGCGCCCTACGTCGCCGGCTTATGGGGCAGGGGGGAATAGCCGGCTGCTGAGACGACTCCCGCCCGCGAAAGTCGTTCCACGCCTTGCAAAATATTTTGCGCGGCCGGCGACTTTTTCGCACACGGTTAAGTGATCGTGACGCCCGAGAACCCCTGATCCTTGGTCAGCGTTGTTCCCGCGATCGCCATGGGGCGAGGGATCGACAGCCATGTCACAGACTCAAAAGGCATTTTTAGGCGCCGTCGCAATTGCCGCGACGCTGGGCGCGGTGCAATTGGCCTCCGGCCACGATCTGGCCGACCGTTGGCAGGCGGTCGCCGATATTCCCAGTCACAGCACCAACTACGCGCCAAGCCACAACGTCAACCGAACCGGCAAGGCCGACCGCCTTGGCGAGATCAAGCCGGCACCGGTTCCGACCCGAACCGTGTCGATGCGACTGAATGACCTTGCCGATACGTCGGTGCTGCTGCGGGTGCCGGCGGTGATCGAGACCGGCAATGCGAAGCCGCCGGTGCTGCTCCAAAACCAGAATCAGAGCCTGCAGAAGGCGCGCAGCAAGCCGACGATCGCCTGCGAGCCGATGGTCAGCTCTCTGACCGAGATCGCCAAGCTGCTCCAGCCCGGCCGCTGCGTGACCTGATCTGGGCATTCGTCCAGTCAAGGCAGGCTCTGCCGCGCCCCATCACATCCTCTTGATCCGCCGTGTCGTCGCGCTATATCCGGGTTCCTCCCTTTGATTTGACCGGGTAAGCGCATGACGACGTCAGATACGGCTGTGCATACGCAGCCTTTCCAGGCCGAAGTTTCCGAACTGCTGCACCTCATGGTGCACTCCGTTTATTCGGAAACCGATATCTTCCTCCGCGAACTCATTTCCAATGCCTCCGATGCCTGCGACAAGCTGCGCTACGAGGCGATCGCAAATCCGGCGCTGCTGGGTGACGGCGAGGCGCTCAAGATCCGCATCATCCCGAACAAGACAGCCGGAACGCTCACGGTGGCGGACAATGGCATCGGCATGGAGCGACAGGAGCTGATCGATCATCTCGGCACCATCGCCCGCTCCGGCACCAAGGCGTTCGTGTCGAAGCTGAAGGAAGCCAAGGACGGCCTTGGCCTGATCGGTCAGTTCGGTGTCGGCTTCTATTCCGCCTTCATGGTCGCCGAGAAGATCGTCGTGATCAGCCGCCGTGCCGGTGAGAGTGACGTCTGGAGCTGGACGTCCTCCGGCGGCTCCGGGTTCGAGATCGCCCGTGCCAGTGACGAGGACGCGGCACGCGTGGCGCGCGGCACCGAGATCGTCCTGCACCTGAAGGAAGACGCGAAAAAATACCTCGAGACCTACGAGATCGAGCGCATCGTCGGTGCCTATTCCGACAACATCCTGTTTCCCATCGAGCTCGTGCCTGGTGAGGGCGAGCCGCGCCAGATCAATTCGGCAAGCGCGCTGTGGCAGCGCTCGAAATCCGAGCTGACCGCAGACGACTACAAGAAGGCCTATCAGCAGATCGCCTCCGCCTTCGATGATCCCGCGGTGACGCTGCATTACCGCGCCGAAGGCCGTTATTCCTACGCCGTGCTGCTGTTCGCGCCGTCGACGAAACCGTTCGACCTGTTCGAGCCGAACCGCAAGGGCCGCGTCAAGCTTTACGTCCGCCGCGTCTTCATCACCGATGATGCCGATCTGTTGCCGGGCTATCTCCGCTTCATCCGCGGCGTCGTCGACAGCGAGGATCTCCCGCTCAACATCTCCCGCGAGATGCTCCAGAACAATCCGCAGCTCGCGCAGATTCGCAAAGCCGTGGCGACTCGCGTCGTGTCCGAGCTCGAAAGCCTCGCCGAGAAGGATCCGGAGAATTTCGCCAAGATCTGGGATGCCTTTGGCGCCGTGCTGAAGGAAGGCATCTACGAGGATTTCGAACGTCGTGAAAAGCTGCTGGCGCTGTCGCGCTTTACCACGACGTCGGGTGAGAAGCGGTCGCTGAAGCAGGTGATCGCCGATTTCAAGCCGAACCAGACCGAGATCTACTATCTCGTCGGCGACAGCATCGAGCGGTTGAAGTCCAATCCGCGGCTTGAGGCCGCGACCGCTCGCGGCATCGAGGTGCTGCTGCTGTCCGATCCCGTCGATGCCTTCTGGACCTCGATGCCCTCGGAATTCGAGGGCAAGCCGCTGAAATCGCTGAGCCAGGGCGATCTCAACCTCGACCTGATCCCGCGCGTCGACGACAAGGACGAGGCGAAAAAGGATGAGCCTGAGGCGGATGAAGCCGCCACTATCGCGGTGATCAAGGCCGCCCTCGGGGAGCGCGTCAGCGACGTCAAGGCCTCGACGCGGCTCACCAGCTCGGCCTCGTGTCTCGTCGCCGACAGCCAGGGTCCGAGTCGCGAACTGGAGCGCATCCTGGCGCAGCAGAATCGCGGCATGAAGACCAAGGCGATCCTCGAGATCAATCTGCGCCATCCGATGGTGGGCGCGATCACCAAGGCGCAGGCGGGCTCGAAGGTGGTCGATGATCTCAGTCTCCTCCTGCTCGAACAGGCGCAGATCCTGGATGGCGAATTGCCGGAAGATCCGGCGGCGTTTGCGGCCAGGCTCAACCGCCTCGTGCTGCAGGGGCTCGGCGGCTAGTTTGCTCCACTCACCTTGCCGTCATCTGTCCCTGGGAACAGTCGCCTCTTGCGTGGTGTTATGCCATATGAGGCGGCTGGCATCCGCGCCGGCGCCTGACCAATTCGAGGATTTCGCCATGCGTCTGTCAATCTTGATGCTCATCGCGGTCTTCACGGTGCTGGGCGCGTCAGATGCCAGCGCCCAGACCTATGATCCGCGATACCCGGTGTGCATGCACGTCTATACGCCCGGCGGCTTCACCGGTGGCGGCGGTGACTATTTCGACTGCTCGTTCACCTCGCTGCCGCAATGCCGCGCCACGGCGTCGGGCCGCTCGGCCAGCTGCGACGTCAATCCCTATTACGCCTTCGATGAACCGCCGCCGCCGCGCCGCCGCCACAAGAAGGTGCACTAGCGCTGCGACTTCTGAGGACTGTCTTCATGCGCCACTCACTCGGCCTGATCATGACTTTCGGTGCCATGCTGGCGGCCGCGCCGCTGCACGCGCAGACTTTCGACCCCCGCTATCCCATCTGCATGCACGTCTATTCCGGCGCGAACGGCGGGGGCGGGGAGTGGTACGACTGTTCCTTCATCTCGGTACCGCAGTGCCGCGCCACGGCGTCGGGCCGCGCCGCGACCTGCGACCTTAATCCGTACTATCCCGTCAACGCCCCGGCCTCGCGCCCGCGTTACAGGCTAAACGGTTAGCGCCGGGCGGATTGCCGCTCCGCCTCGCCTGGGGCTTACCGCTACCCCTTCCTGAACCCCGGCAACTCCACCACTGCGCCAGCGATCGTCTCGGCCATCGGCATGCCGCCGATCCCTCCGGCTTGACCAAGGGTCACCAGCGTTAATCCCGTACTAACCGGGTTTACCCTGTCTCTTAACATCTGGGCAGGCTCGCAGGTCTAAGCTGCTGGATCAGCACACACGGCCTGAGAGAATGAACGGCATGACCACCAGTGTCATTGAGCAACCGAAAGTCGCGCGCGCGCCCTCGGCTTCGAAAATCTGGCTGAGGGCGATCGAGCTCACCGCGCGGATCGAGACTTTGCCGGGCCGTCTGTTCGCTGACGTCGTCGACGATTGGGCGCGACGCCAGCCCGATCGCGCAGCGCTGGTCATGGACGAGGCCACTCTCGACTACGAAGGCCTGTCGAAGAGGATGAACCGCTATGCGCGCTGGGCGCGCTCGGCTGGGATTGCCAAGGACGACACCGTTGCTCTGATCATGCCGAACGGCATCGACTATGTCGCGGCCTGGCTCGGCATCAGCCGTGTCGGCGGCGTGGCCGCGTTGATCAACACCAAACTCGTTGGGCAATCGCTCGCGCATTGCATCGATGTCGCAAAGCCGTCGCATGTCATCGTTGCGCATAAGTTGAGGGGGATGCTGGACAGCGCCGCGCCGTATCTGAAGACCGAAGCAAAAGTCTGGACCCATGGCGATGCCCGCGGCGAACGCGCGATCGACGTGGCGCTGGCCGCGCTCGACGATGGAGCGCTCTCGCCGGACGAATATGGCAACGTCACCATCGATGACCGCGCGCTGCTGATCTATACCTCGGGCACTACCGGCCTGCCGAAGGCCGCCAGCATCAGCCACCGCCGCATCCTCAACTGGGGCTTTTGGTTCGCCGGCCTCACCGGGGCGACGCCGCAGGACCGGCTCTACGATTGCCTGCCGCTGTTCCACTCGGTCGGCGGCATCGTCGCGCCCTGCAGCATGCTGGCTGCCGGCGGGTCGGTGGTGATTGCGGAAAAGTTTTCGGCTTCGCATTTCTGGTCCGACATCGTCCGGCATGACTGCACGCTGTTCCAGTACATCGGCGAGCTCTGCCGCTATCTGCTCAAGGCGCCGCCGTCGGAATATGAGAACGCGCATCGTCTGCGGCTCGTCTGTGGCAACGGCCTGCGTGGCGACATCTGGGAAGACTTTCAGGCGCGCTTTTCCATTCCCCGCATCCTCGAATTCTATGCGGCGACCGAAGGCAATTTCTCGCTGTTCAACGTCGAGGGGCAGCCCGGCGCGATCGGCCGCATTCCACCGCTGCTCGCGCACCGCTTTCCCGCGAGCCTCATCAAGCTCGACTCCGACAGCGGCGCGCCGTTACGCAACGAAGAAGGCTTTTGCATCGCCTGCGCCCGCGGTGAGGCCGGTGAAGCGATCGGCCGCATCGGTACCGCGGACCAGGGCGGCGGCCGTTTCGAGGGCTATACCGACGCGGGCGAGACCGAGAAGAAGATCCTGCGCGACGTCTTTGCCCGGGGCGATGCCTGGTTCCGCACCGGCGACCTGATGCGGCTCGACGACAAGGGCTTCTTCCACTTCGTCGACCGCATCGGCGACACCTACCGCTGGAAGGGCGAGAACGTCGCGGCGTCGGAGGTGAACGATGCCGTGCGCGATTTCACTGGCGTGATCGATGCCACCACCTACGGTGTCGGCATCCCCGGCACTGACGGTCGCGCCGGCATGAGCGCGCTTGTCGTGAACGAGGGCTTTGACATCGCCGCGCTGCCCGCGCATCTGGGACAGCGGCTGCCGGCCTATGCCCGCCCCGTTTTCATCCGTATCTGCTGCGAGATCGACGCGACCGAGACCTTCAAGCAGAAGAAGGGCGACCTCGCGCGCGAAGGCTTCGATCCGGACGTGATAGCGGATCCGCTGTTCATGCTGGACCCGAAATCCGGCGCCTATGTCGCGCTCGACGCCGAGGCCCATGCGCAAATCGTGGACGGCACCATCAGGCTGTAACGCTGCGAAAATGCGCAGATAGGTCCAATTTTATCTGAATTGTCGAAGAAGCCATTTACTTCTGTCGGGTACACAGGCGGTCATGGGGAGGCGGTCAGCAAGAGCCGCCGTAACGCGAACAATCGATAACAACAAGCGAGCCAGCCATGTCGGTAAGGTCTAAGGTCATTGAAGCGATCCAGCAGATCGCCAAGGAGCAGCACGTCACGCTTCCCGCACTCTCGGACGATCTGTCCCTGCACGAGACGGGCTTCGACTCGCTCGCCTTCGCGATCTTGGTTGCGCGCCTCGAAGACGAGACCGGCGTCGACCCCTTCACCATTTCCGAGGACGCAGCGTTCCCCGCGACCGTGGGCGATTTCGTGCGGGCCTACGAAAATGTCCCCGCGTGAGATCTTTGCGCTTCGCGACCATCTCGGCGCGGAGCTGAAGGGCCGCACGCTCTCGGATGCGCACCATGTTGTGTCGCTGACGGACATCCTGTCGCACACGGTCCTGGGTGGCCGTCTGCGCGAATTGTCCGGCCGCTGCGTGCTCCTCAAGCTATCCGACCAGCTCCGGTCCGGCCTTGCCATGATCGAGCTCGACGGCATCGCCCGTCGCATGCTGTTGTGCCCGCCCGATCTCGACCCGGCGTATCTCGACACGTTGATCGCGGATGCCGGGATCGATGCTGTCATCACCGACGACGATGGCTGGACCAACACCGGTGTCGCGCTCATCGTCACGGCGCAATTGCCGCTCGAAGCGGCCGCGCCGGCGAAGACCGAACGTGCCACGGAATGGCTGATGCTCACCTCGGGCACCTCGGGCGTGCCAAAGATCGTCGGCCATACGCTGGAAGCTCTCACCGGCGCGATCGTCGCCGAAGGTCCGCCGCGCGGGCCTGCGCCGGTATGGGCGACGTTTTACGACATCCGCCGCTATGGCGGCCTACAAATCTTTCTCCGCGCCATCCTCTCCGGCGGCTCCATGGTGCTGTCGGATCCGCATGAGGCGTTGGCCGATCACGTCGCGCGGCTGAACGCGCGCGGCGTATCGCATATTTCCGGCACGCCCTCGCACTGGCGCAAGCTCCTGATGAGCGGCTCGGCGACACAGTTCGCGCCGGCCTACGTCCGTCTCTCCGGCGAGATCGCCGACCAGGCGGTGCTGGACGGCCTGAAGGCGGCATTTCCCAATGCCTCGGTCGGTCATGCCTATGCCTCGACCGAGGCCGGCGTCGGCTTTGCTGTCAGTGACGGGCTTGAGGGCTTTCCGGCCAACTATCTCGGCAACCGCAATGGTGTCGAGATGAAGGTGGTCGACGGCTCGCTGCGCATTCGCTCGACGCGCACCGCACATGCTTACATTGGCCGCGACGCTGCAGCGCTCACCGACGCGGACGGCTTTGTCGACAGCGGCGACATCGTTGAGTTGCGCGGCGATCGCTATTATTTCATCGGCCGCCGCGGCGGCATCATCAATATTGGCGGGCTGAAGGTTCACCCCGAGGAGATCGAGGCTGTGATCAACCGCCATCCCGACGTGCGGATGTCACGGGCCAAATCCCGCCGCAGCCCGATCACCGGCGGCATCGTTGTCGCCGACGTGATTCTCGCCGACGGCTGCGATCCTGCGCGCACCAAAGAGATCCGCGACCAGATTCTGGATCAGTGCCGCGCGCAGCTCGCCTCACACAAGGTGCCGGCGGTCATCCGCTTCGTCGAGGCGCTCGATGTCACTCCGGCCGGCAAACTGGCGCGCACCGATGCATAACGTTCTCGTCACCGGCGGCAGCCGCGGCATTGGCCTTGCGATTGCAAGGCGCCTCGCCGGCGCAGGCTTCAACGTGATTGCGGCCGCACGGCGCGAGAGCGAGGAACTCAAGGCCGGGATCGCCGGGTCCGAAGGACGCCTGCATTTCCGCGCCTGCGATCTCGCCGTGATCGATGCGATCCCGGCGTTCGCAAAGCTCGTCCGCGACGAATTCGGCCCGATCTACGGCCTCGTCAACAATGCCGGTCTCGGCACCGAAGGCCTGCTCGCGACCATGCACAACACCGAGATCGCGGCGCTGGTGCAGCTCAACGTGCTGTCGCCGATCATCCTCACCAAATACGTGGCGCGGCAGATGATGGCCGATGGTGCCGGCCGCATCATCAACATCTCATCTATCATCGCCACCACCGGCTATAACGGCCTCTCGGTCTATGGCGCCACCAAGGCCGCCGCCACCGGCTTCACCCGCTCGCTGGCGCGCGAGGTCGGCAAGCTCGGCATCACCGTGAACGCGATCGCGCCGGGTTTCATCGCCACGGAGCTGACGCACAATCTCTCCGACGAGGGACGCAAGCGCATCGCCGGCCGCAGCGCGCTGCGCCGCCTGCCCGAGACCGAGGACGTCGCGCGCATGGTGGAATATCTGCTCGGCGAGGGCGGGCGCAACGTCACTGGCACCGTGTTCACGATCGACGCGGGGAATACGGCATAAGCGGAACTCCGCCGCCGCCATAGAGTTGATCCGGCCCAATTTCAATTCACCGGATGTTGTCGTAAGATGCCTCGCAACCGGGTTACGTCAATCCGTCTGCCCTAACGGACAGGGAGCAGTCATGACCATGCCTGACATGACCCCTTCAAATCAGGGCCAGACGGAGCAATCCCGCGCGACGTCCGATGACGGCCGTTGTCCGCCGATGACGCATCAGAATTCCGGTGGCAACGGCCATGAGATGTATCCGCAGCAATTCGTGCGTCTGATCGGCTGTCATGACGCCTCTCTCGATGTCTTGCGCAAGCGTCAGGACGAGCAGCTGCACTAGCCGCTCACGTCCGGTGCCATCAAGGCCTTCAAATCAATCGGCGACGGCGGCGGTCAGCCTTTCCGGCATCTTCACCGGCGATTGCGTCGAGGCCCGTATGCCGGCGTACGGGTGAGGTCGCGTCCTAGTGGCCGAAGTCGGACGCTTCGATGATTCCGCGGCAATCATTTTCGATAAATCAAGAGTAAACACCATTTGCGATGCGCCGTTGATGTCGATCAAAGTGCGACATTGCATCGCGGTGCGAGCTTGTTGTTCAGCTCCATTTGGCTAATGATCGGGACGTCGCGGCGAGACCGGCCGGCGAACCCGGATCGGTCCTGCCGCGTATCTGTTTTCAACGTGCCATCCCAACCATCCGGCATCCCCCGATGACATCAGGCGAATCCTTTTACGGCGGCATTCCGGTCTTCCGCGGTTTCACCAGTCTGATGGATCCGGTGCTGTATTCGCCGCTGCCGGACAATTGGAGCATCGGCGTTGCCGACATCGTCGATTCCACCAAGGCGATCGCGGCGCAGCGCTACAAAGCGGTGAACATGGCCGGCGCCGCCGTGATCGCGGCGGTGACGAACGCGTTGGAGGGGCGCGAATTCCCTTTCGTGTTCGGCGGCGATGGAGCGAGCTTTGCGGTCGCGCCTCACGATCTCGAACTTGCCCGCGACGCGCTGGCGGCAACCGCGACCTGGGTACGGGAGGACCTCGATCTGAAGATGCGCGTCGCCCTGGTGCCGGTCAGCGCGATCCGTGCGCAGGGCCTCGACGTACGCGTCGCACGCTTCGGTCCGTCGGCGAACCTGTCCTATGCGATGTTCTCCGGCGGCGGCCTGGCCTGGGCGGACGCCGCGATGAAGCGCGGCGAGTTCGCGGTGGCTGAAGCGCCCAACGGTACGCAGCCCGATCTCTCCGGCCTGTCCTGCCGCTTCGAGGTAATGCCTGCGTCACGCGGATTGATTTTGTCGGTGCTGGTGATGCCGGCGCGCGGCGCTGACCCGCTGGCTTTCCGCAAGGTGATCGAGGACGTCATCCATCTCGTCGAGCGCAGTCCGGATGCCGGCCGTCCAGTGCCGGCGCAGGGGCCGCCGCTGAAATGGCCGCCGCAGGGGCTGGATTATGAAGCCCGTACCAAGCGCGGCGGCCCTCTGCTCGTGCGCCGCGCCACCGTCCTGGCCTACACGTTGTTCGCCTATCTGATCATGCGCTTCGACATCAAGGTCGGCGGCTTCGTGCCAAACGTCTACAAGCGTCAGGTGGTCGAGAACTCGGACTTCAGGAAATATGACGACGGACTGCGCATGATCCTCGACTGTACGGCCGAGCTCGAACGCGCGCTGAGCGATCGTCTCGCTGCGGCCGCGCGCGATGGCATCGTGCGCTACGGCCTCTACCAGCAGGACGCGGCGATGATGACCTGCTTCACGCCCTCGGCGCTGCGCAGTGATCACGTCCATTTCATCGACGGCGCGCGGGGCGGCTATGCCTCGGCTGCCACCGCGTTGAAGGCGATGGTGGCGTGAACCGCTAGCGTCCCGCGCGCGTCCAGGTCTCGCCGCCGCAGAGTGCGCCGACGCAGCCTTCGACCCGCAACGAATCCGCGCCCGTCACCGTGACGCTGCTCGCATAGGTGCTGCCGTCGTCGGCATTGTAGATCTGGCCCGACCATTTGTTCGGAGCTGACGGCTGCATGTCGCTGAACAATGGCAGGCCGATCATCGGACGCTTCGCGAGCGCGGGATTGGGATTCTTGCTGTCGGTCGCGGGCTGGCCGGTCGCGGTGTCATAGGGGTCGCGCAGCCAGACGATGTGGCCGCAGATGCCACCGCCGCACTTGCTGATCTTCACGCGCGCATCGCCTGCCTGGGTGAGCCAAGTGCCATCGGCGCTCTGCGCATGGGTGCTCGCTGCGCCAAGCAGTGCAGCCAGGAGGACGAAAGGAAGCGCGAATCTGCTGAACATGGAGAGTGTCCCCGAAAATGAAGGCGCCTCCCATAGCAGGCCGGCAAGATAGTGCAACGCTGGATAGAATCACATTCCCGCGCTTATTGCGTGCGCCTATTCGCCTGCGCTCATTTGCCCCAGCGCACGAAGGCGACCGAGGCGGCGGTCGACAGCCCGAACACGACCATGGCGCCGCCGACCAGAGCGAACAAGGTCCAGGCTGGCGCCTGCACCATCATGAGGCTGACGCCGCCGAGCGCGACGATCAGGAGCCGCGCCGTGGAGGCGAGCACGGGTCCGCCGACGCGCGCCGCGCCTTGTGAGGAGAAATACAACGATACGCCCATGCCGAAGAACACGAAAGCCGGACCTGCCCAGTAGAAATAGCTGTAGGCAGCGGCGGTTACGCCGGGATCCCGTGTGAAGAGCGCGACCCATAGCGACGGATCGAGCGCGATCACGAGGCCGATCAGGCCGACCGTGAGCCCGGAGGCGGTCGCCGCGGTCCAGGCCACGCGCCGCGCGCGCTTCAAATGTCCGGCGCCGATTGCCATGCCGACCATCGGCACCGATGCGATGCCGAAGGCGAAGGTGATCGGGATCAGCAGGAATTCCAGCCGCGACCCGATGCCGTAGCCGGCCAGCATCTCGGTGCCGAAGGTCGCGAGGATTTTTGTGAAGATCAGAATGGTGAGCACGGTCTGGAGCGGCGACAGGCAGGCCACCGCGCCCACCTTGAGAATGTCCAGGAACATCGCCCGCTCGAAATGGAAGGCGCGGACGTCGACCTGCAATCGGCTGCGGCCGGACAAGAGATACCAGAGCAAAAAGACCGCGGCGCAGCTGAACGCGATCAGCTGGCCGCTCGCTACGCCCGGCATGCCGAACTGCTTCACGCCGAACAGGCCGAGGCCGAGGGTGCCGCCGAGCGCGACCTGGAGCACGCTCGCCCCGATCAGCGTCATCGAAGGCAGACGCATATCGCCGGTGCCGCGGATCGCCGAGGCCAGCGTGTTGACGAGCCAGATCGCGACGGCGCCGGAGAACAGCACCTGCGAATAGCCGCTGGCCTCCTCGAGCACGCGCTCGCGGCCGCCGAGCAGCGCAAAGAACGAGCGGCCGAACACGAGCATCATCACCGTGAAGAACAGCCCGCCGCAGAGGCCTATGATGGCCGCATGCAGCGCGAGCGTCGCGGCGCGGTCGCGATCTCCCGCCCCGAGCGCGCGGCTGATCGCGGAGGAGACGCCACCACCCATCGCGCCCGCGCTCATCATCTGCGTCAGCATTGCGAACGGAAACACCAGCGCGATCGCGGCGAGCGGGATGGTGCCGAGCCGGCCGATATAGGAGGTCTCGGCGATCGCAACCAGCGTGCTGCCGACCATCGCGATCATGTTGGGAATCGCGAGCCGCAGCAATGTCGGCAGGATCGGCGCCGTCAGCAGGCTGGCGATGGGGGAGGCGACCGGCGCAATCGGCGGGACGGCGTCTGCAGAGGCGTCGATCGTCATGTTCACCGGGCGGGACGTTAAATGATGGTTGACATATTATAGGGCGTGAGGCGGCCGGCGCAGCCTTTGCTCACGCAGGGCTCACCACGGCAGGCCGCATAGGTCGATGGTGCCCAGCGTCGGCGCGCGGACGATGTCGAAGACGTAGGGTGCCATGTAGTCGAAGCGGATTCGGCCCTCCGGCTGTTCGCAATAGACCTCGCCCTTGAAGGGCTGCCATCTGCGCGCCTCGTAGAACGCGAAATTGTGCGGCTCGCAGAACAGCAGCGCGAAGCGCACCGCCTCGTTGGCGCGCATGGTGTGCACCGCCGCGTCCATCGCCATGGTCGCGTAGCCGCGGCCGCGCCGGTCCTCGCGGGTGCAGACGCCGCCGATGCCGCCGACATGGACCTTCTGCCCGTTCCAGGTGACGGTTCGGAAGTAGACGCCGACATGGCAGACGAGACCATCCTCGGGCGTTTCGATCAGCACGCGGAGATCGGCATTGGCCCATTTGACATGAGCCCAGGGCTTATCCGCGACCATGTGCTGGCCCCAGACCGCCTGGTGCAGCGGCTCTGCGATCGGCCACGAGGCGTCGCCGTTCAGGATGTCGATTTCGATGCTCATGACTTTCTCTTTCGCAACGTCGGTTGATGCATTCGTTCTGGGATAAGCGCCTCAAAGGCAATGTTATTTTGTACCAGGGCACCCAGCCGCGCGAATGCCCGCGTGCTGCGACGATTTATGCAATCGTGCCAAGCGTCCGCCTCACGCATTTTCGCAAATTGGCGGTATTTAACGGCCACGGAACCTTCTATAAGGGGTGACCGTTAGAACTCGTTCCCACCAGTTGCGGACAAGAAGCCATGACCTTTACGCTGCCCCCCCTCCCTTACGCCTATGACGCCCTCGGCCAGTACATGTCGAAGGAGACGCTGGAATATCATCACGACAAGCATCATCAGGCCTACGTCACCAACGGCAACAACGCGCTCAAGGGGACCGAATGGGAAGGCCAATCCCTTGAAGAGATCGTCAAGGGCTCGTTCGGCAAGAACCCCGCGGTGTTCAACAATGCCGGCCAGCACTACAATCACATTCATTTCTGGAGCTGGATGAAGCCCAATGGCGGCGGCACCAAGCTGCCGGGCAAGCTCGAGAAGAAGATCAACGAGGACCTCGGCGGCTTCGAGAAGTTCAAGACCGACTTCCAGGCGGCCGGCGTCGGCCAGTTTGGCTCCGGCTGGTGCTGGCTCCAGGTCAAGAACGGCAAGCTTGAGATCTCCAAGACCCCGAACGGCGAGAATCCGCTGGTGCACGGCGCCACCCCGATCCTCGGCTGCGACGTCTGGGAGCACTCCTACTACATCGACTATCGGAACCGCCGTCCGGACTATCTCAAGGCGTTCGTCGAGAACCTCGTGAACTGGGAATACGTCGAGTCCCTGTTCGAGAAGGCGTGAGGTCTCATCTCGTCATTCCGGGATGGTGCGCCAGCACCAGACCCGGAATCTCGAGATTCCGGGTTCGCACTTCGTGCATCCCGGAATGACAGACAAGGCGGTCGTCTGCGGCCGCCTTTTTGCTATGCGGAATTGCCTTGCGCGGTGCGCGCATGGGTGTGTCATCACACCGTTTGCATCACATCGCCGGCGCGCTTAATCAGGACGGGCATCCCCTCGATCCGACCCAAGCCCGTTTGTCAGAACCTTCCCCGAAAGACCCGGCGTCTGCCGAGGACGCGGACTCCGAGCCGCGGCCTGGGCGTGTGCGCAAGCCGATCGGCTGGTCGACCATCATCATCGCGGTCCTGGTGGCGGTGAGCGCCGCTCTGGTCTGGCGGCGTGACGGCACGGGCGGTGTTCTCGACATTCTCACCCACGACCTTTCGCTGTTCGGCGGCATCCTGCCGCGCGTGCTGGCCGGCTGTCTGCTCGGTGCGTTCATCTCGGAGATCCTGCCGCACGAAAAGGTCTCGCGCTCGCTCGGGCCGAAATCCGGCCTGATGGGGCTTCTGATCGGCACCGCCTTCGGCGCGATCCTGCCGGGCGGTCCCTTCACCGCCTATCCGGTCGCGAGCGCGCTGCTCGCGGTCGGCGCCGATTTCGGAGCCACCATCGCCATGGTCGTGAGCTGGACCCTGATCGGCTACGGTCGGGCGGTGGCATGGGAAATCCCGATCATGGGCACCGATTTCACGCTGTGGCGGATCGTGATCTCGCTGCCGCTGCCGGTGCTCGCCGGCGCGCTCGGCCGCTTCGTCTATGTCCGGCTCTATCCGAAGCCGATGACGAAGGATGACGAGACGTGAGCGCCGCGCTTCTGATCGACATCTTGTTGTGGAGTTCGGTGTTCGGCGTCGGCCTGATCGCCTTCGGCCGCGGCCCTGCCGTGTTCAGCGCTTCGCTGCGCGAAGGCTCGCTGGACTTCATCAACATCGTGCCGCGGATCGCGCTGGGGGTGATCGGCTCCGGCTACATCGCCGCCATCATCCCGCAGCAGGTGATCACCGGGTGGCTCGGGCCGGACAGCGGATGGCTCGGGGTCGCGTCCGCCGTGGTCGCCGGTGCCGCCACGCC
The DNA here is from genome assembly GCF_023074095.1 of Bradyrhizobium sp. 137. Taxonomy (NCBI): domain Bacteria; kingdom Pseudomonadati; phylum Pseudomonadota; class Alphaproteobacteria; order Hyphomicrobiales; family Nitrobacteraceae; genus Bradyrhizobium; species Bradyrhizobium sp. 137. The sequence continues at coordinate 29,230 of NZ_JADPKU010000044.1, forward strand.
GGGCGGACCTGTCATCGGCTTCTCCATCGGCACGGTGGCGCTGAAGTCGGGCGGCGGGGTGCCCCAGGTGGTTGCCTATGTCGTCGCCTGGGCCCTGTTCGCGTTCCAGCGGGTGATCCTGTGGGAGATCCCATTCATGCCGGCTCGTTTCGTCTGGTTCCGCTGCGCCGTATCGGTGCCGTTCCCGTTCGTGGCGGCCGCCATCGCCATGCTGATCGGCAAGCCTTGAGCCCGGCGTGGACAGACGCAATGTTATAATATAACGTCCTCGCATGGTTCCCGCCGTGTCTCACGCCCGTCATCACGACCACTCCCACGACCACGTGCATTCGCAGGGGCATGACCACACCCATGCCCATGTCCATGATCCCGCTTCGCCGCATCCGGCCCAGGCGGCCCCCTGGTCGATCCTGCGCATGACCATGGCCGGCCGCCTCGCGGCCGCGCTCGCTGTCTGCGCGGTGCTCTGGGGCATGGTCTTTCTGGCGATGAGGTGACCATGGCGGCACTGCACTTCCACAACGTCACGCTCGGCTATGACCGGCATCCGGCCGTGCACCATCTCAATGGCGAGGTCGCATCCGGCGCGCTGGTCGCAGTGATCGGCCCGAACGGCGCCGGCAAGTCGACGCTGCTGCGCGGCATCGTCGGCATCCTCAAGCCTCTCGACGGCAGCATCCACCTCGGTGGCCTCGATAGCAGGGACATCGCCTACCTGCCGCAGAGCGCCGAGATCGACCGCAGCTTTCCGATCTCGGTGTTCGATTTCGTCGGCACCGGGCTGTGGCGCAGGACCGGCCTGTTCGGCGGCATCGGCAAGGCTGCGCGGGACAAAATCCTGCGCGCAATTGCCGCCGTTGGCCTCAACGGTTTCGAGAATCGCCCGATCGGCACGCTCTCCGGCGGCCAGATGCAACGCGTGCTGTTCGCCCGGGTGCTGCTTCAGGACGCGAGTCTGATCGTGCTCGACGAGCCCTTCAACGCCATCGACAGCAAGACCACGGCCGATCTGCTCGCGCTGGTGAAGGATTGGCACACCGAGGGCCGCACCGTGCTCGCCGCGCTGCACGACATGGAGATGGTGCGTACCCATTTCAGCGAGACACTGGTGCTGGCGCGCGGCCCCGTGGCCTGGGGGCCGACGGCCGAGGTGCTGACGCCGGAAAACCTGATGGTCGCGATGCGGATGTGCGAGGCTTTCGACGACAGCGCGACGGCCTGCGCCGGCGACGACGGGCGGTCGCAGGCGGCGTGATTGCAAATGGCCTATGACGCGCTGATCGGTCCGTTCACCGAATTCGAGTTCATGCGGCGGGCACTCGCCGCCGTGATCGCACTGTCGCTGGCAGGCGCGCCGATCGGCGTGTTCCTGATGCTGCGGCGGATGAGCCTCGTCGGCGATGCCATGGCACATGCGATCCTGCCGGGCGCCGCCGTCGGCTTCCTGCTCTCCGGGCTCAACCTGTTCGCGATGACCGCCGGCGGCCTGATCGCCGGCTTTGCGGTCGCAATCCTCGCCGGTGTGGTCGCGCGCTCGACCGGGCTGAAGGAGGACGCTTCGCTGGCCACCTTCTACCTGGCCTCGCTGGCGCTCGGCGTTACCATCGTCTCGATCAAGGGGACCAATATCGACCTGTTGCATGTGCTGTTCGGCAACATTCTCGCGATGGACGACCAGACGCTGCTAGTGGTGGCCTTCAACGCCACGGTGACGCTCCTGGTGCTTGCGGTGATCTACCGCCCGCTGGTGATCGAGAGCGTCGATCCCTTGTTCCTGCGCACGGTGAGTCGCGCCGGGGGCCCTGCGCATCTCGCCTTCCTCGCGCTCGTCGTGATCAACCTCGTCAACGGCTTTCAGGCGCTCGGCACGCTGCTTGCGGTCGGCCTCATGATCCTGCCGGCCGGCATTGCGCGATTCTGGTCGCGCGATCTCACCGCCATGATCTGCATCGCCGTGATTGCTGCCGCGGTTTCGGGCTATGCCGGCCTCGTGCTGTCGTTCCAGACCCGAGTGCCGTCGGGCCCTGCGATCATTCTCGTGGCGACGGTGCTCTACGTGGCCTCCGTCCTGTTCGGCCGCGTCGGCGGTATCGTCCGGCAATTGTTTCCCGGCCGGCATCTGGAAGCGTGACGATGCGGCTCATCCTGCTTTGCGCGCTGTTGCTGATCGCCTCGCCGCTGCACGCCGCCGAGCGGCTCAACGTGGTCGCGAGCTTCTCGATCCTGGCCGATTTCGTCCGCAATGTCGGTGGTGACCGGATCAATCTGACCACGCTGGTCGGCGCCGACAGCGACGTCCACGTCTACACGCCTGCGCCGAGCGATGCGAAGCGGATCGCCGATGCAAAGCTCGTCGTCGTCAACGGGCTCGGCCTCGAGGGATGGCTGCCGCGGCTCGTGCAATCCTCCGGCAGCAAGGCGACGGTCGTGACTGCAAGCGCCGGTATCACGCCCCTGAAATTGGGTTCGGCCGCAGATCCCCACGCTTGGCAGTCCATCCCCAATACCAAGATCTACGTCACCGATATCGCCAATGCGCTCGCCGCTGCTGCCCCGGATGACGCGGAGTTCTTCCGCGCTCGGGCCAAAGCCTATCTGGAAACACTCGAAGCCCTCGACAGTGAGGTCCGCGAAGCCGTGGCGAGAATCCCACTGGAGCGGCGCAAGGTGATCTCCACCCACGACGCCTTCGGCTATTTTTCCGCCGAATACGGTATCCGGTTCATCGCCCCCTTGGGCGTCTCCACGGAGACCGAGCCCAGCGCGCGCGACATCGCCGCGATCATCGGCCAGATCAAGGCCGAAAAAATCCCGGCAGTATTCCTGGAAAATATCAGCGATGACCGGCTGATCCGGCGGATCGCGGCCGAGACCGGCGCAAAGGTCGGCGGGACCCTGATTTCCGACGGTTTAACCGGCGAAAAGGGGCCTGCACCCACTTACATTGACATGGTCAGGCACAATATAAAGGCCCTGATCAGCGCGCTTGACCATTAGGGCAGGGGGCCACCCCGCCTCGCGTCGCGCGAAAGCCCGAAATCCGGAGTTGTTATGTCTGAAGTGACCTCCCCAAAAATTCCCGTGACCGTCCTGACCGGCTATCTCGGTGCCGGCAAGACCACGCTTTTGAATCGCATCCTGTCGGAAAACCACGGCAAGAAATACGCTGTCATCGTCAACGAATTCGGCGAGATCGGCATCGACAACGATCTCATCATCGGCGCCGATGAGGAAGTGTTCGAGATGAACAACGGTTGCATCTGCTGCACCGTGCGCGGCGACCTCGTGCGCATCATGGACGGCTTGATGAAGCGCAAGGGGAAGTTCGACGCCATCATCGTCGAGACCACGGGCCTTGCCGATCCCGCGCCCGTCGCCCAGACCTTCTTCGTCGACGAGGACGTGCAGAAAAACGCGCGGCTCGACGCAGTGGTGACGGTCGCCGATGCAAAGTGGTTGTCCGACCGGCTGAAAGACGCGCCCGAGGCGAAGAACCAGATCGCGTTCGCCGACGTGATCGTGCTGAACAAGACCGATCTCGTCAACAAGGGCGAGCTCGCGGAGGTCGAGGCCCGCATCCGCGCCATCAATCCCTATGCGAAGCTGCATCGCACCGAGCGCTGTTCGGTGGCGCTGGCTGACGTGCTCGATCGCGGCGCGTTCGACCTCGACCGCATCCTCGACATCGAGCCGGATTTCCTTGAGGCCGATGATCATGATCACGACCATGATCATCACCACCGTGGTCACGACCATCATCACGGCCATGGCCTGAAGCACTATCACGACGAGGACATGCAGTCGCTGTCATTGAAAACCGACAAGCCGCTCGATCCGAACGTGTTCATGCCCTGGCTCCAGAACCTGGTGCAGGTCGAGGGCGGCAAGATCCTGCGCTCCAAGGGCATCCTCGCCTTCCACGATGACGATGACCGCTACGTCTTCCAAGGCGTCCACATGATGCTGGAGGGCAACCACCAGCGGAAGTGGAAGGAGGGTGAGCCGCGCGAGAGCCGCCTCGTCTTCATCGGCCGCGAACTGCCGGAAGAGGCCATCCGCAAGGGTTTTGAGAGCTGCATCGTCTCGTGATGAAAGAGTTTACGCCGGCTCCTGATTCCGCCTCGATCGTCTCCGTCACCGACCGCGTCAAGCCGATCGCGCTCGGCATGGGCGTGACCTCGGCGCATTTCCTCGCCGATCGGGCCGCCTTCGTCGGCGGCGAGGAGAAAGTCGCGCTGGTCGACGCCAAGGGCGAGATCAGCACGGTCGCCGTGCACAGCGGCGGCATTCTCTCGACCGCCTCCGACGGCAAGCGCCTCGTCATGGGCGGCGACGACGGCAAGGTCGTCTCCCTCGATGCCAAGGGGGAGGTGACGCTGCTCGCCACCGACCCCAAACGGCGCTGGATCGATGCGGTGGCGCTGCATCCAGATGGCGCCTTAGCCTGGTCGGCCGGCAAGACGGCGAACGTCAAGAGCGGCAAGAACGAGGAGAAGTCGATCGAGGTGCCCTCGACGGTCGGCGGGCTTGCCTTCGCGCCAAAAGGCCTGCGGCTTGCGATCGCACATTACAACGGCGCGACGTTGTGGTTTCCCAACATGGCTGCCACAGCCGAATTCCTCCCGTGGGCCGGCTCGCATCTCGCCGTCACCTTCAGCCCGGACAACAAGTTCCTGGTCACCGCGATGCACGAGGCGGCGCTGCACGGCTGGCGGCTCGCCGATAACAGGCACATGCGCATGACCGGCTATCCCGGCCGCGTCCGCTCGATGTCCTGGAGCGCCGGCGGCAAGGCTCTGGCGACCTCGGGCGCCGACACCGTCATCCTGTGGCCGTTTGCCAGCAAGGACGGTCCGATGGGCAAGGAGCCCGCGATGCTCGCGCCGCTCCAGGCCCGCGTGTCCGTGGTGGCCTGTCACCCCAAGAACGATATCCTTGCCGCCGGCTACAGCGACGGCACCGTGCTGATGGTGCGGCTGGAGGACGGTGCGGAAATCCTGGTCCGCCGCAACGGCACGCCACCCGTGGCCGCGCTCGCCTGGAACGCCAAGGGCACGCTGCTGGCGTTTGCGGATGAAAATGGGGACGGCGGCCTGCTGGAGCTTTAATCTGTCATGGTCCCGGCCGTATACGGGGCCATGCGGTTTCTGACGACATTCCAGATTGCCGATTTTGCAGACACGCTGATCAGTCTGTTTACGGCCTTCGTGCTGGGGACGCTGATCGGCGCCGAGCGGCAGTACCGCCAGCGCACCGCGGGCCTGCGCACCAATGTGCTGGTCGCGGTCGGCGCCGCCGCCTTTGTCGATCTCGCCATGCATCTGGATGGCGCCGCCGGCGCGGTGCGGGTGATCTCCTACGTCGTCTCCGGCATCGGATTCCTCGGCGCCGGTGTCATTATGAAGCAGGGCATGGACGTGCGCGGGCTCAATACGGCCGCGACGCTATGGGCCTCCGCCGCGGTCGGCTCCTGCGCCGGGGCCGACATGGTCGCGCAGGCCGCGGCGCTGACCGTGTTCGTCATCGCCGGAAACACACTGCTGCGTCCACTCGTCAATGCTATCAACCGCATTCCGCTGAATGAGCGGGCACTGGAGGCGACCTATTACTTCAAGATAGCGGTGGCGGCCGACGCTCTGCCTGACATGCGCGACCGCCTCGTCGAGAGGTTGGAAGCCGCGAAATATTCCGTTGCTGATATCGACCTGGTGGAGATCGGCGAGGACATCCTGGAGATCGTCGCAAAGCTGGTAGCGACCGCGGTCGATCCGAACGAGCTGAACGCGGTCGCGACGGATCTCCAGCACCTTCCGGGCGTGCGCCACGCCACCTGGGAAGTCAGCACCACGGATTGAGCGCGGCGTTTTAGCGCGCAGGGGTGCGGTTCCCGCCCGGGCAGGCGCGGAACCCGCGCGCGGCCATTTCGTTGGTCCCGCGGACAAACGCGGTGATCGACATGACAGGCAATGACAAGCGCAGACTGAAACTCGACCTGATGATCGCCTGCTCGCTGTTCGCCGCGGGCGTCGTGGTGTCGGGCCTGTCGCTGGTGCAGATTCGCGCCGAGAACCGGATGCAGATGGTGCAGGCAACGCCACCGCTCCAGGGCACTCCTTCGGACGATCAGGGCAAGACGCCTGCGGAGTCCAAGCCCGGCGGTGATCGCCCGACCACGCCGGCTCCCGAGCCCGCACGGCCCGAATCCCAGACGCAAGGCGCGGCGACCAAGCCCGCGCTGCCGGCGGCGCCTGCGGAGAAGATCGCGCCGCCGATCAAGGAGAAATAACGACAGCCAGTTGCGGCGTCACGGCCGGGCTTGTCCCGGCCATCCACGTTCTTGGAGTCCCGCGAAAGAAGTGCGTGGATGCCGGACATGACGGCAGAGCCCTCACCGCACCAGAATATTCCGGAACTGCCAGGGATCGCTCGTGTCGATGTCTTCCGGGAACAGTCCCGGACGATCGGTCAGCGGCGTCCAATCGGTGTAGAAGCCCTTCACCGGGCCGAGATAGGGCAGCTGGATTTCCAGGAGACGTTCGAAATCCATCTCGTCGGCTTCGACGATGCCTTCGTTCGGATTCTCCAGCGCCCACACCATGCCGGCGAGCACGGCGGAGGTCACTTGCAAGCCGGTGGCGTTCTGGTAGGGCGCAAGCCTGCGGGTCTCTTCGATGGAGAGCTGCGATCCGTACCAATAGGCATTGTTGTCATGGCCGAACAGCAGCACGCCGAGCTCGTCGATGCCATCGACGATTTCGTTCTCATCGAGGATGTGGTGCTTTTCCTGCATCTTCGCCGCGCGGCCGAACATTTCATGCAGCGAGAGCACGGCATCGTCGGCCGGATGATAGGCATAGTGACAGGTCGGCCGATAGATCGCCGTGCCCGATGCGTCGCGCACCGTGAAGTAATCGGAGATCGAGATCGACTCGTTGTGGGTGACGAGGAAGCCATACTGCGCGCCGCGGGTCGGGCACCAGGTGCGCACGCGCGTGTTGGCGCCCGGCTGCATTAGATAAATGGCGGCGCCGCAGCCCGCTTCGTGGGTCCGCGCATTCTCCGGCATCCATTTCTCATGGGTGCCCCAACCGAGTTCTGAGGGCTGCACGCCTTCCGACAGGAAACCTTCCACCGACCAGGTGTTGACGAAGACGTCAGGCTCTTTCGGGTTCCTGGAGCGCTGGGTGTCGCGTTCGGCGATGTGAATGCCCTTGACGCCGGCCTGCCGCATCAGGTCCGCCCATTCGGCCTTGGTCTTCGGCTTGGGGGCATTGAGCTTCAGATCCGCGGCGACGTTGAGCAGCGCCTGCTTGACGAAGAAGGAGACCATGCCAGGATTGGCGCCACAGCAGGAAACGGCCGTCGTGGAGCCCGCCGGGCGCGCCTTCTTGGCGGCCAGCGTCACTTCGCGAAGAGCGTAGTTGGAGCGCGCTTCCGGGCCCTTCGAAGCGTCGAAATAGAAGCCGAGCCAGGGCTCGTTGACGGTATCAATGTAGAGAGCGCCAAGTTCGTTGCAGAGCTCCATGATGTCGGTGGAGCCGGTGTCGACCGAAAGATTGACACAAAAGCCCTGACCGCCGCCTTCGGTGAGTAGCGGGGTCAGCAACTCGCGATAATTGTCCTTGGTCACGCCCTTCTGGATGAAGCGTACATTGTGCTTCTCGCAATGCGCCTTGCGGCCCTCGTCCTTGGGATCGATCACGGTGACGCGCGACTTGTCGTAATCGAGATGCCGCTCGATCAGCGGCAATGTGCCTTTGCCGATAGAGCCGAAGCCGACCATGACAATGGGACCGGTGATCTTCGCGTAGATCTGCGAGGCGGGGCTCATGGGGTGGTTTCTCCGGAACGTGATGGCAGACAAAGAGTGAGGGTGTGGATCAGGCGCTGCGGCGCTTGGCGGTGACTTCGATCTCGACCTTCATCTCAGGCTTGTAGAGCGCCGAGACGACCAGAAGCGTTGCGGCCGGGCGGATGTCGCCGAGGACTTCGCCGCAGACGGCGAAATGGGCGTCAGCGTCTTTGATGTCCGTGAGATAGTAGGTCGCGCGGACGATGTCGGCCATCTCGAAACCACCCTCCTTCAGGGCGGCTTCAATGGTCTTGAAGCAGTTGCGTGACTGGCTCGTGACGTCGGCCGGCATCGTCATGGTCGTGTAGTCATAGCCCGTGGTTCCCGCGACGAAGGCGAACTCGCCGTCGATCACGGCGCGGCTATAGCCGGCGGCCTTCTCGAACGGGGAGCCGGTGGAAATCAGGCGACGGGACATGCTCTCGGACCTCAACTGAAGGGAGGGATGTTTCGCGGGTTTAAAGGGCGTTTCTCGGGCCCGTGCAACCCCAAACGAACAGCATCAAGTCAGCCGCAGCCGGGCGTGGCCGCTGGCTGCGGCTTCGGTCGTTGCGATCACCGCAATGCCTTAGGCCGCGTGTGCCTGGAGAGCGCGAACCGCCCTCCGTTTGGGCAGGGCCGCTCCGGTCGGAACGATCATCCCTTCGGCGCCGTCGAGCGCGCCTTCCGCAAACTCGATCGCCAGCAGCCGGTTGCGCTCGAACGGGCCGGGCAGCGACAACGCGCCGGTTTTCTCGGGCGAGAAGCCGAAGCGAGCGTAGTACGGGGCGTCGCCGAGCAGGATCACGGCACCATGCCCGCGCGCCCGGGCGGCGGCCAGCGCTTGATGCATCAGCGCGGCGCCGATCCCGAGCTCGCGGCAGGCAGGGTCGACCGCCAGCGGTCCGAGGACCAGAGCGGGCCTGCCTCCGGCGCTGATGTGCCACAGCCGCACGGTTCCCACGAGCTGTCCCTCGCGCACGGCCGACAGGGCAAGGCCTGTGGCAGGCGCGCGTCCGTCGCGCAGGCGCTGGCAGGTCCGGCCATGGCGGTTCTCGCCAAAGCAGGCATCGAGCAACGCTTCACGCATCGCGACGTCGGCAGCACGCTCCGCTCGGATCGCGAACGGAGCGGCTTTCGAAGTGAGGGCGATCTGTGGCTTCCGAGGAGCAGTCATGGCGCGTCAGTCCCCGCTTGAACGGACATGCGAGAGGCACATCGGTCCAAGACGTCGTCAGAATTGAAATTGTGAGGGAGGAGCCGGCAAGCCGGCTCCCGGGTTCGTCAGGCCTCAAGAGAGAGGCGGATCAGATGTGGTACGTCTTCAGCGGCGGGATGCCGTTGAACGCCACCGACGAGTAGGTCGACGTATACGCCCCGGTGCCTTCGATCAGCACCTTGTCGCCGATCTCGAGCGTCACGGGGAGCGGATAAGGGGTCTTCTCGTACAGCACGTCGGCGCTGTCGCAGGTCGGGCCCGCGAGCACGCACGGCGTCATGTCCGCACCGTCGTGACGGGTACGGATGGCGTAACGGATCGACTCGTCCATCGTCTCGGCGAGACCGCCGAACTTGCCGATGTCCAGGTACACCCAGCGCACCTCGTCCTCGTCGCTCTTCTTCGAGATGAGCACGACCTCGGATTCGATGATACCGGCATTGCCCACCATGCCGCGGCCCGGCTCGATGATGGTCTCCGGGATCTGGTTGCCGAAGTGCTTGCGCAGCGCGCGGAAGATCGACCGGCCGTAGGTCACTACCGGCGGCACGTCCTTGAGGTACTTGGTCGGGAAGCCGCCGCCCATGTTGACCATGGAGAGATTGATGCCGCGCTCGGCGCAGTCGCGGAACACCTGCGAGGCCATCGCCAGCGCACGGTCCCACGCCTTCACCTTGCGCTGCTGCGAGCCGACATGGAAGGAGATGCCGCACGGCTCCAAACCAAGGCGCTTGGCGACGTCGAGCACCTCGACCGCCATCTCCGGGTCGCAGCCGAACTTGCGGGACAGCGGCCATTCGGCGCCGGCGCAGTCATAGAGGATGCGGCAGAACACCTTCGCGCCGGGGGCGGCACGGGCGACCTTCTCGACCTCGGCGGCGCAGTCCACCGCGAAAAGCCGAATGCCCAGCGCGAAGGCGCGCGCGATATCGCGCTCCTTCTTGATCGTGTTGCCGAAGGAGATGCGGTCGGGCGTCGCTCCAGCGGCCAGCGCCATCTCGATCTCGGCGACGGTCGCGGTATCGAAGCAGGAGCCCATGGAGGCGAGCAGGGCCAGCACTTCCGGCGCCGGGTTCGCCTTGACGGCATAGAACACGCGGCTGTCGGGCAGCGCCCTGGCGAAGCTCTGGTAATTGTCGCGCACGACCTCGAGGTCGACGACGAGGCACGGCTCGGTGTCGAGGCCATCCTTGCGGCGGTTGCGCAGGAATTCCTGGATACGTTCGGTCATGGCACTCTCCCAAACGGCCCAGCGACGGGCCCGTTCAAAACATGACGTCGGATAAGAGCGCTCTGGCCAAATCGCGCGATGGAGGCGCGACGAAGCCAAAAAACTCAAACCAGACTGTGCTGCCGTGGATTGGTTGGGAGTGTTCCCGCCCGCACACCTGGCAATGAAGGACAAGCCTTTTCAGTAGCCCGCGCCGGCGTTGGACTGCCGGTAGAGACCAAAAAAGCCCGATCCGTCGTTGCTTTAAGTCGCGTCCCCCGTTGAGAGCGGGGTGCGCCGGTTCGCCTCCGGCTGCCAGTCACGGTTGCAAAGAGTGAAGTCACCTTCGACAAGGCATCCCTTGAGAGAGATGCTGGGCGCTCCGGGTTTGCTTTCAGTCCGTCGACATTTCAGTCTTTCGACATTCAAGTCTTCCGGCTTCTGCACGTCCGAAGAGCCCCTCGGCTTCTTCACCCCTTGGCGGCTGTCCGGCCTCTTGTCCGGATACCTACCGACTGACACACGACCACAGGCACGTGCGAAATTGGGCAAGTCCGCACATAAGCGTTTTGAATCGGCTTCGCAAGAATTTTTTTAGGCTGAGAACAGAATTGCCTAACATCTACTTGCGCAGTGCTGCGCGAGCGACGCGGAAGATGAACACGTGTTAAGTTTTCTGTGCCGCGCGCGCGTGTCTGTCGCGCGCGAGCTTCAGCGGCGCGTCGTGAACGGCTCGATGCGCTGAGCTGTGCGGATGAACGCGGTCATCACCAGCACGCCGAGTGCGAACAGCACGGCCTGGAGGATGTGCGCGCCCTGGTCGCCGAGCCCGAACAGGATCGCGAGCGCCCAGCCGCCGGCAAACGCCGCGCCGAACACCTCCGCGCCGATCAGGATGGCGGCGCTGATAACGGTAATGACGCTCGGCCAGGCGATCTGGCGGGAAGAGGAGGCAGGCGCGTTCATGAGTTCAGGGACCCCGTGTCTTCGAGGGCCGCAATCTCCCCGAAAAGGCGGTCGGGAGCAAGGGCAAACGGCCCAAAAAAGCCCCATCGCGTGCTATAGCTGGCCACAACAAATTCGGCTCAAAAACCGGGACTTGTGATGTCAGAACTCCGCCAAATTACGGATGCCGAGACCAACCCGCTCCTGAAGGCCTGGGTGACGCCGTTCGCGACCCCGCCTTTCGACGAGATCAAGCCGGAGCATTTCCTGCCCGCCTTCGAGCAGGCCTTCGCCGACCATGCCGCCGAGATCGCGGCGATCACCAACGATCCGGCCGCCCCCGACTTCGCCAACACCATCACGGCGCTGGAGCGCTCGGGCAAGCTCTTGAACAAGGTCGCGGCGGTTTTCTACGACCTCGTCTCGGCGCATTCCAACCCGGCCATCCTGGAGATCGACAAGGAAGTCTCCTTGCGGATGGCGCGGCACTGGAATCCGATCATGATGAACGCCGTGCTGTTTGGCCGCATCGCCCAGCTGCACGAGAACCGCGCCAATCTCGGTCTCACGCCCGAGCAGCTGCGCCTCCTGGAGCGCACCTACACCCGCTTCCACCGCTCCGGCGCCGGCCTCTCCGACGAGGCCAAGACGCGGATGGCAGAGATCAACGAGAGGCTCGCCCAGCTCGGCACCAGCTTCAGCCATCACCTGCTTGGCGACGAGCAGGACTGGTTCCTGGAGCTCGGGGAGGCGGACCGCGAGGGCCTGCCGGAGAGCTTCGTCGCCGGCGCCAAGGCTGCGGCAGAAGAGCGCGGCATGGAAGGCAAGGCCATCGTCACGCTGTCACGCTCCTCGGTCGAATCGTTCCTGAAGAGCTCGGCGCGGCGCGACCTGCGCGAGAAGGTCTACAAGGCCTTCATCGCGCGTGGCGACAACGGCAATTCCAACGACAACAACGCAACCATCGTCGAGATCCTGAAGCTGCGCGAAGAGAGCGCCAAGCTGTTGGGCTACCCGACCTTCGCCGCGTATCGACTCGAAGACTCCATGGCCAAGACGCCGGAAGCGGTGCGGAGCCTCTTGGAGCGGGTCTGGACGCCGGCGAGGGCGCGCGCGCTCGCCGACCGCGACGACATGCAGGCATTGATCACGGCCGAAGGCGGCAACTTCAAGCTCGCGCCCTGGGACTGGCGCTTCTACGCCGAGAAGCTACGTCTTCAGCGTGCCAATTTCGATGACGCTGCGATCAAGCCGTATCTTTCGCTCGACAACATGATCGCCGCCGCCTTCGACTGCGCCACGCGCCTGTTCGGCATCACCTTCGAGGAGCGTAGTGACGTTCCGGTCTGGCACCCGGACGTCCGGGTTTGGGAGGTGAAGGGCAGCGACGGCAAGCACAAGGCGCTGTTCTATGGCGACTACTTCGCCCGGCCCTCGAAGCGCTCTGGGGCCTGGATGACTTCGCTGCGCGATCAGCAGAAGCTCGACGGCGAGGTCGCGCCGCTGGTTCTCAATATCTGCAATTTTGCCAAGGGAGCCGGGGGCGAGCCTTCGCTGCTGTCGCCCGACGACGCCCGCACCCTGTTCCACGAGTTCGGCCACGGCCTGCACGGCATGCTCTCCAACGTCACCTATCCTTCGCTGTCGGGCACCTCCGTGTTCACCGATTTCGTCGAGCTGCCGTCTCAGCTCTACGAGCACTGGCAGGAGCGGCCCGAGGTGCTGCAAAAGTTCGCGCGCCACTACCAGACCGGCGAGCCGCTGCCGGACGACCTCCTGCAACGCTTCCTTGCCGCGCGAAGATTCAACCAGGGTTTTGCCACGGTCGAGTTCGTCTCCTCGGCGCTGATCGACCTCGAATTCCACACCCAGCCGGCTTCCGCCGCGCAGGACGTGCGCGCCTTCGAGAGACGCGAGTTGGAGAAGATCGGCATGCCCGAGGAGATCGCGCTGCGTCACCGGCCCACGCAATTCGGCCACATCTTCACCGGCGATCATTATGCCGCCGGCTATTACAGCTACATGTGGTCGGAGGTGATGGACGCCGACGCTTTCGGCGCGTTTGAGGAGGCGGGCGACATCTTCGACCCTGCCGTTGCCAAGCGCCTGCATGACGACATCTACGCCTCGGGCGGATCGGTCGATCCGGAAGCCGCCTACGAGGCCTTCCGCGGCCGCCCGCCGGAGCCGGACGCGCTGCTGCGCCGGCGCGGCCTGCTCGACGCCGCGAAGGCGGCGTGATGGGCATGCGCATCCTTCTCGGCCTGCTGCTCGCCGCCGGCCTGTCGCTTGCAGCGGGGCCGGCGCGCGCGCATCCGCATGTCTGGATCACCGCGACCAGCGAGTTGCTCTACGCGGCCGACGGCACCATCACCGGCGTGCGCCACGCCTGGACCTTTGACGACATGTTCTCGGCCTATGCGGTGCAGGGGCTCGAGAGCAAGACCAAGGGCGCCTATACGCGCGAGGAGCTAACGCCGCTGGCGCAGACCAATGTCGAGTCGCTGAAGGAATACGCCTACTTCACCTTCGCGAAGGCCGACGGCAAGAAGGAAGGGTTCCAGGAGCCGGTCGACTACTTCCTCGACTACAAGGATACGGTGCTGACCCTGCACTTCACCTTGCCGCTGAAGAACCCCGTCAAGCCCAGGCAGCTGGTGCTCGAAGTATTCGACCGCTCCTTCTTCATCGACTTCCAGATGGCCAAGGACAATCCGGTCAAGCTGGTCGGCGCGCCCGCCGGCTGCCAGATGAAGCTGGAGCGACCGAACGACGGCACCGCGAGTGCGCAGAAGCTCAACGAGCAGACCTTCCTCAATGGCGAGAATTCAAACTTCGGCATGATGTTCGCCAACAAGATCATGGTGGATTGCCCTTGAAGTCGCAACTCTCCGGGTTCGCGCTCGGGCTTCTCACTTGCGCCGCCGTTCTGCTGGTCGTGTCCGTGGCCGACGCCGCGCTCCACGATCTCCTCGCGCAGAATCCGTTCGGCGCGCCGCCCGCCCAGCAGGCGGCGGAGCCTGAAGCCAGCGGCCTCATCGGCTGGCTGTTGGCAAAACAGTCGGAGTTCTATCGCCAGATGTCGGCGACCATCCGCGCCGCGAAGTCCGACGGCTCGGCGGTGTGGACGCTGCTCTTTATCTCGTTTGCCTATGGCATCTTTCACGCCGCCGGCCCCGGCCACGGCAAGGCGGTGATTGCCTCTTATCTCGTCGCCAACCGCGAGACTGCGCGGCGCGGCATCGCGCTGTCGTTCGCCTCCGCGCTGATGCAGTCGCTGGTGGCGATCCTGATCGTCGGCATCTCCGCCTGGATCCTGAATGCGACCGCCAAGACCATGTGCAAGGCCGAAGGCGCGATCGAGATCGCGAGCTATGCCCTGATTGCGCTGTTCGGTCTGCGCCTGGTCTGGGTGAAAGGCGGCGCCTTCATCCGCGCGCTTCAGGTAGCCCAGCCGGTGCCAGCGATGGCAGGCGTGCCGCATGACCATGACCACGGCCATGATGCGGATGATCATCATGGCCACGATCATGATCACCATCACGGTCACAGCCACGCTCGCCATGAGCATGGGCATGGCCACGTCCATGACGAGCACTGCGGTCATTCCCACGGGCCTGCTCCGAGCGAGCTCGCCGGCCCCGGCGGCTGGCGGCGCGGCTTTGCCGCGATCCTCACCGTCGGCATCCGCCCCTGCTCGGGCGCGATCCTGGTCCTGGTGTTCGCGCTGGCGCAGGGCCTGTTCTGGGCCGGCATCGCCGCGACCTTCCTGATGGGGTTCGGCACAGCGATCACGGTCGCCGCCATCGCGATCGTCGCCGTGTCCGCCAAGGACATCGCGCAGCGCCTCAGCGCAAGACGCGACGGGGGCGGCGCCCTCGTCATGCGCGGCATCGAGTTCGGCGCCGCTGGCCTGGTATTGCTATTCGGCGTCGGCCTGCTGTTCGGCTACATCGCCGCTGAACGGACAACGTGTTTTTAAGCCGGGCTCGCGGGCCCCGGCTCTGCGGAGCCGCGCATAGGGCGCTGCACCGCGTGCGGGGCACGGCACCTTAAACCGGCAGAAACCGCTTCAAGGCCGGCATGAAGAAGATGCCGAGATTGATCGCAAAGCCGATGCTCCAGAGGATCGAGCGCAGCGTCGGGCGGTTGCCGAGATAGGTCAGCACATAGGCGATCCGCACGATCAGGAACAGTGCCGCGAGCTCGTCGATCAGCCGCTGCGGCGAATCCCGGAATTCGGCGAGCAGCACCGCGAAGGCGAAAAACGGGAAGGTCTCGATGCCGTTCAGGTGCGCGCCGAGCGCGCGCTGCGCGAGGGCGTCATCGAAGAAGGCGGGGTCGCGCGGCTGGGAATTGTCGAACGTGCGAAACCTGGCCCATTTGATCGAGACGATCGTTGCAAGGTAAAGCAGCAGCGCTCCCAGGACGCACCATTCCGCGAGTGTCATCTTCCCTCCCGCTTGGGTGCAACCGTAGCCAAATCGGCCTCATCTTGACAAGTTCGGAGCAACGCGCGACCCACGGAGCCATGACCAGCGTCGTTCCCATCGACAGCGCGAAACCGGCAGCTCAATCCGCTCTGCCCCGCGTTGGCGTGCTTCTGATCAACCTTGGAACGCCCGATACTGCTGACGCGCCCGGCGTGCGGGTCTATCTGAAGGAGTTCCTCTCGGATGCCCGCGTCATCGAGGACCAGGGCTTGGTCTGGAAGCTCGTGTTGAACGGGATCATCCTGCGCAGCCGCCCCCGCACCAAGGCGCTGGACTACCGCAAGATCTGGAACAACGAGCGGGACGAGTCGCCGCTAAAGACCATCACGCGCTCGCAAGCCGACAAGCTCGCGATCGCGCTGTCGGATCGCAGTCATGTCGTCGTGGACTGGGCGATGCGCTACGGCAACCCGTCGATCCAGGCGGGCATCGACGCGCTGATCGCAAAAGGCTGCGAGCGCATCCTCGCCGTCCCGCTCTATCCGCAATATTCCGCCTCGACCTCGGCAACCGTCTGCGACGAGGTGTTCCGCGTGCTCGCCCGCCTGCGGGCGCAGCCGACGCTGCGGGTGACGCCGCCTTACTACCAGGATGCGGCCTATATCGAGGCGCTCGCGACCTCGATCCAGACGCATCTGGCGAGCCTGCCGTTCAAGCCGGATCTGATTGTGGCATCCTTCCACGGCATGCCGAAATCCTATGTCGACAAGGGTGATCCATACCAGAACCACTGCATCGCCACGACCGAGGCGCTGCGCCGCCGGCTCGGCATGAACGAGACAACGCTGCTGCTGACCTTCCAGTCGCGCTTCGGCAATGACGAGTGGCTTCAGCCGTATACGGACAAGACCATGGAGCGTTTGGCGAAAGACGGCGTGCGCCGCATCGCGGTGGTGACCCCGGGCTTTGCCGCCGATTGCCTGGAGACGCTGGAGGAAATCGCGCAGGAGAATGCCGAGATCTTCAAACATAATGGCGGCGAGCAGTTTTCCGCGATCCCCTGCCTCAACGACAGCGAACCCGGCATGGATGTGATCCGCTCCCTGGTGCTGCGCGAGCTTCAGGGCTGGATCTGACGTTTACGATGGGGTGGCAAATCCAACCTTCGGCGCTAGGTCCGCGCCGGCATCCTTTCAAGAGCGCCCTCGCAAATACATAATCCTTGCCATTCCCCTTCCGTACGTCTTGTGCAGAATCGCGCCGGTAACGACGTTAGTCGCGACCGCTGAACCGATAGGGTTGCGATCCCGACCAATGACAGCGCGGGAAAGGGCCTTTTCCCGTTTGGAGGAGATATGAGCGGTTTCGACATTTTCGCGATTGTTCTGGTGTTGCTCGTCATCGTTACGCTGGTTGCCGGCGTGAAGACGGTGCCGCAGGGCTATGACTGGACTATCGAACGTTTCGGCAAGTACACGCAGACGCTGAGCCCCGGGCTCAATCTGATCGTGCCCTATTTCGATCGCGTCGGGCGCAAGATCAACATGATGGAGCAGGTGATCGACATTCCCGAGCAGGAGGTGATCACCAAGGACAACGCTACGGTGACGGTGGACGGCGTCGCCTTCTATCAGGTGTTCGACGCCGCGAAAGCGAGCTACGAGGTTTCCAACCTCACCCAGGCCATTACCGTCTTGACCATGACCAACATCCGCTCGGTGATGGGGGCTATGGATCTCGATCAGGTGCTTTCGCACCGCGACGAGATCAACGAGCGCCTGCTCCGCGTCGTCGATGCCGCGGTCTCGCCCTGGGGTCTCAAGGTCAACCGCATCGAGATCAAGGACATCGTGCCGCCGGCCGATCTCGTCGAGGCCATGGGCCGGCAGATGAAGGCCGAGCGCGTCAAGCGCGCCGACATTCTCGCCGCCGAAGGCCAGCGCCAGTCGGAAATCCTGCGCGCCGAGGGCGCCAAGCAGGGCCAGATCCTCCAGGCCGAAGGCCGCAAGGAAGCTGCGTTCCGCGACGCCGAGGCCCGCGAGCGGTCGGCTGAGGCCGAGGCCAAGGCAACCCAGATGGTCAGCGAAGCGATTTCGAAGGGCGATGTCGCCGCGCTGAACTATTTCATCGCCGACAAGTATATCAAGGCGTTCGGGCAATTGGCCGATTCGCCAAACCAGAAGGTCATCATGCTTCCGGTCGAAGCGATGAGCATGCTGGGTTCGCTCGCCGGCATCGGCGAGATCGCCAAGGCGACGTTCGGCGAGAGCGCCGCGTCCGCTGCGCTCGCTCGCCGTCCCGGCTCGGTGCCGCCGACCGGTGGCACGCCGCCGGCGGTGCCGCCGCGGCAGGGATAATCAAAGAGGTCGTATCATGGCCGACATGTTGGTATCGCTCGGCACCTGGAATTGGCTGATCTTCGGCTTCATCCTGATGGCGCTGGAGGTGCTGGCGCCGGGCATCTTCCTGTTCTGGCTCGGGCTCGCCGCGCTGCTGGTCGGCCTGATCTCGTTCACTGTCGCCGTGTCCTGGCAGATCCAGCTCGTGATGTTCGCAGTCTTCGCTGCCGCCGCCGTGCCGGTGTGGCGCCGCCTGGCTCGGCCGAAGCCGGACGCCAGCGCCGGCCCCTTCCTCAACAAGCGCACCGAGGCGCTGTTAGGGCGCGAGTTCACGCTGGAGAAACCGATCATTGACGGCGCAGGCACCGTCCGCATCGGCGACACGGTGTGGCGCGTGGCTGGGCCCGATACGCCGGCGGGGACGCGCGTGAAGGTAGTGCAGGTCGACGGCGCGAATCTTACTGTGGCCGCGGCGTAGCTTCCTTACCTCTCCTGGAGGGGGAGGGTCGATCGCGCGCAGCGCGAGCGGGGTGGGCTGATCTCTCCACTCGGGCACTGCCCCCGTGGAGGAACTGTCACCCTGCCCCGCTACGCATTTCGCGGCACTGCATGCGTAGCGACCCTCCCCCTCCAGGGAGGGTAAACAAGAGCGCTACCTTTTCCATCGCTCGGCAAATCGGTGCAATGGCATGAATGTCTCGCACAGCTCGCGTCCGTGCGGCGTCAATGCGTAACCTCCGCCTTCGCCAAGCTCGACGAATCCCGCTGCACGCAGCTCCGTCAGCCGCGCCTGCAGCACCGTCGGCGAGGCTTCGTCGCAGGCGCTGCGCAGCGCGCGCGAGGTGAGGGGCTCGCCGCGCAACTCCCACAATATCCGCAGGCTCCAGCGCCGGCCGAGCAGGTCCAGCAGCGCCATGATCGGCCGCCCGGTGCGCGAGCCGCGGACGCGGCGTTCTGATGCTGGCTGCTTTGCCATATCGGCCTCTTGCGTAGCGCTACAGATAATGTAGCGTATTGCTACGATAATTGTAGCAACGGAAGCAGTCCATGTCTTCTGCCATGTCACCCTCCTCGCCGCGTATCGCGCCCCTCGATCCGCCTTATCCCCCGGAGATCCAGGCGCAGTTCGACCGCATCATGCGCGGCGCACCGCCCCTGGTGCTGTTCAGGGTGATGGCAAGCCACAGCCGCGCCTGGGACAAATTTCGCGCCGGCGGCCTGCTCGATCCCGGCCCGCTGTCCCTCCGCCAGCGCGAGATCATCATCGACCGCACCTGCGCGCTGAACGAATGCGAGTATGAATGGGGGGTGCATGTCGCCATCTTTGCCGGGCCGGCAAAGCTCATGGAGGATGAAGTGCGTGCGACGGTGCTGGGCGATGCCATGTCACCGTGCTGGTCGCCGGCCGAGCAGGCGCTGATTGCGGCCGTCGACGCGCTGCATCATCGTGCGACGCTTGATGACGAGGAGTTCGCCGCGCTGTCCGCGCATTACGACGAGGCGCAGATCCTGGAAATCATGCTGTTGTGCGGCTTCTATCGCACGGTGTCGTATCTGGCGAACGGGCTGCGCTTGCCGCTGGAGGAGAACGCGGCGCGGTTTCCGGCGTAGGTCTCTCCGCCGTCATTGCGCGCCACACCCTCGGTGTCATTCCGGGGCACGCGAAGCGTGAACCCGGAATCCATTGGGCAGAGATCTCGGAGATGAATGGATTCCGGGTTCGCGCCCAAACGGGCGCGCCCCGGAATGACTCCCTGGAGTGTGTGCGCCTTACGCGACGCCCGCCCGCAACAGATCGTGCAGATGCACGATGCCGACCACCTTGCCCGCTTCGGTCACGACCAGCGTTGTGATCTTGCGTGTGTTCAGCACCTCGATCATCTCGGTCGCGAGCATCGACGGCGGCACCGTCTTCGGTTCAGTGGTCATAATCTCATCGACCGACGCAGCCAGCAGGTCGGGCCGCATGTGGCGGCGCAGGTCGCCGTCCGTGATGATGCCGACGGCCTCATCCGCATCATTGACGATACAGACGCAGCCAAGCCCCTTGGCTGACATCTCGACCACGGCCTCCGACATCTTGGTGCCGAGCGGCTTGACCGGAATTTCCGTGCCGGTGCGCATGTAGTCACGGACGAATTTCAGCATCGCCCCCAGCTTTCCGCCGGGGTGGAAATGCGCGAACTCCAGCGCGGTGAAGCCCCGGCCTTCGAGCAGCGCGATCGCGATGGCATCGCCAATCGCCGCCTGCATCAGCGTCGAGGTGGTCGGCGCCAGATTGTGCGGGCAGGCTTCGCGTGCCTTCGGCAACTCGATCACGATGTCGGCGGCCTGGCCCAGTGAGGACGCCGCGCTCGACGTCACTGCGATCATGGGAATCGCAAAGCGCGCCGAATAATTCACGAGGTTCTTCATCTCCGGCTGCTCGCCTGACCAGGACAGCGCCATGATGACGTCGTCGGACGTGATCATGCCGAGATCGCCATGGCCGGCCTCGGCCGCGTGCACGAAGAAGGCGGGGGTGCCGGTCGAGGCCAGCGTCGCCGCGATCTTGCGGCCCATATGGCCTGATTTGCCGAGTCCGGTGACGATGACGCGACCCTTGGCGTTGCGGATCAGGTCCACCGCTCTCGCAAATGTCGCACCCAGCGGGCCGCGCAAGGCGGCGGCGAGCGCGTTGATGCCGCCGCTCTCCGTCTCCAGCGTGCGGAGCGCGGATTCGACGCTATCAGCAATGGAGCCGGATGATGCGGTCATCAGCGGTTTCGAACTCGGCATGTTCAGGTCCAGGGAGGAGGAGCGTTCGCCCGTTGGCACCTGCTTAGCACGCCCGGGCAGGCGAGGCGACGCGCCGGCCAAATCCCTCAACTGGTCATTAACCATAATTGTTTTAACTCCATTAACGATGGTTCCCGCCAAGCGGTGGGAGCTCGTCGTGAAAGTATTTGATTTCGTTGGAGTTCTTCCATCGTGGGGTCGCCTCCAGGCACTGGCCGGAGCAAACGCGCGCATTTCCTGCGCGCCGTATTGCCGTGCCTGATGCTGACGGCCCTCGAGAGTGCACCGGCTCTGGCCCAGAGCCTCACGCCTGATCTGTTCAATCCCAACCGCGGCGGCTTCGCCGCGCCCGAGACGCTGCCGACACGGCGCACCGCCGGCGTGCCGCAGGCGCCTTCGGACGCGCTGCCGACGCTGCCCGATCCCAACGATCCGCGCAGGCGCCAGCAGCCCCCGGCGATCTCGCGCGCCGGCCAAAGCCCGGCCGGTCAGGTCCCGACCTACGGCCTGCCCGCGGCCAACGTCGCGAGCGGCTCCGGCTACGATTCGCTCAACCGCAAGCGGCAGCAGCCAAAACTCTATCCCGGACAGCCGAAGCCGAAGCGCCCCGCCGGCCCCGACTCAAAGGTAGCGCCGGCAACGCCGGAGCGGACGCTCGGCCCGCCGCGCATCGCGCCGCCACCCTCCGAAACCGCGCACAGGACGCCAGTGCCGCCGGCGATGGCCGGCAACGTGCCCGGCCAGCCGCTGCGCCGCCGCCTCAAGCTGGACGAGGATCCGTTCGGCGCGGTGGGCGACTATGCCGGCAGCTTCCTGATCAAGGGCGGGCTCGAGCTCTCCGCCGGCTACGATACAAATCCCGCGCGTCTCAACAGGCCTGTCGGTTCGCCGGCCTATGTGGTCGCGCCTGATCTCCTTGTAGTGTCCGATTGGGAGCGCCACGCGCTGGTCGCCGATCTGCGCGGCTCGTTCTCGGGCTACACCAACAACATGCCGGCGACCATCAACGGCTTCGCCTCGCCGTCGCCGGTCGAGGTCGATCGCCCCGATTTCACCGGCCATGTCGACGGCCGCCTCGACGTCACCCGCGATTTCAAGTTGACCTCGCAGCTCCGCCTGCGGCTCGCCACCGACAATCCCGGCAGCCCGAACGTGCAGGCAGGTCTTCAGAAATTTCCGGTCTACGCCGCCTATGGCGCGACCGTCGGCTTCGACCAGACCTTCAACCGTTTCCAGGTCGCCGCCGGCGCCACCGTCGATCGTACGGCCTACACCGATTCAAAGCTCATCGACGGCTCGACCTTTGCCAATACCGACCGCGAGTTCAACCAATATGGCGGCGTGGGCCGGTTCTCCTACGATCTGAAGCCGGGCCTCAAGCCCTTCCTGGAAATCCAGGGCGACACCCGCGTGCACGACCAGGCCGCCGACCGCAACGGCTACTTCCGCGATTCAAACGGCGGCTATGCCAAGGTCGGCTCCTCCTTCGAGTTCTCGCGCATCCTCACCGGCGAGATCTCGATCGGCTATTCCGCGCGCAACTATGTCGACCCGCGCCTCAGCCAGCTCGCGGGCTTCCTCACCACGGGCTCGCTGATCTGGAATGCGAGCGGCCTGACGACCGTGAAGTTCTTCACCGACACGCAGATCGCCGAGACCACGATCCCGGGCTCTTCCGGCGTCCTGGTGCGCACCTATTCGGCCGAAGTCGACCACGACTTCCGCCGCTGGCTCACCGCCGTGGGCAAGTTCACCTACGGCACGCTCGACTACCAGAACCAGAATCGCAACGACAAGACTTACTCGCTCGAAAGCAATCTGATCTACAAGCTCAACCGCAACATCTGGATCAAGGGCACGCTGCGCCACGACATCCTGGATTCGAACGTCGCGGGGGCGAGCTCGTCGGGGACGGTGGTGATGCTGGGGGTGAGGTTGCAGAATTAGGTAAGACGGGGCGCGTCGTTCGAGGCTACGCTATCTCGTCCCCACTCCGCTGTCATGCCCCGCGCAGGCGGGGGCATCCAGTACGCCGCGGCGGATGTGGTGAGTGCGTGCCCTCTAAGGAGAGCCTCTGGAATACTGGATCGTCCGCCTCCGCGGACGATGACAGCGTCATTTGAAGCTTGGCTGCTGCGCGAGCCGCGACTACCGCGGCAGATCCGTCTTCCCCATCAGGAACGTATCGATCGACCGGGCGCACAGCCGGCCCTCGCGGATCGCCCAGACCACCAGCGATTGGCCGCGGCGCATGTCGCCGGCGGTGAACACGTTCGGGCGCGAGGTCTGGTAGTCCAGCGTGTTAGCCTTGACGTTGCCGCGACCGTCGAGCTCGACCGCGAGCAGGTTCAAGAGGCCCTCGTGCACGGGATGCACAAAGCCCATCGCGAGCAGGACGAGCTCGGCATCGAGCACGAACTCCGTGCCGGCAATCGGTTTGAACTTGTCGTCGACGCGCACGCAGTGCAGCTTCTTGACCTTGCCGTTCTCGCCCGAGAACTTCTGCGTCAGCACGGCGTATTCGCGGATCGCGCCTTCGGCCTGGCTGGAAGAGGTGCGCATCTTCAGCGGCCAGTTCGGCCAGGTCAGGCCCTTGTTCTCGCGCTCGGGCGGGGCGGGCATGATCTCGAGCTGGGTCACCGAGAGCGCGCCCTGGCGCAGCGAGGTGCCGATGCAGTCAGATCCGGTGTCGCCGCCGCCGATGACGACGACGTGCTTGCCGCCGGCCAGGATCTCCTGGACGCCGCGGAGCGGCTCCTCGGAGACGCGGCGGTTCTGCTGCGGCAGGAAGTCCATCGCGTAGTGAATGCCTTCGAGATCGCGGCCGGGGATCGGCAGGTCGCGCGGAGCTTCGGCGCCGCCGGTCAGCGCGACAGCGTCGTACTCGTTGAGCATCTCGCGCGGATCGACATTGCCGTCGGCGCCGACATGGCTGTTGTAGTGGAAGGTGACGCCTTCGGCTTCCATCTGCTTGACGCGGCGGTCGATGATGCCCTTCTCCATCTTGAAGTCGGGGATGCCGTAGCGGAGCAGGCCGCCGGCCTTGGCGTACTTCTCGAACAGATGCACGTCGTGGCCGGCGCGGGCGAGCTGCTGCGCGCAGGCCATGCCGGCCGGACCCGAGCCGATCACGGCGACCTTCTTGCCAGTCTTGACGGTAGCCACTTCCGGCTTCACCCAGCCATTGTCCCAGGCGCGATCGACGATCGCGCATTCGATGGTCTTGATGGTGACGGGGTTGTCGTCGATGTTGAGCGTGCAGGAGGCTTCACACGGCGCCGGACAGATGCGCCCCGTGAACTCCGGGAAATTGTTGGTCGAGTGCAGGTTGCGCGAGGCTTCTTCCCAGTTGCCCTGGTAAACGAGATCGTTCCAATCCGGGATCTGGTTGTTGACCGGGCAGCCTGGCGTGCCGGGCGCGACCGAGCCTGTGCCGTGACAATAGGGAATGCCGCAGTTCATGCAGCGCGCGGCCTGGTCGCGCACCTCCTTCTCGGAGAGGGGAACGACGAACTCGTGAAAATGCTTCACGCGCTCGGCGACCGGGATGTACTTGCGGTCATGCCGTTCGATTTCAAGAAAACCGGTGATCTTGCCCATTAAACCCGTAGTCCCTGCCGCTTAGTCGTTTGTTCTCTCACTCCTCATCCTGAGGAGCGGCGCCCTTTCGCGCCGCGTCTCGAAGGATGAGGTCCCGGATGGTGGCCTCATGGTTCGAGACGGCGCTCCGCGCCTCCTCACCATGAGGTTATTCTCTACGCCCCGATTGCGATCTTCGGCTCGGCGTCAGCATTGGCGGCCATTTCGCGCAGCGCGCGCCGGTACTCGACCGGCATCACCTTGCGGAATTTAGGCAGCCATTCCTTCCAATTGGCAAGGATGTCGGCGGCGCGCTTGGAGCCGGTCGCTTTGGCATGGCGCGAGATCAGCACGTGCAGCCGCTCGACGTCGGAGGCGAGCAGGTTCTTGAACACGTCGACCCGGCCATGCGCCTCGAGGTCACCGGCGTGGTGATAGGTGCCGGCATTGATCAGCTCTTCCGACAGCACCGGCTCGAGCTCGACCATCGACAGATTGCACAGCCGGTCGAAATCGCCGGCCTCGTCCAGCACGTAGGCGATGCCGCCGGACATGCCCGCCGCGAAGTTGCGCCCGGTCTTGCCGAGCACGACCACGATGCCGCCGGTCATGTATTCGCAGCAATGATCGCCCGCGCCCTCGACCACCGCGACCGCACCCGAGTTGCGCACGGCAAAGCGCTCGCCGGCGATGCCGCGGAAGTAGCATTCGCCTTCGATCGCGCCGTACATCACGGTATTGCCGACGATGATGCTCTCTTCCGGCACGATCGCAGAGTTCCTCGGCGGCTTGACTATGATCTTGCCGCCCGAGAGGCCCTTGCCGACATAGTCGTTGGCCTCACCCTCGAGCTCGAAGGTGACGCCGTTGGCGAGCCAGGCGCCGAAGGCCTGTCCGGCAGTGCCCTTGAGGCTGACATGGATGGTGTCATGCGGCAGGCCGGCATGGCCGTAGATCTTGGCGACCGCACCCGACAGCATGGCGCCGGCGGAACGGTTGGTGCTGTTGATCGCGGCCTCGATCTTCACCGGCGCGCCGCGGTCAAGCGCAGGCGTCGCCTTCTCGATCAGCGTGCGGTCGAGCACGGCCTCCAGATGATGGTTCTGGCGCTCGGAATGATAGATCTTCTGGCCGTTCTCTTCCTTCTGCTTGACGAACAGCTTTGAGAAGTCGAGGCCCTTGGCCTTCCAGTGCGCGACCAGCTTGGTCTGGTCGAGCAGCTGCACCTGGCCGACCATTTCGTTGAAGGTGCGGAAGCCGAGCGAAGCCATGATCTCGCGGACTTCTTCCGCGACGAAGAAGAAGTAGTTGATCACGTGCTCGGGCTGGCCGGTAAAGCGCTTGCGCAGCACCGGATCCTGCGTCGCGACGCCGACCGGACAGGTGTTGAGGTGGCACTTGCGCATCATGATGCAGCCGGCCGCGATCAAGGGCGCGGTGGCGAAGCCGAACTCGTCGGCGCCCAGCAGCGCGCCGATCACGACGTCACGGCCGGTGCGGAAGCCGCCGTCGACCTGGACCACGATGCGGCTGCGCAGCCGCTCGCGCACCAGGGTCTGATGGGTCTCGGCGAGGCCGATCTCCCAGGGCGAGCCGGCGTGCTTGATCGACGTCAGCGGCGAGGCGCCAGTGCCGCCCTCGAAGCCCGCGATGGTGACATGGTCGGCGCGCGCCTTGGCGACGCCCGCGGCGACCGTGCCGACGCCGATCTCGGAGACGAGCTTGACCGAGACGTCGCCCGCCGGGTTGACGTTCTTGAGGTCGTAGATGAGCTGCGCCAGATCCTCGATCGAGTAGATGTCGTGGTGCGGCGGCGGCGAGATCAGGCCGACGCCCGGCGTCGAGTGCCGGACCCTGGCGATGGTCGCGTCGACCTTGTGACCGGGCAGCTGGCCGCCTTCGCCGGGCTTGGCGCCCTGTGCCATCTTGATCTGCATCATGTCGGAGTTGACGAGATACTCCGTGGTGACGCCGAAACGGCCCGAGGCGACCTGCTTGATCGCCGAGCGCATGGAATCGCCGTTCGGCATCGGCTTGAAGCGGTCGGCTTCCTCGCCGCCTTCACCGGTGTTCGACTTGCCGCCGATCCGGTTCATCGCGATCGCGAGCGTGGTATGGGCCTCGCGCGAGATCGAGCCGAAGCTCATCGCACCTGTTGCGAAACGCTTGACGATCTCCTTGGCCGGCTCGACCTGGTCGAGCGGCACCGGCTTGCGCTTCTCCTCCTCCGCGTTCTTGATCCGGAAGAGGCCGCGCAGCGTCAAAAGGCGCTCCGACTGCTCATTGAGGATTTTTGCGAAGGCGCGGTAGCGCTCCTGCGAATTGCCGCGGGCGGCGTGCTGGAGCAGCGACACTGACTCGGCGGTCCATGCATGGTCCTCGCCGCGGCTGCGATAGGCGTATTCGCCGCCGACGTCGAGCGCGGTCTTGTAGACCTGCGCCTCGCCGAACGCGTCGGCATGGCGGCGTACCGCTTCTTCGGCGATCTCGGAAAGACCGACGCCCTCGACGCGGGTGTGCGTGCCGGCGAAGAACTTTGCGACGAAGTCCGCCTTGAGGCCGACTGCGTCGAAAATCTGCGCGCCGCAATAGGACTGGTAGGTCGAGATGCCCATCTTGGACATCACCTTGAGCAGGCCCTTGCCGATCGACTTGATGTAGCGCTTGACGATCTCGTAGTCGTCGAGCGAGCCGGGCAGGCGGTCCTTCATCGCGATGATGGTCTCGAACGCGAGGTAAGGATTGATCGCTTCGGCGCCGTAGCCTGCAAGGCAGGCAAAGTGATGCACTTCGCGCGGCTCGCCGGATTCGACGACGAGGCCGACCGAGGTGCGCAAGCCGGTGCGGATCAGGTGGTGATGCACGGCGGCGCAGGCCAGCAGCGACGGGATCGGCACCCGGTCGGTGCCGACCATGCGGTCGGACAGGATGATGATGTTGACGCCCTCGCGCACCGCGCTCTCAGCGCGCGCGCAGAGCTCGTCGAGCACCTGATCCATGCCGGCCGCCCCGAGGCCAGCGTGGAATGTGGTGTCGAGCGTGCGCGACTTGAAGTGCGACTCGGCGACCTCGGAGATCGAGCGGATCTTTTCAAGGTCCGCGTCGGTCAGGATCGGCTGGCGCACTTCGAGGCGCTTGGTCGTGGCCATGCCTTGCAGATCGAACAGGTTCGGCCGGGGCCCGATGATTGAGACGAGGCTCATCACCAGCTCTTCGCGGATCGGGTCGATCGGCGGGTTGGTGACCTGCGCAAAGTTCTGCTTGAAGTAGGTGAACAGCGGCTTGGCCTTGTCCGACAGCGCCGAGATCGGCGTGTCGTTGCCCATCGAGCCCGCGGCTTCCTCGCCTGTGGCCGCCATCGGCGTCATCAGGATGGTGATGTCTTCCTGGCTGTAGCCGAACGCCTGCTGGCGATCGAGCAGCGACAGGTTGGAGCGCACGCCGGTGGTCGGCACCTTCGGCAACTCCTCCAGCACGATCTGGGTCCGCTCCAGCCACTCCTTGTAGGGATGGCTCTTGGCAAGCTCGGCCTTGATCTCGTCGTCGGGAATCAAGCGGCCCTGTTCGAGGTCGACCAGCAGCATCTTGCCCGGCTGCAAGCGCCACTTGGTGATGATCTGGTCCTCGGGGATCGTCAGCACGCCCATCTCGGACGCCATCACGATGCGGTCGTCTTTGGTCACCAGATAGCGCGCCGGCCGCAATCCGTTGCGGTCGAGCGTGGCGCCGATCTGGCGGCCGTCGGTGAAGGCGATCGCGGCGGGGCCATCCCACGGCTCCATCAGCGCGGCGTGATATTCGTAGAAGGCGCGGCGCTTCTCATCCATCAAGGGATTGCCGGCCCACGCCTCCGGAATCATCATCATGACGGCGTGCGGCAGTGAGTAGCCGCCCTGCACCAGAAATTCGAGCGCGTTGTCGAAGCAGGCGGTGTCCGACTGTCCCTCATAGGAGATCGGCCAGAGCCGGTTGATGTCCTTGCCGTAGAGCTCGGAGCTCACCGAGGCCTGGCGCGCCGCCATCCAGTTGACGTTGCCGCGCAGCGTGTTGATCTCGCCGTTATGCGCGATCATGCGATAGGGATGCGCCAGCGACCAGGCCGGGAAGGTGTTGGTCGAGAAGCGCTGGTGAACGAGTGCCAGCGCGCTCTCGAAGTCCTTCTCGTGCAAATCGGGATAGTACTTGCCGAGCTGGTCGGCGAGGAACATGCCCTTGTAGATCACAGTGCGGCAGGACATCGAGCAGGGGTAATAGCCCGCAAGTCCGCGGTCGCGGCGCTGGTAGATCGCCTGCGAGATCGACTTGCGCAGGATGTAGAGCCGGCGCTCGAATTCGTCCTCGGTCTTGGCGGTGCCGTTGCGGCCGATGAACACCTGCATGCAGGCCGGCTCGGTCGGCTTCACGGTGATGCCTAGCGAGGAATTGTCGGTCGGCACGTCGCGCCAGCCGAGCAGCGTCAGGCCCTCTTCCTTGATCTGGTCGGCGATGATGCTCTTGATGACGTTGCGCCAGGCGGTGTCGCGCGGCATGAACAGCGCGCCGATGGCATATTCGCCCGGATTCGGCAGCGCGAAGCCGAGCTCCTTCGCCTTGCGGCTGAAGAAGGCGTGCGGGATCTGCACCAGGATGCCGGCACCGTCACCGGCGCGCGGATCGGCGCCGACGGCGCCGCGATGCTCGAGGTTGCAGAGGATGCTCAGCGCGTCCGCGACGATCTCGTGCGACTTCTTGCCCTTGATGTTGGCGATGAAGCCGACGCCGCAGGAGTCCTTCTCCAGGCTCGGATCGTACAGGCCTTCGGCTTCAGGGCGCGAATTGTGTTCCTGAATCGGATCGGTCGTTTTCGAGGCGACCGTCGCCGACAGCTGTTCTGCCACGATGTTTGCGCGCCCGAATTGCGACCCGTTCATTGTCCTGTCCTCTCCATGCGGCAAGCTGCCTCACCGCCATCTTCGGCGCACCTTGGGCGTTCCGCGGCACCCGCCTCTGGGTCACCGCTCGTCCGCTAGCGAGCCGCATTTTCTTAAATTCAGGCCTAGGCGTTCTTCGTCCCCGAGAACGGCTTTGCCTGGTACCTTCCCGGCGCTCGAGAGCACCGCTTTCGCTGCAATCCCCATGCCGGGGACCGCAAGCAAAATTGAGACAGCTTTCCTGTCCTAACCATCACCTTGCCAAATTTTTGTCTAGCACACAAGCGCGCACAAGTCCCGATTCCCGAGGTGTCAATTCCCGCTTTCCGTAGGCCGGCAGCCCCGGTTTTGAAGCAAACGTGCCCCGATCCGGCCCCGCGGGCGCCGAAATCCCGAATGAAGCTTCGGATCAACCCTTCGGAAGGCGCGCCACGCCGCGCGAAGCGAAAGAGGGCCGCCGTCGGGGGGCCTGACAGGAGCGTCTCGACCATGAAGTTTTTCACAGGATGTGTGGCTGCCGCCGCGCTGGCGCTGGCCGCAAGTGCGGGGCATGCGCAGGCTCCTCCGAACGGTATCGGGAGAGGGGGCGTTATCGCAGTGTCGGATTTCGACGGACCCTATGCGCCGCCGGAGGCCGCGCCGCCACCGCCGCCGCGTTACGGCTATGGCTACGGCTCCGAGGGGCGCGGTCCGGCCCCGGTGCTGCTGCCGTCGACCGAGGTCTATGCGGTGCTGCGCGAAAACGGCTTCTCGCCGCTCGGCATCCCGCGCCTGCGCGGCAGCGTCTACACCATCGCAGTGATCGACCATCGCGGCGACGATGGCCGGCTGGTGATCGACGCCCGCGACGGACGGATCATCCGCTTCATGCGCGCCAGTGACGCCTACGGCATGGCGCCCGCCTATGACGAGCACGCGGTCGCGCCTTACGGCCCGCAAAGCGCGCTCCCGCCGCCGACGGTGATCCGCAGCGGCCCGCCGCGCCCGCCGGCTTCGATTCCGCATGTCGCCAGCCGCACGGTGCCGATGCCCAAGGCTGCCCCGCGGCGCGGGGCGACGCCGGTGGCCGCGGCGAAGCCGGCCGAACCCGCGCGGCAGGAGGCTCAGGCGCCGCCGCCGGTACAGGCACGGCCCGCGCAGCAGACCACTGCCGTGGCCGCAAAGCCTGCCGAGGCCGCTCCGCAGGCGGCCCCGCCAACCGTCGCTCAGGCCAAGCCGGCGCCGGCGATCATGCCGACCCAGGAGATGCCGGCCGCACAGGGCCTGGATTAGCGAGCTGCTGCTTGACGCGACGGCCCGTCTTAAATTCCTCGGTGTCGTCCTGGCTTTCACCAGGACGCTGCGGAGAGATGTGGGCAAAAATGAAAGGCGCCCGACAATCTCGGGCGCCTTTGCATCAGGCCATCGTTCCTCAGCTATGCCCATACCCCGCCGCGTTCAGGATCAGCTTCGCCACTTCCCTCGGATGCGACACCAGCGAGAGGTGGCCGGCATCGAGCTCGATCGTGGTGGCGTTCATGCGCTTGGCGAGGAAACGTTCGAGATCGGGATTGATGGTGTAGTCGTTCTTCGACACCGCGTACCAGGCCGGCTTGCTGTGCCATGCAGCTTCCGTGGTGCGGCCGGCGAAGATTGAGGCTGCGGTTGGCCATTGCACCGCGTAGAGCTCCTTGGCCTGCTCCGACTTCACGCCATTGGCGAAATATTTCAGGAAGGCGTCTTCCGAGAGTTTTGTGTAGCCGTCGCGCTCGACAATGCCTGCGCGGGCAGGTCCCGCCGGAAACTGCTTGGACAGCGCGACGAAATCCTCGTTCGCGTCGGGAGCACGTGCAGCGACATAGACGAGGCCGGTGACCTTCGGGTCAGTGCCGACCTGGCTGATCACGGTGCCGCCCCAGGAATGCGCGACCAGCACGGTCGGTCCGTCCTGTTCAGCCAGTACGCGCTTGGTCGCGTCGACCGAGTCCGCAAGCGACGACAGCGGATTCTGCACGGCGGTCACGTGCAGGCCTGCGGCCTGGAGGATCGGGATCACCTCCGACCAGCTCGAGCCGTCGGCCCAGGCGCCGTGCACCAGCACGACGTTGTTGGCTTTCACTGTTTGCGGTGTCTGCGCGTCGGCAAGGCGGATGGGGGCCGCTAAAAGGCTCGCGGCGACGAAAAGGCTGCGCCAGAGTGTCATGATCGTTTTCCGTCTCGTTTTGGTTTCGATGACCATAGGACGGAGGGAGGGGTGGCCGCGTTACGCGACTTCACTGCTCTGTGATGCGGTGCAATAGCGGCACAGAAACGGTGTCGTGGCGAAGGCCAGAACCCATACCGCGAGGTCTATCGGCCGAAGTGAGGTGTTCGTGCCGGAGGCGAGTCTTCGCCAATCGTCTCGCTGGGGTGTGGGTCGTCGCCTTCGCCAGAACGACGGCGGGAGGCGCGATCACGAACGAAAAAAACGCCCCGGGGCACCGGGGCGTTCTCGCAACTTGGAAGTGACGTGCCTTTACGCGGCGGCTTGCGCGGAGCTCTCGATCACCTGCGCCTTCGGGGCGCTGGTGTTGATCGCGATCTGGCGCGGCTTCTTGGCCTCGGGAATCTCGCGTACGAGGTCGACGTGAAGCAGGCCATTCTCGAGCGAGGCGTCCTTCACCTGCACGAAGTCGGCAAGCTGGAAGGCGCGCTCGAAGGCACGCGCGGCGATGCCGCGGTAGAGCACTTCGGATTGCGAGTTCTCGTTGGCGACTTTCTCGCCCTTGATCGTCAGCGTGTTTTCCTTCGCGACGATGGAGAGCTCATCGTTGGCGAAGCCAGAGACCGCAACGGTGATGCGGTAGGCGTTCTCGCCGGTGCGCTCGATGTTGTAGGGGGGATAACCGGGGCTGCCGTCCGATGTTGCCTGGTCGAGCAGGCTGAAGAGGCGGTCGAAGCCGACGGTGGAACGATAGAACGGGGTGAGATCATAGCTACGCATGGTCAAGTCCTCCATAGAGCGACTGTTGGGTAACCCGCCCGCCAATCGGGCCGGGCTTTCGTCTGTGTGCAGCCTGATGTTCCGGTTCCGAAACACTGGTAGCGGCCTGCACGAAAATGATATGGGTGGAACGAGACGGCGTTCAAGAGGGCGGCATTTGCGCCTTTTCGGCGCTTTAGCCCCTTGATTTGCAGTACTTCCCGCCTATGACGCTGGTCTCGATCCCGTCCAATCCCGTCCCCGAAAACGTCGTCAGCGGCACCATCAAGACCCCCGATGGCGCCGAGTTGCGCTTTGCGCGCTGGGCGCCGCCGGCGGGCCGCAAGGGCACGGTCTGCGTCTTCACCGGGCGCAGCGAGCAGATCGAGAAATATTTCGAGACGGTCCGGGATTTGCGCGACCGCGGCTTTGCGGTGGCGATGATCGACTGGCGCGGACAGGGCCATTCCTCGCGCCGCCTGCGCGATCCGCGCAAGGGCTATGTGCGCGACTTCGCCGATTTCGAGGTGGACGTCGAGACCTTCGTGCAGCAGGTGGTGTTGCCGGATTGCCCGCCGCCGTTCTTTGCGCTCGCCCATTCCATGGGCGGCACGGTGCTGCTGCGGGTCGCGCATGCCGGCAAGCGCTGGTTCGACCGCATGGTGCTGTCGGCGCCGATGATCGACCTGCCTGGCCGCACCACGTCGTTTCCGGCCCGCGCGCTCATAAAGACGATGCGCCTGTTCGGGCAGGGCAGCCGTTATGTCCCCGGCGGCAGCAGCCGCATCACCGGGCTCGATCCCTTCATCAACAATCCCTTGACCAGCGATCCCGTGCGCTATGCGCGCAATGTCGCGATCCTGGAGGAGGATCCGACGCTGGGGCTGGCGTCCCCGACGGTGGCCTGGGCCGACGCTGCCTTCAGCGCGATGCAAACCTTCAAGCGCGTGAAATATCCGTCAGAGATCCGCCAGCCAATCCTGATGCTGGCGGCCTCCAGCGACACCGTGGTCTCCACCGCTGCGATCGAGGAGTTCGCCTATCATTTGCGCGCCGGCTCGCATCTCGTCATCGCGGGCTCGAAGCACGAGATACTCCAGGAGCAGGACCGTTACCGCTCCCAGTTCTGGGCCGCCTTCGACGCCTTCGTGCCGGGCACGCCGCTGTTCAAGTGAGAGCCCTGGTTCCGCAAGAGTGGTGTGGACCTGCAGAGAATCCTCATCCTCCGTTATTGCGAGGAGCTCTTGCGACGAAGCAAATGGCGGTGCTCACAGCGTCTTCAAATACTCGATCAAATCGTAGCGCTCGGCATCGTCCTTGAACGCGCGGCCGATGACGCCGGGGCGCTTCGGATCGCCTTCCTTGCGCTCGAAGGAATGGCCGAGCACGCTGTTGCCCTGGATCGGCTTGCCGTCCGATCCCGTCGCAGAGAATTCCGTTTCGCCGGTCTTGCAACGCTCGTTGTCGGTGACTGCAAAACCGACGGTCTCGGGATCATAGTCGCGGCGGCCCATGCAGAATTTTTGCGGGCGCTCGCCCGCCGGCTTCAGCAACCAATACAGTGAAGGTACCGAACCGTTGTGCAGGTAAGGTGCGGTGGCCCAGATGCCGTTCAGTGGCCGCGCGCGATAGCGCGGATCAGGCGCGGGATTGAGACAGTTCTTGCGCGCGAGATTCCATAATTTCGCCCGCTCGGCCTCCGGCATCTTCTCGTCGTCCATCCATTTGCGGGCGACGAGATCGACCACCGTCATCAGGCCGAGCGCATAGATCATCTCGTTGGGCGAGGTGCTTGCGGTCGGGATGTCGCATTGCCACCATTTCTGGAGATCGGCCGTGTTCACCTTCAGGAAGCCGGGCACATCGACGGTCCTCTTGCTGAGGACAAGGGACTGTTCGGGATCCGTCTTGATCTCGTCGAGGGGGATCGTCACCGCGTTCAGGACCTTGCTGTCGCCGCTCGGCTCCCAATGCTTCGATGACCAGAAGGCCGGGCTGTCGACGGCGGGCAGATGGCATCCGGAGCACATCTCGGTGTAGATCGCACGGCCGCGTTCGACGCGATCAGGCTTCAGCCTCCAGGCATCGCCGAGGATCTGCGAGGGCCATTTCGGCGCGAGCAGGCCGCCGAACTTCGGACCGGAGGAAGGATCGGCGGCCTTGAACGGATCGGGGCCTCTCAGCAAGTCCTCGATCCAGCCGAGTGTCGTGATGTTCACCGAGGAGCGCCACAGCCTGTCCTCTGGATAGGCATCGGACAGGTTAAGCAGGGCCGTCACGCCGAGGGCTTCGCCGGCGTTGCGGATCAGCGGCTGCTCGATCGAGGCGTCGTACTGGGCGAACTTGAACCACGGCACGGTCCAGATCGCGGGGTAGCTGACCGGCGCGTCCTGGGCGTGCAGGTTCTTCTCGAATCCCTTGACGCCGCTCAGAGCGAGATCTTGCGAAAAGACCTGATTGCCGATGCGGTTGAGGGCATCGAGCCGGCCGAACCCTTCCTCGGTATCCTTCTGCTGCTTGCCGTCCCAGGTTGTCTTGCCTTCGATCGTTTGTTGCTGGGTTTTTGCCCAATCGATCAGGAAGGTGCCGATCGTGCTGAGCTTCTGCTTGAGCGCGGCGCGGTCCGTCTTGCTGGCCTCAGCGCCGAGCACGCGATCGGCGAAGCGTTGAAAGCGGAACGGAACGTGCAGCGTGTAGGCGATCGACAGGCCGGTCGCGAGCTCGAGCTTCTTCAGGTCGGTCATCGCCGGACCGCCGTCGAAGCGGACGTCGACGTCCTGATAATGGATCTGGCCGGTATGACAGGCCGCGCAGGTCAGCCCGATCTTATCCTCTTCGCGGCGGCCCGTCGCGGGATCGACGACACCGGTCATCCGCGCGAAGCCAACCGGCAGGCCGTCGACGTTCTCCGTCGGCGTCCATCTCGTCGACCAGTCCGACACCGGCGTCGTTTCGTAGACATTGGCGTAGCCGAACCGGCGCAGCGTCGCCGTGTCGGTCAGGATCGACTGCGGGCTCGGGATGAAGCCGAAGCGCTCGAGATAGGCGCTGTCCTTCATCATGCCCGGCTTCGAGAACAGATGAAGGCGCGGCTGCTCCAGCGCCACGAACCACTCATAGGGCACCGGGAAGGTCGCAGTGCCTTGGCTGGCATGGTGGAACCAGTGCCGGTCCTTCAACGACCAGTTTTGCTCAAGCCAATAGGCCGCTTTCGTCTCCGGCAGCTGCGGCAACGGTGGCGGCAGAAGATTCACGAGAATGCCCTTCTGCGGCAGCAAGGCGCGGACCTGGTTGGGGAATTCGGCGACCGCGACGAGGGCGAGGAGACCGAGACCGATCACGACCGCTGTGAGCGCGACCGTCCAACGAAAGCCGAGCTGGCAGGCCGACAGCAGCGGCTGCGACACGATCCGCTGGTTGATACGGTCCGGGAATTTGCGCTGCTCGAACAGCGTGCGCACGTCGGCCACGCTGAGATAACGCTCCTCGCCCTTCTTACCCTTGCCCATGATCTTCAGGAGGATGGGCCATTCGAACTTCATCAGCAGCGGGTCGTACCAGCGTGCGGCGCTGCCGGCGCGCTGAAGGTTGTCGTGCATGAAGGTCTTGATTTCGACGGCGTTGAGGCCAACCTCGCCGATGCCGGTGTTGGGATCGGTGTAGGTCCGGCCGAAGCTCGCGAGCCGCGCGATCTCGTCCTCGTTGACCTTGCCGTCAACGCCGAGGATGCGCGAGCCGGCGCCGCGCTTGTCGAGCGGACCGCCGCGCAACGCGTCGAGCTGCGGGCCCGACCAGATGGTCTTCAGGATGTGACTGATACCGTTGGCGATGAGCGCAACGCCGCGAACCTGGATGCGGGCCGATATCTTCTTCACCCCCGTCTCGCCGCTCGCATTCGCAATGGTCTGCGATAGCGTGTTGAGCGGGACGGTCTCGCCGTCGATGAAGCCTTCGCCGACGAGGCCGCGAAGGAACGGACAGGGATTATTTGGCGAAACCTGGATCGAAGGGTCAAAGGGCGGCTTCGAAGCGGCGTGATGCATGGCCCAAATCCGAATCGTGAAAAAGCAGGCGCGCCGTTAGAGCGCGAAAGTTTTAACAAACCGACAGCACGATATACGACTTCAGCGTGTGACGAAGTGTGGCGGATTTCACTGTCCTGGAAACAAGAGCAGACGTGAGGCTGCCAATGGACTGCAATGGACCCGTGGCCCTGTCAGGACTCGGCGGCGCGCTTGAGGTCGCTCTGCACCAGGGTCAGCTTGCCGAGCGGCACGCCAGCCTTCAGCAGACCCTCGCGGTAATGGGCGATGTCCTCAGGCCGCTTCCAGTGGAAGTTGCGCAAGTGCCTGTCGACATTCAGGGTTGGATAGTTTGCCATCAGCACGCCGACGGCCTCGTTCGCCTCGCCGCTCCGTCCCATTTGGGCCAACGCCGCGGCGCGGATCGCCAGTGCCTGCATGTGGTTCGGGTTGATGTAGAGCTGCTCGCGCGCCCATGACAGGGTCGCATCATATTGGCGCAACAGATAGTGACTGAAGGCGTTCAGCGCCGCCCATTGGTAGCGCGGGTCGCTGTTGTCGCGCTGCGCCGCCATCGAGAACAGCTCGATCGCCTCGCGGTGTTCGCCGATGACGAAATGGCAGATGCCGAGCACGCCCCGCGCGCCGTTGTCGTAGGGGTTGAGTGCGACCGCGCGCTTGGCGGCGTCCATCGCGGCGTCGTAATGCCCCTCCATGGCGTGGGCCCAGGACAGGATCGAGAACGCGAAGGAGGAGCGCGGGTCCAGCCGGACGCTGGTCTCGGCGAGGTCCATCGCCTCGGCCCACATCTCGCGCGTGCCCTTGACCCAGCCGAACTGGATGCTCTGGATCTGGATCGTGCCGAGATAGGCATGCGCGATCGACAGTTTGGGGTCGAGCCTGATGGCCTCGCGGAACAGCTCGACCGCGACGGCCAAATCCTCCTTGGTCTGCCGGTAGTAGTGCGACAATCCCTTGAGAAAGCGGTCCCAGGCGCTCACGTCAGTCGACAGCCGCGCCGGCGCCGAGGCTTCGGCGCGGACGATCTCGGTGGCGATGGCGGCGGACAGGTTGGTGGTGATCTCGTCCTGCATCGCGAACAGGTCGCCAATGTCGCGGTCGTAGCGGCCGGTCCAGAGCTGCTCGCCGCTCTCCGGCGCGATCAGCTCGGCGGTGACGCGGATCTTGGCACCGGCACGCCGCACCGAGCCCTGGATCAGATAGGTGGCATCGATCTCGCGCGCGATCAGCCGCGTGCTGGTGTTCTTGCCCTTGAAGGCGAAAGTCGAGTTGCGGCTCAGCACGCGGTAGAAGGATTGCAGCGACAGCGCGTGGATCAAATCCTCAGTGAGCCCGTCGGAGAAATATTCGTCCTGGGCATCGCTGAGATTGGCGAAGGGCAGTACGCCGACGATCGCGGTGCGGTACTGCTGCGAAAGGGCGGAGGCCTCCCTCAGCTCGGGCGCGAGCGGCGGCGCGCCCTCGGGCGTCCAGGTCCAGACTCCGACCGCATCCTTGATGTTCTTGAATCGATGGTTGCCGGCGTCGGTGAGCGGCACGGTGAGATGCTTGCTCGCCTCGCGATAGGCCTTCGCCGAGATGGCGAAGCCGCCGGGGCTCGCCACCGATTCCAGGCGGACGGCAATGTTGACGTCGTCACCGAACACTTCGTCCTCGTCGGCGATGACGTCGCCCATGTGGATGCCGAGCCGGAACTGCATGGCGCGGTCGGCGGGCAGATGATGGTTCCGCTCCGCCATCAGCGTCTGCATCGCAATCGCCGCCTCGGTGGCGCCGACGATCGAGGGAAACTCGAGTAGGAAGCCGTCGCCGGTGTTCTTCACGACACGGCCGCCGTGATTGAGGATGATGGGGTGGATCGCGCTGCGATGGGCCTTGAAGGCAGCATGGGTGCCGGCCTCGTCGCTGCCCATCATGCGCGAATAGCCGGCGACATCGGCGCAGACAATGGCGGCCAGACGTCTTTCCATACCCCAGGAGCTCCAAAGGACCTGCGATCGGCCACGGCGTGGCAGTCGCCCCGAATCCCGCATTTCAAGAACCCTGCCTTTATAAAGCAGATAGGGCCGCGCGAAAGTATGATCCGCATTGCAAATTCGAGTTAATTCCCACGCAATTGCGGCAGTGGACGGGGAGGGGCGAACCGATTAAGCCGCTTCAGGGCCGACGGGGGGCATCACATGCTGGGCATTCACGAGATCTGGCTCTTCATCCTGTCGGGCGTGCTGCTCAACGTCACGCCGGGCCCTGATACCGTCTATGTCATCGGCCGCAGCATGCAGATGGGCTGGCGGGGCGGCGCCGCCGCCGCGCTGGGCATCAGTTGCGGCTGCTTTTTCCATGTCGCGGGCGCCTCGATCGGCCTTTCGGCCCTGCTGATGGCCTCATCGACTGCGTTCTCGATCCTGAAGTTGGTCGGCGCGGCCTATCTGGTCGTCACAGGACTTCAGATGCTGTGGTCGCGCCCGGCGCTGGCGGCGGTCAGGGACGAAGGCGAACGGAGCTCGCTGCGGCGGGTCTTCCTCCAGGGCGTCTTCACCAACGCGCTCAACCCCAAGGTCGCGCTGTTCTTCCTCGCCTTCCTGCCGCAATTCGTCGCAGCCGATTCACCGCACAAGCCGCTCGCCTTCCTGACCCTCGGCTTGGTCTTCATCTGCACGGGGACGCTGTGGTGCCTGGTGCTGGCGGCCTTTGCGGCAAGGGCGGCCCATCGCTTGCGGAGCTCCGAGGGCGCGATCGCCTGGGTCAACCGCGCGCTCGGCGGCCTCTTCATCTATCTCGGCATCCGCGTCGCCATGCTGGAGACGCGGTGACTCGTTCGAACGAATGGCTGAAGCATCGCGCGGTTCGCTCGATCGAAGCCGCGCTCGGGAGGTTTTGATGATTCGTGGTAGCTGTCTGTGCGGCGCCGTGCGGTTCGAGATCGATCAGGTACGTTGGCTGACACATTGCCATTGTGCCAATTGCCGCAAGCTGACCGGCGCGGCATTCGCCACCTACGCCCATGTCGACGCCGACAAATTTCGCTTTGTTGCAGGCGAGGAGCTAACGGTGGCTTATGAATCCTCGCCGGGAAGTTTCCGCCATCGGTGCAGGACCTGCGGCTGCCTGACGCCGGGCAAGGCGAGCTATCTCCCGACAGTCAGCATTCCCGCTGGTCTGCTTGATGACGACCCGGAAGTCCGGCCTCGCCTCCACGGTTTCACCTCGTCGCGCGCGCCGTGGTGGACGATCCAGGACGATCTGCCTCAGCACGAAAAATGGGTGCCGGGTTACGCACCCGAGGCGTAAGTCTGTTCGAGTAAAGATGGCGCAGGCCTTCAGGCGAACTCCTTCGCCAGCGCGCTGCCGGCAAGATAGAGGCCGAGCAGGATCATCGCGATCAGGAACCAGCGGCGGAACGCTTCCGCCGGCATCCGCGCCCGTACCGACTGGCCGATGAACATGCCGGCAAAGGCCATGGCGAGTCCCACGGCGCCAGGCACGGCATTGGCGGGCGTCAGTAATCCGACGGCAGTCAGGTTGAAGGCGAGCGCCAGCGTCGCCGTGGTGAAGAACACGCCGAGCGCCTGCACCAGTTCGTCCTTCTCCATGCCGATCGCCTGCATGAACGGCATCGAGGGGATCACCTGCACGCCGGTCGAGGCCGAGATCACGCCGGTGACGACACCGACCACGCCGCCGACCCATTTCTCGTTCTCAGGCGCGACGCGGACCTGGAATTTGTTCAGGCCGATCACCGCGTAGATGACCAGCAGGGCGCCGAGCACGATCGTGCCGTAGCGCGCATGCGGGCCGGTCAACGCGCCCGCGTTGAGCCAGCATCCAATCACGGTGCCGATCATCAGCGGCCACAGCCGCCTCAGAATGTCGCGCAAATGAGGGCCGACGAAAGTCTGCCAGATGTTGGTGATAATCGCGGGCACGATGACGATGGCGATCGCGCGGCTCGGCGCCATGCTCACCGCGAGCAGGCCCATGGACACCGTCGGCAGGCCGAGCCCGACGACGCCCTTGACGAACCCGGCGATCAGGAACACAGCGGCGACGGCAATGAGAAGGGGGTCGAACATAGCCGCACATTGACCGAAGCCTTGCGCCGGCACAATCTGGAGGTTACGGAGACAGCCTTCGCTTGATGCGAAGGCTGGGGAGAAAACCGTCATGCGCTTCGACCTCGTCGACCTCCAGCTCTTCATCGCGGTCGCCGATCAGCGCAGCATCACCCGCGGCGCGGAGCGGTCGCACCTGGCGCTTGCCTCGGCCAGCGCACGCATCAAGGGCCTCGAGGATGCACTCGGCGTCGCGCTGCTCAAGCGCGGGCGCCGCGGCGTCGAGCTGACGGCGGCGGGCGAGAGCTTGCTTGATCACGCGCGCCTCGTCATCCACCAGATCGATGCCATGCGTGGCGATCTCGCCGGCTTTGCCAGCGGCGTGCGCGCCAGCGTGCATTTCCTCGCCAATACCTCAGGGCTCTCGGAGCACTTGCCGAAGGCGCTGGCCGCCTTCCTGCGCGAACATCGCGACGTCGCCGTCGACATCGAGGAGCGCGAGAGCACCGATATTGCGGCGGCGATTACCGCGGGCGCCGCCGACCTCGGCTTTGCCGCCGAGCACGCGCTGCCAGAGCATATCGAGCGCTTCCCCTTCAGCGAGGATCGGCTGACGCTGGTGACGTCGCGCCGTGGCCCGTTCGCGGGCCGCCGCCAGATCGACTTTCAGGAAGCGGGCGCCTGTGACTTCGTCGGCCTGACCAGCGCCACCGCGCTTCAGATGCACATATCGAAACATGCGGCGCGGCTCGGCATGCGCCCGCATTTCCGCGCGCGGCTGCGCGACTTCGACGCGATCTGCCAGATGGTCGCCGCCGATGTCGGCGTGGCGCTTGTGCCCGAAGCCGCCGCCCGCCGCTGCGCCAAGACCATGCCGCTCTCCATGGTCCGCCTGCGCGATGCTTTTGCCAACCGGAAGCTCGTGATCTGCGCGCGCAGCTTCAAGACGCTGCCAAGACCGGCGAAGATGCTGGTGGAGCATTTGCGGGCCACGGCGGCATAAGCCGGGTGTTGCCGCGGAATTGCGGTGCGCGAAGGCAAGCTGACTTGTCTGCATCGCGCCCGCGCCGCCCATGTGGTTCTGGCGCTTGCAGCGTAGGTCGACAAGCCAGGCCCGCCAAGAGCGGGCAAAAATGGTTCTCGCAGCAGATTGCATCTCCAACGTGCGGACGACAGATGCATCGCCGCGTCGAACGTTCCTACTTCATCGAGAAGATCGACGTAGAGCAGGCGTATGTCCGTTTAACGCATGTTAATCTCGATGGATTGGCTATTTAGATGCGCAAGCTTCGCGCGGCGGAAGCGCGATTGTCATAGGAACGCTTGCGCGAGAGATGGCTTGTTCTCGCGGCAAAAGTTCCGGTCCGCGCACGGGTTCATTAATGCAAGGCATCAGATGCTGCTCGCGCTCGCGACAGCGCCGGCATTCACGGTCGTCCTGTTCGGTCTCTCGCTGGATGATCTCCTGCAGATGCGTTGCTCTGTGCCGATCTGACGGAGGAGGTGACCATGGTGGAGTTCAGGCTTCCAAGAAACTCCCGCATCGGGAAAGGAACGGTCTGGCCAAAGCCGCACAGCAAAAGCTTGCGCGAGTTTCACATCTATCGCTGGAATCCCGACGATGGCCGCAATCCCCGGCTCGACACCTACTTTGTCGACACGACGGATTGCGGGCCGATGGTGCTGGACGGCCTGATCTGGATCAAGAACAACGTCGACTCGACGTTGACGTTCAGGCGATCCTGCCGCGAGGGCGTGTGTGGCTCATGCTCGATGAACATCGCCGGCCAGAACACGCTGGCCTGCACCAAATCCATGAGCGAGGATATTCGGGATGGTGAGCCGCTCCGCGTGCTGCCCTTGCCGCATCAGCCCGTAGTGAAGGATCTGGTGCCCGACCTGACGAACTTCTATGCGCAGCTCGCCATGATCGAGCCGTGGCTGCAGACCAGTTCGCCGACGCCCCAGAGGGAATGGCGGCAAAGCCTCGAGGATCGCGCAAAGCTCGATGGACTGTACGAGTGCATTCTCTGTGCCTGCTGCTCGACGTCGTGCCCGAGCTACTGGTGGAATTCCGAGCGCTTCCTGGGGCCGGCGGCCCTGATTCAGGCCGCGCGCTGGATCAACGACAGCCGGGACGAAGCCACCGGCGAGCGCCTCGACATGCTCGAGGACCCCTTCAGGATCTATCGCTGCCACACCATCCTCAATTGCGCCAAGGCCTGTCCGAAAGGTCTCAATCCGGGAGAAGCCATCGCCGCTCTGCGCCTCAAGATGGTCGAGCGGAAGTTCTGATCGCTGCAGACGCCACTCCGCAGACAGGAACCATGCCTGCGGCGCTTGCTTATCAATCTCCGAACGGAGGAGTTTGATGGGAAAGAAGCAGTTCGCCGCTTTGCCGTTTCGTCTGGATAATTCCGAACTGCGCGTGATGCTGATCACGACCAGGCGCAAGCGCAGATGGAGTGTCCCCAAGGGATCGCCGATGCGCAACAAGGAGCCGCACCTCACGGCTGCGCTGGAAGCCTACGAGGAGGCGGGGCTGGTCGGCATCATTGCGACACGCGCGATGGGCAGCTTCAAGCATCGCAAACGGAAGGGTGACCGCAAGCGGACCATGGACGTTGCCGTCTTTCCCATGAAGGTCCATGGTCAGGAGCGTTGGTGGCCTGAAAAAGGGGAGCGGGAAGCGACCTGGGTCTCCGCGGAAACGGCGGCGCGTCTGGTGCACAAAGCGGAGCTCCGGCGGTTGATTGCCCGCTTCGCGGCGCAAACGGAAAAGGGGTGCGTCCTCGCTGCTGAGCGGCAGGCGGGCTTTCTTGTCCAGGAACCAGCGTCCCGCGCAATCATTCAAGCTAGATGAAGCAAAGACCGACAAGGCTCGCATCTGAGGAGCGGCCGCCTCACGAAGTTCTGGCTGCGGCGATAGAACGACGCCGCGCGGTCCTGTTCGTCGGCGCCGGTGTCTCGATGGCTGTCGGATTACCATCCTGGCAGTCCCTGATCGAGCATCTGCTGGACGATCTCGGTCTCGAACGCGACGTCCTCGACGGAATGCACGGCGGCTATCAGATGCTTGCGGAGTATTACCGGCTGAAGCGTGGGGGCATCGGACCGCTCCGCAGCTGGCTCGATCGCAATTGGCGCGTCGATCCAGAGAGAATCGCCACCTCGGAGCTCCACCAGATCATCGTCGAGCTCGATTTTCCGGTCATCTACACAACGAACTACGATCGCAATCTCGAGACTGCCTTTGATGTCCTGAAAAAGCCATACGCGAAGATCAGCAACGCGAAGGAGATCGCGAGCGCTGGCGCCGGCGTCACGCACATCATCAAATTCCACGGCGACTTCGACGATGATGCCTCGCTCGTTCTGACCGAGACCGACTTTCTCAACCGGCTCGCATTCGATTCCCCGCTGGATATCCGTTTTCGCGCCGATGCTTTGGGAAGCACGCTGCTCTTCGTCGGCTACAGCATGTCCGATCCAAACATACGGCTGCTGCTGCACCGAATTTGGCAGATTTGGGATGAATCCGGGCACCGACAGGACCGGCCGAAATCCTTCGTGTTCGTCGCCCAGCGCAATCCGGTGCAGGAAGCCGTATTGGCGAACTGGGGCATCACGACCATTGCGCCGCCTGAAGGAATGGCCGCCGACGATGGTCTGACCCGGTTTCTCCTCGACGTCCGCCAGCGTATCGATCGAAGCTCCTAGAGTGATCGCTATCGCCGGCGCACGGTGCAGATCCCGTTCCGGATCGGGGCGACGCTTGCTGCATATTGCATATCCAGAAGGCCCGCCCGCCACCGCTGCGCCATCGCCGCTTCCGAAAGATCAAAGGATTTTTCGGGTCCGGCCTCCTCGCGACCCGGGCGGCAGCTCAGGAGATAGACGACGTCGTCGCAAACAAGCCCCTGCAACTCTGCGCGGAGCTGGCGGGCTTCCAGGGCATGGTCCAGGCGCTGAAATGTCTGGTTGCCGTAGGTCAGGTCGCTTTTGCGCTCGGCTGCGGCTTCGATGCCATCAGGGATTTTGCCGTCGCGCGCAAAGAGGTCGATCACATAGAGGCGAAGCGGGCTCGGGGATTCCAGGATCGGTTCAAATGGTGCGTTCAG
The DNA here is from genome assembly GCF_023074095.1 of Bradyrhizobium sp. 137. Classification (NCBI taxonomy): domain Bacteria; kingdom Pseudomonadati; phylum Pseudomonadota; class Alphaproteobacteria; order Hyphomicrobiales; family Nitrobacteraceae; genus Bradyrhizobium; species Bradyrhizobium sp. 137. The sequence goes on from NZ_JADPKU010000044.1 coordinate 73,631, forward strand.
AGAGAACCCGCCATCGCCGAGCCAGCGGCTGGCAATCTGCACTGGCGCGAACTCAGGGAGGAAGCCGCAACTGGCCAGGATGTGATCCATTTCGATCCGTTCCGACGAGGAGTCGAAGAGCACGGCGTCGCCGCTTTCGAGGTCGGTGGCGCAGATCGTGATGCGGGGATCACCGTCATTCAGGCGGTCGAAATCGACCAGCTGACGAAGGCGTTCGCGCGTCGGGCCGAGATCGTACAGGCCGCCGAAGTGAGGTGCCGGAAGCGGGAGACGGGGATGGAAGAAGCCGGCATGGCCAAGTAGGCGCGTATTGATCGAGCTCAGTCAGGCGGACAGATGACGGCGGGCGCTCGGCGGACCGGCACGACCGCCCGGTCCATGCCAATAATTACTTAGAGTCCGGATCCGATCGGCGCTCGGGCTTCCCGCGATCAGTGCGGCCGTGATCGCACCGGACGATGAACCGGCCACCCAATCGATCTGTGGCGAGAGAGAAGTGAGCGCTTCGAACGTACCGCCATGATACGCCCCGAGCCCAAGGCCGCCGGAGAAGACAACGGCGGTGAGCTGGCGCTCTGCTGTCTTGGCGCCGCTCGGCTCAGCGGCGCGGTCAGTCAAGGCGGGCCCCGGTTGTCAGTCTGATTCAGGCCGATCACCGGTATCCCCTGTGGCGGCGTGCATAGGCATGTCGAGGGTTGATGCCGCAATAGGCCTGCGTGCCCGATGCGGTCGCCATGCACTGAGCGTAGCTGGCGAACTGGCAATTGCCCGGATAGCCCCAAATGCGGCCCTGGAGGCAGTAGCGATCCTGTGCGACCGCCGTCGAAGGGCCGAAGCTCGTCACAAACGACAGGACGGCGGCAATCATCAGCAAACGATGTTTCATTGAAAATCTCCAATTTCGACAATGAACGCAGCCGGTGAGGCTGCGTTCCAAAGCGGCGCGCAGCACGCGCATCCCAGGGATTCAAGCGTGCGATTAACCTGTATGAAGCCGCTCGCGGTGGATCGCGGCTACGGTAATCGCTGCGACGTTTCGATCGGAAGCAGGATACCCGAACAGTCTTCGAGCCTCAGAACTTCAGCATCAATTTCGGTCCTCAGCATCCGGCGGCCAATGGCGTGCTGCGGCTCGTGCTCGAGCTCGACAGCGAGGTCGCCGCGCGCGTCGATACCCATATCGCATTGCTGCGTCGAGGCAGCGAGAAGCTGATAGAGGCCAAGGCATACCTCCACGCAATTCCGTATTTCGACCGGCTCGACCAACTATTTCCGGTCTGTGGGCTTTACTTCGCCGTCTCCACGCCGGCGTCCTTGATCACCTTCGCCCACTTCTTGGTCTCATCCGCGATGAAGCTGCGAAAATGCTCCGGCTCATCGCCGATCAGCGTCGCGCCTTGGGCTGCGAGCTTCTCCTTCACCGCCGGATCGGCCATCGCCTTCGTCGCAAGAGCATGCAGCGCGGCGACGATTCTCGTTCGGCGTGCCCTTGGGTGCGACCATGCCGTACCAGTTCTCGATACGTAGCGCGGGAAATCCCGTTTCCGCGGTGGTCGGCACGTCGTGCGCGGTCGGTGCGCGCTCGGCCGAGCCGACCGCAATGGGGCGCAAGGCGCCGGCCTTGACCTGCGGCAGCAGCACCGGCAGGTCGAGGAACGTCATCTGCACCTGCTGTCCCAGCAGATCATTCACCGCCGGCGCGGCGCCGCGATACGGCACGTGCACGATGTCGATCTTCGCCGTCAACTTGAACAGCTCGCCGGCGAGATGCGGCAGGCTGCCGGGGCCGGAGGAGGCGAAGTTGAGCTTTCCCGGCTGCGCCCTGTCGAGCGCAATCAACTCGCCGATGTCCTTGGCGGGCACGTTGGTTGCGACCACCAGCATTTCCGGCACGGTCGCAACCAGCGTCACCGGCGTGAGGTCGTTGAGCGTGTCGTAGGCGACCTTCTCCATGCTCGGGCTGATCGCCAGCGCGCCGGCTGAGGAGATCGCGACGGTGTAGCCGTCGGGCGCGGCCTTGGAGACGGCGTCAGTGCCGAGCACGCCGCCCTGGCCACCGCGATTGTCGATCAGCACCGGCTGCCCCGACAGTTCCGACATGCGCTGGCCGATCACCCGGGCGATGATGTCGTTGGGACCGCCGGCCGGGAACGGCACGATCAGCTTGATCGGCTTGGCCGGAAAATTCTGCGCGGAGGCGAGTGTCGGCAGCAGAAGCAGGAACAATCCGAGGAGCAGCCTGCGTGAGACGGTCATGCAAGCCCTCCGCTCGCGTTGTTATTGGTTCAATAGCTTGAGTGCTTCTTCGTGGACCCTGGGGTCGCCGGCCGCAATGATGCGGCCGCCACCCTGGGCCGGCTTGCCTTCCCACGTGGTGACGATGCCGCCGGCGCCGGTCACGATCGGGATCAGCGCCGCGATGTCGTAGGGCTTCAGCTCGGTCTCGACCACGAGGTCGACATGGCCGGCCGCGAGCATGCAATAGGAGTAGCAGTCACCGCCATAGCGCGACAGCCGCGCGCCCTGCTCGATGCGGCCGAAGATGGCGCGGTCGCGCTCGTTCATCAGCAGCGGGCTGGTGGTGTAGGTCGTGGCTTGCGAGAGCGAGGTGCAGCGGCGGACCTGGAGCCGCCGCTCGCCGGAGGGGCCCTTGTAATTGGCCGAGCCGTTGTCGCCGGAGAAGCGTTCGCCGATGAAGGGTTGGTGCATCATGCCGAACACCGGCGCGCCCTTGTGCAGCAGCGCGATCAGGGTGCCCCAGATCGGAAAGCCGCCGATGAAGGACTTCGTGCCGTCGATGGGGTCGAGCACCCAGACATAGTCGGCGTCGTCGCGCTCATTGCCGAACTCCTCGCCGACGATGCCGTGCTGGGGGAAGCTGGCCTTGATCAGCCGCCGCATCACTGCCTCCGCGGCGCGATCGGCTTCCGTCACGGGATCGAAATCCTTGGTTTTGCTCTTGTCGTCGACCGACAGTGAGGTGCGGAAGAACGGCAGGATGGTTTCGCCCGAGACGGTGGCGAGCCGTCCGATGAAAGCTGAGAAGTCGATCACCGTCACGGCGTATCCTCAAAAGCGAAAGTCGAATGAAGCTCGCTTCTGCCTAGCTCAAATCGGCAGAATCTTGCAGCGCTGTCTTTAAATGCTCCCTGGTATTTTGAATGCCGCAGCCGGCTGCCTTATCTCAGTCATCTCTTGGCCAAATATCGATCACAGCGTTGAAAACTTAGTTCCAATCATGCCTCGTTCGTATGCAAACATCTATCAACCCATTGAATTCTCTTATTAAAGAAAGTGAATCTGGGTTTCCATAGAAGCAACTGAGCCATGTGTGTTTTGCATGGGAAATCGCTCAAAAGCCCTTGCACTTTGTGCGGCGCGGTCGCATATTGTTGCGGTGCGGTAGCGCTTTGCGTTACCGCTGCCCTCCTTGGGCGTTTCCTCCCTAGACTTGGGCCGCTTCTTCATCAGAAGCGGCCCTTTTTTCTTTCCGGGTCTGCTTTCGTTTTCAGCGCGCGGCGCTGCGCAGCGAAACGCGCGCGCCGTTGCTCATGGCACGGATCGTTCGGGGAAAAATCCAAGCCTATTCCGCTGCGGCCTGGAACGGGCCGAGATCGCCGAACGGGATCGTGGCCGCCAGCACGTCGGCGAGGATGGCGAAGTCGCTTGCGACTTGCGCAAAGCGCGGACCGCGCTCGCGCCGCCGTTCGTCCATGTAGATCGCGCGATTGAGCTCGAGCTGCACCGCATGCAAGCCGCTTGCGGGGTTGCCGTAATGCTCGGTGATGAAGCCGCCGGCATAGGGCTTGTTGCGGCCGATCGAATAGCCGAGCCCCGTCATGGTCTCCTCGATGCGGTCGGGAAGCAGCGGCGTGCAGCTCGTGCCATAGCGGTCGCCGATCACGATGTCGGGCCGGCGCGGCTCGTCGCGGGAGACGCCGACCGATGGCATCGAGTGGCAGTCGACCAGCACCACGGTGCCGAACATCTGGTGTACCTTGTTGATCAGCCGACGCAGCGCGCGGTGGTAGGGCTTATACAGCGTCTCGATGCGCCCCAGCGCGTCGTCGACCAGGATGCGGTCGCGGTAGATCTCCTGTCCGTCACCGACCACGCGCGGAATGGTGCCGAGGCCCCCAGCGACCCGCATCGAGCGGGTATTGGCAAAGCTCGGCAGACGGCCGGTGAACATGCGCGGGTCGAGCTCATAGGGCTCGCGGTTGACGTCGACATAGGAGCGGGGAAAGTTGACCCGCACGGTGGGAAAGCCGCGATCGCTCAAATGGCCGATCAGCTCGTCCATGAAGGAATCTTCGGACCGCCGCAGCGTCGGCAGGTCGATCCTGGAGGCGCTGAGGAATTCGTCCGGATAGGTCGAGCCGGAATGGGGCGAGTTGAAGATGACCGGGGCACGCCATTGCGCGGGCTCCACGATCTCGAAGGCTGGCGACGTCGCGCCGTCAAACCGGGTCATCTTCTCAGGCTTCGTCCCTTCGCGCCGGGATCTGGCGTGGTCCAGATCGCATTGATTCGGCCGATCGAGCGGCTCTTATGTGTCGTCATTGTCCGGAATCGCAACCATTCTGCCAAGCGAAAAGATGCGATGGACGTTGGAACACGTCTTAACCGTGCGGGCAGGGAGGCGGGGATGCGGTGGCGGCTCGATTGATTCGAACTGCATTCCGGTTCACAAGGGACCGGCAGTGGCAGCCGTCTCAGGGTTAAGATTTTCACCCCAAATTTACCCTCTGTCGGGCTTAGTGACCTCTGCTGATATCCTCTGGGGATTCGACGTTTCCTGCCATGCCAAAGATACTGCTCGCCGAAGACGACAACGACATGCGCCGCTTCCTGGTCAAGGCGCTGGAAAACGCTGGTTTTCAGGTCTCGTCCCACGACAACGGCATGGCCGCCTATCAGCGGTTGCGGGAAGAACCGTTCGAGATGCTGCTGACCGACATCGTGATGCCGGAGATGGACGGCATCGAGCTCGCCCGCCGCGCCTCGGAACTCGACCCCGACATCAAGATCATGTTCATCACCGGCTTCGCCGCGGTCGCCCTGAACTCGGATTCGGACGCCCCCAAGAATGCCAAGGTGCTGTCCAAACCCGTCCATCTGCGCGAATTGGTCAGTGAAGTGAACAAGATGCTGGCGGCCTGAATCGGCCCCCTTCCGTCCTTGCACAGGCTCCCCTGAGCCGTTATAGGGACCCCACCCGATCTAGACGACCTCTAGGGCACGTAGCTCAGCGGGAGAGCACTACCTTGACATGGTAGGGGTCACAGGTTCGATCCCTGTCGTGCCCACCATCCTTCGCTCGCGAAGCGAGAGAAGGATGCCACGCCGAAGCCCCAAGGGCGCAGGCGGGCTTATCGCCGCGAGCTACGGCTCGGCAAGCCACGATTCAACGTATCCTAACGCGAAGCGTAGACGGGCTGGGGTGTCCTTGGAACAGTCCGATGCCATCGATATTGGTCCGCCATGCCGAAAACCTTCAAGCGCGGCGATCACGTCAGTTGGAATTCGGAGGCCGGCCGCGTGCGCGGCCGTATCCTGCGCGCGCACACCGAGGACGTCGACTACAAGGGCTACGTCCACACGCTACGCCGGACGATCCGCAATACGAGATCAAGAGCGACCAGACCGATCACGTCGCCCTGCACAAGGGCAAGGCGTTGCGATTGTTGCAGAGCTGACGAACGTGAGGTGAGCAAGGCATCCCCATGGCTCATCCCTTCTTCACCATCGGCCATGCCACGCGTTCGATTGGGGAATTCGTCGAGTTGCTCCGAGGCAGCTCGATCACATATCTGGCCGACGTTCGCACCGTTCCCCGCTCGCGCACCAATCCGCAGTATAATCGCGACACGCTGCCGCAGTCGCTCGCGGCCGTTTCGATCGGCTACGAGCATATCGCCTCGCTCGGCGGCCTGCGCAGCCGCAAGCGCGAGGTGCCGCGCGAGACCAATGCTTTCTGGCAGAACGGCAGCTTTCACAATTATGCGGACCATGCCATGAGCGCGGCCTTTCACCATGGTCTCGCTCATTTGCGCGATCTCGGGCAGACGCAGCGCTGCGCCATCATGTGCGCGGAAACATTGTGGTGGCGATGTCACCGACGCATCATCACCGATTATCTGCTCGCCGCCGGGGAAACCGTGTTTCACATTCTGGGACCAGGGCAGGTCAATCCGGCCGAGATGAATCCGGCGGCGCGTCATGGCTGACGGCAGCTTGGTCTATCCTGCGGAAAGTTAGCCAATCGTCCCTATCGCGGCTATTCTTGCCGCAGTCGTAGATCCTCTGCGGTGATGGTCTTCACCGTCACTCATAAATCTACGGCCTTGATCCAAGACGCGAGGCTGCCCATGAGCGTGTCCGTCATCGAACAGGCAAAAATCCAGGCGCAGGTGCTGGTGCCGCTGGTCAAGGCATTGCAGGCCGAACTCGGCGAGGCGCGCGCCAACACGCTGGTGCGCAAGGCGCTCGGCGATCTCTATCGCGGCTTCGGCGAGGAATTCTGGAAATCGAAGAACCTGAACAAGGACGAGACAGACCTCGGCCAGGCGGTCGCGTCCGCCTTCAAGACCTATGCCCGCGGCGACGCGCTCGCCTATGACGTCATCGAGCAGTCGAAAGACGTCTTCGCCTTCGATGTGAAACGATGCGCCTATGCCGAGTTCTACAAGGCGCTCGGCGAGCCCGAGCTCGGCTTCCTCCTGATCTGCACCGCCGACTTTGCGACAGCAGATGGCTTCGGCCCTGACATCACGCTCACGCGCACGCAGACCATCATGCAAGGCGCCGATCATTGCGACTTCCGCTACCGGCGCGACTCCGGTGAGCGCCGGTGAAGGGAGCGCCTCTCACGCAGACGCGTCTTCCACACATCGAGATCAGCCAGGTGAACCAGCGGCGACGACGTGCGCGCCGTTGACGTCCCTGAAGTCGATCTGGGTCCTGATCGCGGAATGCGGCATCGGCTAACTCGACCTCGGAGATGAACATCACTCGTCCACGAAGATATTCTCCAGCATCAAGGGATCGCCCTTGAGGGCGACGACCCGAGCTCTTAGTTGAATTCGCGCGAAGGGCAGCCCGCCGACTTTCGCAAGCTCGATCTCGCCGCCGAGCGCCGTTACCCGCGGTAGGCGCGATTAGCTGACGAGATATTTGGTGACTGCCGCCTCGTCCCACGCAATCCCGTTGCCGGGCTCCTCGCTCGGCAACGCAAAGCCGTCCTTGATCGCGAGGCGCGTCGACAGCACCGCGTCCGCCCAGTCGACATATTCCAGCCAATGTGCGGTCGGCGTCACGCACAAGAGGTGCGCGCTGACTTCCGAGAACAGATGCGTCGATATCTCGATGCCGGCGGCGTGTGCCAGCGAGGCAGCGCGCAGCCAGCCGGTGACGCCGCCGATGCGCTGGACGTCGGGCATCACGTAGTCGCAGGCTTCTGCGGAGAGTGCCGACTGCATCGCAAATGCGCTGTCGAAGTTCTCGCCGATCTGGACCGGCGTATGCAGCGCGTCCGCAATGCGGGCGCAGCCCGAATAGTCGTCGTGGCGGATCGGCTCCTCGATCCAGCTCAAGCTCTCGTCGTCGAGCATCTCGCCGCGGCGGATGGCTTCCGTGACCGTCAGCGCCTGATTGTAGTCGCACATCAGCGTCACCTGATCGCCGACGGCCTTGCGCACCGCGCGCACGACGGCGAGATCCTCCCGCGCATCGGGCCGGCCGACGCGGATCTTTGCCGCCCGAAAACCCTCGGCCAGCAGCTTGTGCGCTTCATCCACCGCCGCGCCTGCAGGCATGAGGCCGAGCCCCTTCGAATTGTAGGCCTTGACCGGCTTCGGCGCGCCGCCGAGCAGGCGGGCCAGCGGCAGGCCGCGTGTGCGCGCGAGAGCGTCCCAGGCCGCCATGTCGATGCCGGATTGCGCCAGCCGTTGCAGGCCGGCGAGGCCCAGCAGCGTGAAGCGCTGGGACAGCTTGCGCTCGATCTCGAACGGCAGCAGTTCGTCGCCGGCGACGAGGTCTGACATCTCCGTGACCATGGCGGTCAACGGCTTCAAGGCCGACGGCGTGATCGAGAACAGATAGGCGTGGCCGCGCACGCCCTGGTCGGTCTCGCAGTCGATCAGCACCAGCGGCGCTTTTGCGATTGCCCCCGTCGAGGTCTGGAGCGGCAGGTTCATCGGCACGATCACCGGCCGCGCATGGAAGCGCCTGATGCGGATAGTCTCGGTCATGGGTCTCTCCCGGCGGAGCGGATGCAGGAAGGCGCCGATCTTAAGCATTCGCGATCAAACGAAAAGGTGCCTGTTGCGACTCTCATAAAACGCAGAGCGATTATGAAGCGGTCGAGGCGCGCGCTGTGGCTGCCGCCAAGATCATATGCGATAGGCCTGCCTTCTGCGGGGATGGGTAGCCCAGCGGTGCGCGTGAGCTCACCGCGCCGCGCCTTCCGTGAAGGCGGTCTCGATCACGTCGCCAAAAGGCTGCCAGGAGCGGCCGTCGAACTGGACGAGCCGCATCTGCTTGATCGGCAGATAGCTATTGGGCGAGGTATTCATCCTGATGTCGGGCAGCGCAACGGAGGGGTGATGACCCCTAATCGACGCCGCCTGACGCATGATGTTCTCGCGCGAGAAGTCGTCGCCGCATTGCTTCAGGACGAGCGTCAGCGCCTCGGCCGCGGCGTAGCCAAAGACGGCCGCGCTGTTGTTCGTGCTTTCGACTTGATGGTATTTGTCCATGAAGGCAAACCATTCCTTCATGGCGGAATCGTCCTTCCATGCGGGATCGCTCGGATCCTTCAGAAAGGCCGCGGAGATCACGCCGGCGGAGTTCTCCAGGCCCGCTGGCGCCATTGCATTGGCGATCGAGGCGGAGGCATCGTTTATGATGAACACCGGATGCCAATTAAATGAGGCCGCCAGCTTGATCACCTTGGAGGCCGTCGACGGCACGCCGAGAAAGACGAAGATGTCGGCGCCCGCGCGCTTGAGAATCGAGACGTGCCCCTCGAGATGCTCGTCGGCAATGTCGAAGGCGATGTCGACGAGGACATGACGGTTCAAATCGCCAAGGCCCTCCTGGACGCCCTTGTAGAGCATGCGCCCGAACTGGTCGTTCTGCCAGAGCACCACGATCTTCTTCCGGGGATAATAGGCTTGGATGTAGTTGGCGTAGATGCGCCCCTCCGACCGGAACGACGGCTGCCAGCCCATGGTCCAGGGAAACGCGCTTGGCTGGCTCAGCTCCTCGTCGCCGGAGGCGACGAACAATTGCGGGATCTTCTTCTCGTTCAGATACCAGCGCGTGGCGAGATTGCCGGGCGTGCCGAACGACCCAAACATCAAGTGCACATCGTCGGTCTCGACCAGGTTGCGCGTCAGCTCCAGCGCAGTCGCCGGATCGGAATTGTCGTCGCGCGAGATGAAGCGGATCTTGCGGCCGTTGATGCCGCCGCGCGCGTTGATCATGTCGAAATAGGCGGCCTCCGCCTGGCCGATGGCGCCGAACTCCGACAGCGGTCCCGAATACGGCATGACATTGCCGATGCGGATTTCCTTGTCGGTCGTGGGTTGCTCCGCACGTTGCTGCGACATCGCCCCGAGGGAGGCGTAGGCGACGATCAAAACGAAGGATAGTCTGCCGGTGACGCGCATGGTCGGCACCTCGACGTTGGCCCCGGAGAGGTCGGCTCGATCCCCACCAAGGCTGGTTGGTGTAGGTCAAGCGTTTGGCGATCGTATGGCTTGATCGCCCGCTTCAACGCAGCGCAGGGACCGAATGAAATGGCAGCCCTGCTGTCACGCCCTCTACGGCAGTCCCCGCGCCTCGAGCTGATGCACCAGCAGCAGCGTCGGCTCGGCGAGGCTGTCGCCGGAGCCGTCGAGGCCGAAGGCGCTCGCGATGCCGTCGCGGCTGCGCAGCAGCGCGCTGCGAGGGCAATGGCCGGCGCCGCAGAGCGTCTTCTTCAGGGTCTCGCCCTGCGCCACAACACCGGCGGAATCGTCCGCGGCCCAGGCCAGCACGATCGGCACGTCGACATTGAGGATGCCGGGGAAGACCGAGCGCTTGTTATATTGGCTGGCGTCGCTGCCGAGATACGCCTTCTCGCTGTCGCTGGCGTCCTTGCCCGCACGGTAGATGCCGGACACCAGGATCACGGCGGCCACATCGGCGCGGTCGGCCTGAAGCTCGGGATGCGCCAGCAGGGTGGCGACATGGAAGGCGCCGGCGCCGTAGCCGACCGCGACGATCTCGCGGGCATCGCCGTTGAACAGGTCGATATTGCCGTGGACCCAGGACAGCGCCGCCGCCACGTCGCTCGCGCCGGCGGGCCAGGTCGCGCCGGGCGCCAGGCGATAGCCCACGCGGACCCCGATCATGTCATTGCGCGCGGCAAAGCACATCGCCTGGTCCTGGATCTGGCGAGCCAGCTCCGGCGCGGCGCGGTCGCCGGTGAAGGAGTCGCCGGCCACGAACAGCAGCACCGGCCGCGGGGTATCCGCCTTGGTCGCGCTGGTCGCGACGTCGAGCACATTGGCCTCGCTCTCGCCATAGCGCAAACCGCGCGAGAAGGTAACCTGCTCGCACAGCCGCGCGGTGCCGCCGGCGGTCGTGTCGGAGTCGGTGAGGCCCACTTGGACGAGATCGGACGGCGGCGACAGCCGCGCCGGCAAGGGTCCGTGCGCGGAGGCCGAGGTCATGGTCAGAGTTAGGAAAAATGCCAGATAATTCTTCATGGTGATGCCGGCCTTGCGTGCCTCATATTGGCTTGCCGGTTTGGCCTGTCTATTCAATTCGCCCCATTAGTTGGCTCGGCTTGAGGCGATTTCACGGCACCTCGGTCGGCACGGGACGGGCATCCAGCCCGGCCTGCAGCCGCTCTTGGCACGCAAGTTGGCGGGCCGCGGGACGATTGCGCGGCGCAGCCGTTTTATCTCGATCTGTCAAGCCGTTGCCCAGCGCCGCAAAGCCTCGAGCCGGAAACGGCTTTCTACTGTGCATGGGGTTGTTTTCGCAGTTTTTGTTTTGGACCGCCCGTCAGGCCCGCTTCATGGTCCGGAAGGTGATCGAATAGCGGCGCGCCTCGACTGGCGGAATGCTGTGCTCCCATTGCGACCGTGCCTCGCCGTCCATCATGTAGAGCGAGCGCGGCATGGCTTCGAGCGTGTGACGCTCCCATCGGTCGCCGTTGCGGCGGCGAAAGCGGAATTTGCAGGGCGCGCCGAGCGACAGGCCGAGGACCTTGTCGAAATGCGGCTTGTCGCGGTGCCAACCGATGCCGACGCCAACCTCATATTCGGTGCAGAGCACCTGCCGGATGTCGCCCGACGGCAGACCCGCCCACGCCTCGACCTGGCGCGCGACGGGCGCCACCCAGTCCGGGATTGGCTCCGCCTCGGCCAGTCGTTGCAGGGAGTAGTCGTAGCGATAGCCGAACGAGGCCACCCGGCGATTGCCCTCGAAGACGCCGAACTGGAAGCGCTGGAGCGGCAATGCCGCGATGCGGCCGATCAAGGCCTGCTCGTTGGCCGCCTCGATAAAATCGTCCGTGTAGCGAAGCCCAGCGGGCCCTTCCTGCGGTTCTGCGAACAAGCCTAGCTGCGTCATTCCTCGCACGTCCGTGATGGAACCTAATTGCGGCTGATGCGACTTACATAGGACGCGGGGAGTAATGTGCGAGGCCGTCATGGCAGAGAAGCATACCGCCGATCCGGCAGAGATCATGCGGGCGACCGGTCATCCGGAGCTGGAATATGCCGCCGGCTGGACCATCGCCGGTCTGGTCACCATCGGCACCATCGTCGCCGCCTGGGTGTTCGCCATCTAGGCTACAGGGAATAGGCGACTGGGAATTGAAGTTCGAAAGCCGCGGCCCTGGTCGGCCGGCTTGAGCCGGATCGCCATGGCTCGCCATTACCGCGAGTGCCATCGCCAAGCCCATCCTGGTGCCACCCTGTTGCGGGCGGCTGGTGCAGAAGGCGTCGAAATCCGCTCGCGGTTGCGCAAGAAGATCGGTTCGGCGCAGGGTCGATTGCGGCATAGTTGAACAGCACCGGCACGTAAGCAGTTCGATCGTCAAGAGCGTCATCGACGGCGCGATCCACTCGCCAAAGAACAGCCAGTCAGCCAGCGCAGTACGAGGAGCAGCGCGTACCGCCCCCGTAGAGGGGGCGGTTGAACTCAGTGCGCACACGCGTTGGGCTGGCTTCCTATTCGGCCTGCTCCAGTGCGGCGGGCATCTTCGCCACCGACATCAGCGACCGCGCCACCTGATTGAGCAGGAGATCGGCATTCTCTTCTTCGGCGAGCGATTTCGAGAGCAAAGCGACGACCGCGCTGTGACGGAGCTGCTGGGCCAGATTGCGTGCCGTGGTATAGCCGGACATCTCGTAATGTTCGACGCGTTGAGCCGCTGAGATCAGCGCGAGGTCGGCGGCTGCGTCTTCCTTCTCTTCGCCTTCCTTCATGACCTCCTGGCCTTCCTCGATCAGCCCCATCATGCCTTTGCAAGGCTTGGCCCGAGCGTTCTCGCCGAGGAGCTCGAAGCATTCGTTGATGCGTTCGACCTGGTTCTCGGTCTCGGCGAGATGCTGCTCGAACAGTTCCCGCAACTGATCGAAACGCGCGGCCTGCGCCATCTTCGGAAGCGCCTTGGTCAACTGCTTCTCGGCATGGAGAATGTCACGCAGCTCGTGAAGCAGAAGATCGGTCAGGCCGGCTTCGTCGACGGGCGGCGAGCTCTCCGTGACGATCGATGTGGCAGCGCCGGGCTCCGCGGACTGCAGTGCCGGGGACTCGGTGAACACCCAGTCTTCGCCTTCGTTCCACGGACCGCGGGTGTCGATTTCGCCGTGGTCACCGCTGCCGGTGGAGTCGTTGAAGTACTGGTTCACGAGGCCAGGCGTCGGAGCAATCCGGCCGACACTGAAGGCCGGTTTGGACAGGCTTTCGAGTGCGCGCGCGAACGCCTTCATATGCGTAATCTCTCGCGTCATCAGGAATTGTAGTGCGTCTTTGCTGCCGGCGTCGTCGCAGAAATTGATCAGACGCTCGTAGACGATCTTGGCTCGCGCTTCGGCGGCGATGTTGCTGCGCAGGTCGACGTCGAGCTCGCCGGTGATCTTGAGATAGTCGGCGGTCCAGGGATTCCCCTGCGAATTGAACAGATTGACGCCACCGCCGCCGGCAATTGCAATGAGCGGATCGGCTTCCGCCGCCTGACGGTCGTTCTTTGAAGGCGCAAGATGCATCCGCGCCAGGCAGCCGACGACCTCGAGATGACTAAGCTCTTCGGTGCCGATATCCATCAAGAGGTCTTTGCGGTCGGGGTCCTCGCAATTCAGCCCCTGAATCGAATATTGCATCGCGGCCGCGAGTTCGCCATTGGCGCCGCCGAACTGCTCGAGGAGCATATTGCCGAAGCGCGGATCGGGTTCGTCGACGCGCACGGTGAACATCAGCTTTTTGACGTGGTGATACATGGAGGGCTCGCGCTCTGGAAGGAAAGATACGCGACAACGAGACGTCCGGACGTTCGTTCCTAAGCCCTCTCCAAGATTCAAGCTGTAGTTGCCCGAGACATTGCCGCAGAAGCGATAGCCCTGATCTCGCGGCGAGGAGTGTTACGGCGTCACCGCGCCGCGTTCGACCGCGGGCGGGGCGGTGAGCTTCTTCCAGGTCGAATTGGCCAGATGCACCGGCGAGAATGGCGGCCGCTCGACATAACGGCCGTCGCCTGCCTTGGCGCGCAGATCGCCATCTTTCCAGACGATGCGGCCACGGGACAACGTCGCGGCCGATCCGCCGGTGCAGGAAAAGCCCTCGAACACGTTGTAATCGATCCGACTCATCTGCCGCTTGGCACTGATGGTCCTGGTTGCCTTGGGATCCCACACCACGATGTCGGCGTCCGATCCGGCGGCGACGGCGCCTTTCCGCGGATAAATGTTGAGGATGCGGGCGATGTTCGCCGAAGTCACCGCGACGAATTCTTCCCTAGTCAGCCGCCCGGTGGCGACGCCCGCGGTCCACAGCAGCGCAAGGCGGTCTTCGAGCCCGCCGGTGCCGTTCGGGATCTTCCTGAAGTCGCCGAGGCCGAACCGTTTCTGCGCAATGGTGAAGGCGCAATGGTCGGTCGCGACGACCTGGAGCGAGCCGGCTTGCAGGCCGGCCCACAGGCTGTCCTGATGCGATCTGTCGCGGAACGGCGGTGACATCACGCGCTGGGCGGAGTGATCCCAGTCCTTGTTCTGGTACTCGCCGGCGTCGAGCAACAGGTGCTGGATCAGCGGTTCGCCATAGACGCGCTTGCCGGCCGCGCGCGCCCTTGCAATCGCCTCATGCGCTTCGCGGCAGCTGGTGTGCACGATGTAGACCGGCGTGCCCGTCATGTCCGCGATCATGATCGCGCGGTTGGTGGCTTCGCCCTCGACCTCCGGCGGTCGCGAGTAAGCGTGGCCTTCGGGGCCGGTGACGCCGCGTGCGATAAGCGCCTCTTGCATCAGGGCGACGACGTCGCCGTTCTCGGCATGGACCACCGGCATGGCGCCCAGATGAGCGCAGCGCGCGAACGAGTTGTAGAGCTCGTCATCGTTCACCATGAGCGCGCCCTTGTAGGCCATGAAATGCTTGAACGTGTTGATGCCGTAGGTTTTGACCACGGTCTCCATCTCGTCATGGATTTGCTTCGACCACGATGTCACCGCCATGTGGAAACCATAGTCGGCGGCCGCCTTCTCGGATTTGCGGCGCCAGTCCTGATACGCCGCGAGCATCGACTGGCCGTGATCGGGCAGGCAGAAATCCACCACCATCGTGGTGCCGCCAGCGAGCGCCGCTTTGGTTCCCGATTCGAAATCGTCGGCGGTGACGGTGCCCATGAACGGCATTTCGAGATGGGTATGCGGATCGATGCCGCCCGGGATGACGTAGGCGCCGCCGGCGTCAATCACTTCAGCGCCCGCGGGTGCATCGAGTGAGGCCCCGACCGCGACGATGGCCTCGCCGTCGATCAGCACGTCAGCACGGCGCGAACAATCGTGATTGACGACGGTGCCGCCGCGGACGAGGAGGGGCATAGAGAACTCCGGGGTGGGGCGAGGGGATAGGGCTCCGTGAAGGCTAAGCGCGGCAATCGCGATGCGACAGGCGAAATTTTAGTCAGCCACCGCCAACGGTTTCGCCGCTGCCTCTACTCTGCGAGGGCGACTAGCCCAACCAGCATTGCGCGTACGAGGCCTGCGATTTCCTTGCGCAGCGCCGGCAGGGGTACGGCGACCAGCTTCTGTTCCAACCCCAGCGCCACCATGCCATGGACCGCCGAGAACAGGCTGCGCGCGGTGATGCTCAGTTCTTCCGGGCTGCGCTTTGGAAGCAGCGCGGACAGCGGCTGGTAGATGTGGCGGAACAGCTGCATCTGGTCCTCGATCGACCAGTCCGGGACGATCTTGTCGGCCTCCATGCGGTGCTCGAACAGCGCGCGCCAGAGCTGGAGATTTTCCGCGGCAAAATCACAATAGGCGATCGCGATGCGGACCAGGGCTTCTTGTGGCGATGGCTCGCCCGCGCTCTCAGCGGCGCTGAGCGCCTTGTCGAGCCGAAGCAATGTGCGCGAGCCGACGCGCAGGATCAATTCGTCGACGTCGGCGACGAGATTGTAGACCGCGCCATTGGCGCAGCCGATCTCGCGGGCGAGATCCCGGGTCTTCAGGCCAGCCAATCCCCGTTCAGCGATCATTCGTTCCGCCGCAAGAACTAGGTCTGATCGCAATTTCTCTCGACGTTCCAAGATCTTAGACATCGCCTACCAAGTTCGTGAGCGTCGCTCATAAATTTCTTGAGCAACGCTCAAGATATGCTAGAAAGCATATGTGAGCAACGCTCATAACAGGGAGCAACAAATGTTCAAGACCGTGGTGACCCTTTTCCGCGGCAGCGTGGCCGCTGCGGGCGAGGAGCTGGAAGACCGGACCGCCCTACTCATCCTCGATCAGCAGATGCGTGATGCGGCCGCGGCCGTCGAGCGCAGCAAGCGCACGCTGGCGCTGGCGATCGCGCAGGACCAGCAGGAGGGCCGCAAGCTCGAAGCGACGAATGCCCGCATCGCCGATCTCGAGACCCGCGCCGTTGCGGCGCTCGACGGTGGCCGCGACGACCTCGCCAAGGACGCGGCGGAAGCCATCGCGAGCCTTGAGGCCGATCGCGATGCGTTGATGACGGCACGCGCGCTGTTCGCGACCGAGATCGTGCGGTTGAAGCGCCATGTCGCCAGCGCGCAGGCTCGCATCACCGAGCTCGATCGCGGCCGCCGCATTGCCCGCGCATCGGAAGCGGTGCGCTCGCTTCGTCGCAGTGGCATCGAGGCTGCACGACCCTACGAATCCACGCTGCCGGAGGCGGAGGGCACGTTGAGGCGTTTGCGCGAGCGGCAGATGGAGGCCCAGGCCGCCGACGATGCCCTGGTGGAGCTCGACGCGACCACCGGTCCGCTCGCCACTGCCGAGAGACTCGCCGAACAGGGCTTTGGCCCGCGGCTCAAGACGACGGCAGACGATGTGCTGGCGCGGCTGAAGTCCAAGCGCATGCCGACTGCCTGATCTCAACCCCAACTTCCCGAACCAATCATCATTCGAACAACAGGAGACCACCATGAACCAGAACGGCCAGCCGCACAGCAGCGCTTGGGTGAGCTTCACTTACGCGTCCTTCGCAGCCTCGGCTTTCCTCGTCGGCATCGGCATCTTCTTCCTGCCGATCGACCTCTGGATGAAGGGCTATCTCACCATGGGCATCGTCATGCTGATCCAGACCTGCATCACGCTGACCAAGACCGTGCGCGACAATCACGAGAGCAGCCGCCTCGTGAACCGCATCGAGGACGCCAAGGCCGAGCGGCTGCTGATGGAGGTGTCCAAGGCGGCTTGAGGAGAGAGGCGCGGAAGAGGAGCGCTGTATGGCGGCGGCTGATGCTGAGCATCCGCCCCCGCCGTATCTCCGGTCATTTGCAACAATCGTGGCATCGCCCGCAAAATGCAGTCGAACCATGATGGCGGGTGTTGCGCTCATATGTTGCCGAGATCCTTTACATGCTGAGGCTTGTTACCTGGTTGTCCAGGTCAGAGCAGGCTTTGCCGATTGTGATTTGAACGCAGGTGCGATATGGCTCTCGCGCTTTCCAGAGGCGGAGACGAGCATTGTCGAAACAATCGTTGCGTGAGGAGGCCGAGCGCCTGATCCGCGAATCGATGGAAAAGAGAACCATCGTCGTCAAGCAGGGCACCACCCGCATCGAGGCCGTCTGCGGCAAGTGCGGCGCGCCGAACCGGGTGCAGGCGGAAAAGGGCCAGACGCGCGTCAAGTACGCCTGCAAGGATTGCGGGCACAAGCAAGAGACGCTGTAAGCGGGTTATCTGATCTCACCGTGCTGTCGCGCTCCAGCTCCTCAGCATGAGGGTCTGATAGTCAGTCGCCCTCCACAAACGTCTTGAACGCATCGGCGTAATCCGGGTGCCACCGCGACAGCGGCGGGCGGTTCTCGATGATGTCGCCGGCGGCCCACAGCATGCGCTTCTCGTCGAGTGCGCGCGGCACGTCGTTGTCCGGGCACAGGATGTAGAAGTCGCCGGCCTCGATCCGCGCCAGCATGAAGTCGACGGTCTGCTCCGGCGTCCAGGCGCCTGCGGGCTTCTCGGTGCGGCCTTTCGCGGTGAGGCCGGTGAAGACGAAACCGGGGATGAGCAGATGCGCGGTGATGTGGCAGTCCTTCGTGTTACGCAGCTCGTGCTGGAGCGCTTCCGTAAAAGCTTTCACGCCGGCCTTGGAGACATTGTAGGCGGGATCGCCCGGCGGGGTGGTGATGCCTTGCTTCGATCCGGTGTTGATGATGAGGCCTGGTTTACCGCGCGCGATCATGCCAGGTGCGAAGATGCGCGAGCCGTTGATGATGCCCCACATGTTGACGCCGATGATGCGCTGCCAATTGTCCGGCCCGGCGAACAATGTGCTGCCGGGCTGGATGCCGGCATTGTTCATCAAGATATCGGTGCCGCCGAAGCGTTCGCCTACGGCATGTTCGAGTTCCGTCACGCTCTCGGCCTTGCTGACATCGGCGGCAAACGTCATCACATTCGCAGCACCTGCGATGGATGAGAGTTTTGTTGCGGCCTCGGCCAGCCGCACCTGATCGACATCGGCGATGCACAGCTTCATGCCGGTGCGCGCAAACGCCGCGGCGGCGGCAAATCCGATCCCGGACGCGCCTCCTGTGATCACGGCAACGTTGTCTTTGATGATGGCGGGATGTGACATGGCGGCCTCCGGCGAAGCTACGTTGCGTTCCGCCGCGTTATAGCACGTGTCTCGTGCGACCCTGCACAACTCGGCATGGGAGGTCTTCGCTCCGCGCCGCCTTTACGCCTCTCCGGCGCCGCTGTATTTTGTGGGACGAACGATCGCGCCCAGATCGAACCAATCAATCACCTGACAGGGAGTGCAGCCATGGCTGTGTCGCAGGCTATTCCGATCACGCGCCATCCATTCGCGAACGGGTCCTACAAGCAGATGCTGGTCGACGGGAAGTGGGTCGACGCTGCCTCAGGCAAGCGCTTCGAAACCCGCAATCCCGCCACCGGCGAGCTGCTCGCAACCGTCGCCGAGGGGGACAAGGAAGACATCGACCGTGCGGTCGCCGCGGCCCGCCGCGCCTTCGAAGGACCCTGGAGCAAGGTCAAGCCGTTCGAGCGGCAGAACCTACTGCTCAAGCTCGCCGATCTCGTCGAGAAGAAT
This sequence comes from Bradyrhizobium sp. 137, assembly GCF_023074095.1. Classification (NCBI taxonomy): domain Bacteria; kingdom Pseudomonadati; phylum Pseudomonadota; class Alphaproteobacteria; order Hyphomicrobiales; family Nitrobacteraceae; genus Bradyrhizobium; species Bradyrhizobium sp. 137. The sequence goes on from NZ_JADPKU010000044.1 coordinate 92,435, forward strand.
TTCGACGAATTGTCGCAACTCGACACGCTCGACATGGGGGCCCCGGTCAGCCGGACCCGCGCCTATCGCCTGCGCGCCATCGGCATGCTGCGTTACTACGCCGGCCAAACCACCGCGATCCATGGCGAGACCATCGAGAACTCGCTGCCGGGCGAGATCTTCTCCTACACGCTGAAGGAGCCGGTCGGTGTCGTCGGCGCCATCATCCCCTGGAACGGGCCGCTGACGGCGACGATCTGGAAGATCGGTCCGGCGATCGCGACCGGCTGCACGGTGGTGCTCAAGCCTGCCGAAGAAGCGCCGCTGACCTCGCTGCGCATCGCCGAGCTTGCGATGGAAGCGGGCGTGCCGCCCGGCGTCATCAACGTCGTTCCCGGCTATGGCGAGACCGCGGGCGCGGCGCTCGCCTCGCACCATGACGTCGACAAGGTCGCCTTCACCGGCTCGCATGTCACGGGCCAGTCGATCATCCGTGCGTCGGCCGGCAACCTCAAGCGCGTCTCGCTCGAGCTCGGCGGCAAGTCGCCGGACATCGTATTCGCGGATGCCGATCTCGATGCCGCGGTGCCGGGCGCCGCGATGGCGGTGTTCGCCAATTCGGGGCAGATCTGCAGCGCCGGAACGCGCCTGTTCGTCGAGCAGTCGATCTACGAGGAGTTCGTCGGCCGCGTCGCGGAGTTCGGCAAGAAGCTGCAAGTCGGAAACGGCCTCGATCCAAACACCCAGATCGGCCCACTGGTGTCCGAGCAGCAATTGGAGCGTGTCACCGGCTACCTCGATATCGGCCAAAAGGAAGGCGCCAAGGCGCTCGCCGGCGGCGGACGCGTCACCGAAGGCGCGCTGTCGAAGGGCTTCTTCGTCTCACCCACGGTGTTCGCGGGCGTCCAGGACAACATGCGCATCGCGCAGGAGGAGATCTTCGGTCCCGTCATCTCCGCGATCGCGTTCAAGGACATGGATGAGTTGGTCAAGCGCGCCAACAACACCACTTTCGGCCTCGGCTCGGGCCTATGGACCCGCGACGTCAGCAAGGCCCATGCGGTAGCGAAGAGTTTGCGCGCCGGCTCGGTGTGGGTGAACTGCTACCAGGCGATGGACCCGGCTGTGCCCTTCGGCGGCTACAAGATGAGCGGCTATGGCCGCGAGTCGGGCAAGCAGCACGTCGAGGAATATCTCAACGTGAAGGCCGTCTGGATCAAGACGGCGTAGTTTCCCTCCTCCCTTTCGCAAGGAGGAATATTGCCTTCGTGGGGCGGCACCTTTCCGGTAGCCGCCCCGCTATATGATCGTCATCCTTCCGAAGCATTTGAGGCCAGCATGAAGTTCGAGGCGTTGTTTCGACCGTTGCAGGTCGGTCCGTACAGGCTCGCGCATCGCGTCGCGATGGCGCCGCTAACGCGCATGCGGGCGGAGCGCGAAACTTTCGCGCCGTGGCCGCTCAACGCCGAATATTACGGCCAGCGCGCGACGCCGGGCGGCTTGATCATCGCGGAAGCCTCCCCTGTGCTCTCGCACGGCCGCGGCAATCCGGCGACGCCGGGCATCTATTCGGAGGCGCAAGTCGCTGGCTGGCGCAAGGTGGTCGATGCCGTGCACGCCAAAGGCGGCATCATCTTCCTCCAGCTTTGGCATGTCGGCCGCGTCTCGCATTCCTCCTTCCACGGTGGCGCGCTGCCGGTGTCGGCCTCGGCGATCCCGATCAAGGCCGAAGGCATGAAGGCGATGACCGCCGACGGCAAGATTTCGGACTACGAGACGCCGCGCGCGCTGGAGACCGAAGAGGTCAAGGGCATCGTCGAGGCATTCCGGCAGGGTGCCAAGAATGCGCTCGCCGCCGGCTTCGACGGCGTCGAGATCCACGGCGCCAACGGGTATCTGCTCGAGCAGTTCCTGCAATCGCGCAGCAACCAGCGCACTGATCAGTATGGCGGATCGATCGAGAACCGCGCGCGGCTGCTGTTCGAAGTGACGCAGGCCGCGATCGACGTCTGGGGAGCGAACCGCGTCGCCGTCCGGCTGTCGCCTCACGGCATCGCCAATGATTCCGGCGAGCCCGATCCGATGCCGCTCTATAGCCATGTCGTGAGGGCGCTCGACAAGCTCGGTCTTGCCTATTTGCACTTCATCGAGCCGCGTTCCAGCGGCGCCGGCCGCGCCGACGTGCATTGGGAGAACGTGCCCTCCGCGATGGTGCTGTTCCGCCCGCTCTACAGCGGCGTGCTGATGACCGCCGGCGGCTTCACCGGCGAGAGCGCGAATGCCGCGATCGCCGACGGATATGCCGACATCATCGCCTTCGGTCGCATCTTCATCTCCAACCCCGACCTGCCGCGGCGTCTTCGGCACGGCTTCCCGATCACGCCGTACAATCGTGCGACGTTCTACGGTGGGGAGGAGAAGGGGTACACGGATTATCCGGCGTATGACGAACTGACGCCGGCCTGAACTGTTTCCGTCATTCCGGGGCGACGCAACGCCTCGAGCCGGGAATCCATGTCGCATCCTGGCGTGCCGCCCGATGGATTCGGGCTCGCGACTTCGTCGCGCCCCGGAATGACAATCGTGTATTCTCGTCCTCGCAATGACGACGGAGAGAATCCCCATGGCCAAAGCCGCCGCCGCCGCAGGAATTGCCACCGGGCAATGTCTCTGCGGCAAGGTCAGCTTCGAGATCGACGTGCCTGCGCGCTGGGCCTGGCATGATCATTCCGCCGCCAGCCGCCGCGCCCATGGCGCGGCCTACGCGACCTATGTCGGGAGCTGGAAGAAGCGCTTTCGCATCACCGCTGGCAAGACTGCGCTCACGCGTTACGAAGACAAGGCCACGAAGACCACCCGCAGCTTCTGCTCGCATTGCGGCACGCCGATCGCTTATGAGCGCCCGCGCGGGCCGCACATGGTCAATATCCCCCGCGCGCTGTTCAACGAGCGCACCGGCCGCCAGCCGCTCTATCACATCGCCATCGAAGAGCTGCAGGAATGGGCCTATGCCGGCGAGCCGCTGGTGCCGCTGAAGGGCTTTCCTGGCGTGGTCTGGCAGCGCTCGAAAAGGAAGAAACGGGTGAGGGGCGAGGATCCGTTCGAATTGGGGCGGGAGGAGATGTAGCGCACCGCGCACAGCTCTCGTGCCCCGGACGCAGCGCTGCGCCCCTTCGGCGGTGCGCTCCTGAGCCGGGGCCATGGTACCAGCCTCCGCCGTGCGAGTTCTGTGTCCCGGCTCTGCGTCGCAACGTTACACGTTTGCGCCACGTCCGGGACACGGAGAGGCGCTCACGCAACGCAGCCATGACCGCGTTTCCTTGCACGCTTCCTCCGACTTCGGCCATCATACGCCCATCCTTGCGGCAACGTCCGCTCCTGGAGGAAACATGAAGAACAAGATCACCGGCCGCTCGGCCTTTCTCGCGCTGCTCAAGGACGAAGGCATCACCCATCTGTTCGGCAATCCCGGCACCACCGAGTTGCCGATCATGCATGCGCTGAAGGATCACCCTGATCTCACCTATGTGATGGCGATGCAAGAGAGCCTGGTGGTCGCGATCGCCGACGGTTACAGCCGCGCCTCCGGAAAGCTTGTCGCTTGCAACGTCCATGTCGCGCCCGGCCTCGGCAACGCGATGGGCTCGCTCTACAACGCCAAGTTCACGGGCACGCCGATGATCCTCACCGCCGGCCAGCAGGAGCAGGGCCACGGCCTGATGGAGCCGGTGCTGTACGGTCCCTTGGTGCGCATGGCCGAGCCGCTGGTGAAATGGGCGGTCGAGGTGACGCGGCTCGAGGACCTGCCGCGCATCGTGCGCCGCGCGGCAAAGGTCGCGACCACGCCGCCAACCGGCCCCGTGTTCATCTCGCTGCCTGGCGACATCCTCAATAGCGAGGCGGGCATCGATCTCGGCCGCTCCACCCGCATCGACGCGCGTACCAGACCATCAGATGGTGCGCTCAGGGCCTTTGCTGCGCGGCTGCTGAAAGCCGAGCGTCCTGTGATCGTCACCATGGACGAAGTGGTCAAGAGTGACGCGCTGAAGGAGGCGGCTGAATTGGCGGAGTTGCTCGGCGCCGCCGCGTTTCAATCCTCGACAGCTTACGGTGCGCACTTCCTCTCGGAGAGCCCGAGCTTCGTCGGCACGCTGGCGCGGGTTCAGAAAGCGGCGCGCGATACGCTCGCGCCCTACGATCTCCTGATTGCGCTTGGCGGTGATCCGCTGCGGATGTCGGTCCATAGCGAAGTCGATGCGCTGCCGGATGGTCTCGGCATCGTGCAGATCGGTCTCGTCGATTGGGAGATCGCCAAGAATTACGGCGCCGAGATCGCGCTGAAGGCGGATTTGAAGGAAACGCTGCGCGCGCTGATCCCGGTGCTGAAAGAGATGGGCGGCGCAACACTCGCGAGCCGCGCCAAGCAGCACCTCGCCGAGCTCGTGCCGAAGAATTGGACTGCGCGCCGCGCCGCGCTGATCGAGCAGATCAACAGGAGCGCGGGCCGCACGCCGATCGACCCGGACTTTCTGGTGTTGCAAATGGTCGAGGCCATGCCCGAACATGCCATTCTCGTGGACGAAGGGCTCACCTCCAGCCGCCAGATCACCAACCTGCGTCCGCATCGCGAACGCTACGGCTATCACGGCCTCGCCTCCGGCGGCATCGGCTGGGGCCTGCCTGCCTCGGTCGGCGTCAGCATCGCCAATCCGGATCGCCCCGTCGTCTGTTTCTCCGGCGACGGCAGCGCGATGTATTCGATCCAGGCGCTGTGGACGGCGGCGCATCACAAGCTGCCGCTCAACGTCGTCATCGCCAACAATGGCGGCTACCGCATCATCAAGCAGCGCCTGCTCGCATTCCACGGTGACGACAATTACGTCGGCATGGATTTCGTCGATCCGCCGGTGGATTTTGCGGGCGTCGCGAAAGCGCTTGGCTGCGAGGCGATCAAGGTCAGCGATCCGCGTGAGCTGAAGACGACCCTGTCGTCGGCGCTTGGCCGGCCGGGGACGAAGCTGATCGAGGTGCTGGTGGACGGGAGGGTGTAAGTAGCGCTGCCTCCAAGTTCTCAGCTGTCATCGCGCGCGAAGGCGGGCGATCCAGTATTCCAGAGACGGCTGTGATTCCTCGATAGGCCGCGGCGTACTGGATGCCCCGGTCCCGGCTGCGCTAGGCTATGCGGGGCTTGCAAGCTCACTCGGCCGGCGAAGCTTCAGCGAAGATGGCAAGCCGGGGCATGACAGTGAGAGTGTGGCTCCTACCCCGTCTTCCCCACCCGATACCCCGCCGCCGGGTGCGGCGCATCGAGCCTTGCCCGGCCCTCGCCGAACAGCTTCTCCCGCAGCGTGCCCTTGGCATAGCCCGGCTTGTACCGTCCGCGCCGCGTCAGCTCCGGCACCAGCATGTCGGCGATATCCTCGAAATCGCCGGGCGAGATCGCAAAGGCGACGTTGAGGCCGTCGACATCGGTCGCCTCGAACCATTGCTCGATCTTGTCGGCAACCATCTCCGGCGTGCCGATCACGACGGGGCCGGCGCCGCCGATGCCGACATGCTCGATGACGTCGCGCACAGTCCAGACCCGGTCCGGATCGGCCCGGGTGACGTTGTCCATGGCGCTGCGGCCAGCGTCGTTCTGGACGTGCCGGACCTGCTGGTCGAGGTCGTAACCGGAGAAGTCGACGCCGGTCCAGCCCGACATCAGCGCCAGCGCGCCTTCGGGGCTGATATGGCGGCGATAGTCGGCGTATTTCTCTTTCGCCTCGGCTTCCGTCCGTCCGAGGATGATCGTCATCATCGAGAACATCAGGATTTCGGCCGGGTTACGGCCGAGCGCGGCGGCCTCTTGCCGGATTGCTGCCACGCGCGGCGCGATCACCTTGGCCGACGGTCCCGACATGAACACGCATTCGGCATGCTTCGCCGCGAATTGCCGGCCGCGCGGCGAGGTGCCGGCCTGGTACAGCACGGGCGTGCGCTGCGGCGACGGCTCGCTGAGATGAATGGTGTTGTTGATGCGGTAGTTCGCGCCCTCATGGTTGACGCGATGAACTTTCGCGGGATCGGTGAAGATGCCGCGCGTCCGGTCTCGCAGCACGGCATCGTCCTTCCAGCTTCCTTCCCAGAGCTTGTAGACGACCTCCATATATTCGTCGGCGATGTCGTAGCGGTCGTCGTGCCCGGTCTGCTTGTCCTTGCCGGCGCCGCGCGCGGCGCTGTCGAGATAGCCAGTGACGACGTTCCATCCGATCCGTCCCTCGGTGAGGTGATCGAGCGTCGACATCCGCCGCGCGAACGGGTAGGGCGGCTCGAAGGACAGATTGCTGGTGACGCCGAACCCGAGATTTTGCGTTACTGCCGCCATCGCCGAGAGCAGCAGCAGCGGCTCGTTCGACGGCGTCTGTGCTGCGTTGCGCAAGGCTGCGTCAGGGCTATTGCCGTAGACGTCATAAACGCCGAGCACGTCGGCGAGGAACAGCCCGTCGAAGCGGCCGCGCTCCAACGTCTTGGCGAGATCAATCCAATAGGGCAGGCGGTTATAGTTGGCGGTGCGATCACGCGGATGGGTCCACAGGCCCGGTGACTGGTGTGCGACGCAATTCATCGCAAAAGCGTTGAGCCTGATCTCTTTGGCCATGACGGTCCCTCGGCACTCTGTACTGAGCGCTCTTCGAATGGTAGACGTGCGCCCGAACTTGGCGAAGTTCTTGCATATCCTAGACTTGGATGTCTCGGCCTTGGCAAGGCCAAAATCCGCAGTGCTGCCGCACTTGGCAAGCCAATCTCACGAGAGCAAGAACCAAATTCCAAGAGAACCCCAAGAACTATCGAAGTCCCGCCACTTTCGAAGACCCGCCCGTCTCGGGTAATGTCCTTCGTCTCAAAATCTCGAAAAGCAAGTCATGACCAGAGCCGACGCTATCGCCCGCGCCCGCGAGGATTTCAAATCCGGTGCGTTCCTCACCGAGCTCGACCGCCGGATCGCTTATCGGACCGAGAGCCAGAATCCCTCGCGCGGCACTGAGCTGCGCGCCTATCTGGAACAGGAAATGCAACCGGCCTTTGCCGCGCTTGATTTCACCAGCCGCATCGTCGAATCCCCGAGCGGCAAGGCGCCGTTCCTGTTTGCCGAGCACCACGAGAGTGACTCAGTGCCGACCGTGCTGATCTACGGCCATGGCGATGTCGTCGACGGCATGGAGGGCGAGTGGCGCGACGGCCGCGATCCCTGGCGCACGACGGTTGCGGGCACGCGCCTCTATGGCCGCGGCACTGCCGACAACAAGGGCCAGCACAGCATCAATATGGCGGCGCTGCGCGCCGTGCGCGAGGCGAGAGGCGGCAAGCTCGGCTTCAACGCCAAATTCATTGTCGAGATGGGCGAGGAGATCGGCTCGCCCGATCTCGGCAAGGTCTGCGACCTCAATCGCGATGCGCTCAAGGGCGATCTGTTCATGGCCTCGGACGGGCCGCGTCTGTCCGCCGACCGTCCGACGCTGTTTCTGGGCTGCCGCGGCGGCATCCGCATCCATCTCGATGTGAACTTGCGCGACGGCGGTCACCATTCGGGCAATTGGGGCGGCGTGCTCGCCAACCCCGCGACCATCCTGGTCAACGCGATCTCCACGCTGGTTGATGGCCACGGCCGTCTCCAGCTCGACGCGCTGAAGCCGCCGCGGCTCACCAACCAGATCCGCAGCTATCTCGCCGACGTGCAGGTGGTGCCGACCGCGGACGAGCCGGCGCTGGCGGAGAATTGGGGCGAGGAGGGCCTGTCGGCGGCCGAACGGCTCTACGCCTGGAACACGCTGGAAGTGCTGGCGATGGCCTCGGGCAATATCGAGAAGCCGGCGAACGCCATTCCCGGCCATGCCAATGCCGTGCTGCAACTGCGTTTCGTGGTCGGGACGAAGATCGAGGGTCTGATCGAGGCCATCCGCGCGCATCTGGTCGCAAAGGGTTTTCCTATGGTCGAGGTGCGGGCGGCCCAGAGTTTTGCCGCATCGCGGACCGATTTCGACAGCCCCTGGATCAAATGGGCGGCCAATTCAGTGCAGGAGACGACCGGCAAGGCGCCGGCCGTGCTGCCGAATTTCGGCGGCTCGCTGCCCAACGACGTGTTCTCCGAAATCCTGGGCCTGCCGACGATCTGGGTGCCGCACTCCTACCCCGGTTGCTCCCAACATGCGCCCAATGAGCACATCCTGCTGCCATTGACCGAAGAGGCCTTGACGGTGATGGCCGGGCTGTTCTGGGATCTCGGCGAGTTGCCGGCGCCGTTAACCTGAGCCTTTGATCCAGCCGAAAGTTACATTCTAATCCGGCTCGATTTGTGCTTGCATCCGGGCCGCATCATCCGAAAGGGGAAGAAAAGTGAAACATTTCCGTTACATCGGGCTCGCGCTTGCCGCGACCTTCGCCGTCAGCCAGGCCGGGGCCCAGGAGCTGACCGGCACGCTGAAGAACATCAAGGACACCGGCGCGATCACGCTGGGCTTCCGCGACTCCTCGATCCCGTTCTCCTATCTCGACGACAACCAGAAGCCCATCGGGTTCGCGATGGACATCTGCTACAAGATCGTCGATGCCGTGAAGAAGGAGCTCAAGCTGGACAAGCTCGAGGTCAAGCTCAATCCGGTGACCTCGGCGACCCGCATCCCGCTGATGGCGAACGGCACCATCGACCTCGAATGCGGCTCGACCACCAACAATGCCGAGCGCCAGAAGCAGGTCGCTTTTACCAACACCCACTATCTGACGGCCAGCCGCTACGTGTTCAAGAAGTCGAGCGGCCTGAAGTCGATCGACGATCTCAAGGGCAAGACCGTGGTCTCGACCGCCGGCACCACCAACATCAAGCAGCTCACCGAAGCCAACGTTGCCAAGGGCCTCGGCGCCAACATCATTCCCGCCAAGGACCACGCCGAGGCCTTCCTGATGGTCGAGACCGACCGCGCGGTCGCCTTCGTGATGGACGACATCCTGCTGGCGAGCCTCGTGGCCGGGTCGAAGAACCCGGACGACTATGCCATCTCCAAGGACGCGTTCTCCAAGCCCGAGCCCTATGGCATCATGCTGCGCAAGGATGACCCCGCCTTCAAGAAGGTGGTCGATGCGGCGACGGCGGCGCTCTATACGTCCGGCGAAGCCCAGAAGATCTACGATAAGTGGTTCACCCAGAAGATCCCGCCGAAGGGACTGAACCTCAACACGCCGATTTCGCCAGAGCTGAAGAACGAGTTCGCCAAGCCGACGGACTCGCCGAATCCGGACGATTACAAGTAAGATGGAGCTGTTCGCCTCTCCCCGCTTGCGGGGAGAGGCGGTACATTTCGGACATTCTGGAGGGAGAATGGCCGGACATTTGCATAGGTGCCGGGACATCCATGATTGGCGCGTTCGCGCGGGGGACACGTGAACTACAACTGGAACTGGGGAATCTTTTTCCAGCCGAACCCGATGGGGACCGGCACCTATCTCGACATGCTGCTGTCGGGACTGGTGCTGACCCTCAAGACTGCGGCGCTGGCCTGGGTCATCGCGCTGATCACCGGCTCCATCGTCGGCGTGATGCGCACGCTGCCGTCGAGGGGAGCGAATTGGTTCGGCTTTGCCTATGTCGAATTCTTCCGTAACATGCCGCTGCTCGTGCAGCTCTTCCTGTGGTTCTTCGTGCTGCCGGAACTGCTGCCAAGAGGCGCCGGCACTTGGCTGAAGCAGCTGCCGAACGCGCCGTTCTGGACGGCCGCGATCGGTGTCGGCTTCTTCATGTCGGCCCGCGTCGCCGTGCAATTGCAGGCCGGCATCGGTTCGCTGCCGCGCGGGCAGAAGATGGCCGCAACCGCGCTGGGTCTGACCACGGTGCAGGGCTATCGCTACGTGCTGCTGCCGATGGCGTTCCGCATCATCCTGCCGCCCTTGACCTCTGAGTTCCTCAACACCATCAAGAACACGGCGGTTGCGATCACCATCGGCCTGCTCGAGCTGACCGGACAGGCGCGCTCCATGCAGGAGTTCTCGTTCCAGGTGTTCGAGGCCTTCACCGCTGCGACGATCCTCTATCTCCTTGTCAACGCCGTCGTCGTGACCGCGATGCGCTTCCTTGAGCGCTGGGTTGCGATCCCCGGCTACATCACGGGGAAATAGCGATGTTCGGCAATCTCGATTTCGACGTCATCCGCCGCGCGCTGCCCTATTTGTTCTATGAGGGCATGACGTTCACGCTGACGCTAACGGGGCTCGCGGCACTCGGCGGGTTGGTCTTCGGCACGGCACTCGCGCTGATGCGGCTCTCCGGCTTCAAGATCCTTGGCCGGATCGCCGGCGTCTATGTCGACTTCATGCGCTCGCTGCCGCTGGTGCTGGTCATCTTCTGGTTCTATTTCCTGGTGCCCTATATCGGGCAGTGGCTGACCGGCGCCTCGCGCCCCATCAGCGTCGGCGCATTCGCATCGTCGCTCATCACCTTCATCATGTTCGAGGCGGCGTACTTCTCCGAAATCATGCGCGCCGGCATCCAGTCGATCTCGCGCGGGCAGCCGGCTGCGGCCAGCGCGCTGGGGCTGACTTACGCCCAGACCATGCGCTATGTCGTGCTGCCGCAGGCCTTCCGCAACATGCTGCCGGTCCTGATCACGCAGACCATCGTGCTGTTCCAGGACACCTCGCTGGTCTACGTGCTGTCCATCACCGACTTCCTCGGTGCCGCCAGCAAGGTGGCGCAGCGGGACGGGCGCCTGGTCGAAATGTATCTGTTCGCAGCCGTCGTCTATTTCACCATTTCCTGTATCGCCTCCTTCGGCGTCCGCCGGCTCCAGGCGCGCATCGCCATCATTCGCTAGGTGGAACGTGAGTTCGAGATTTCGAATGCGATGCCCCTTCACCTCTCCCACAGGGAGAGCTCGGATCGCGCTAGCGATCCGGGTGAGGGGTTTCGCTCCAACGATGGACCTGTACCGCCTCACCCGGCGCTTTGCGCCGACCTCTCTCCTTGGGAGAGGTGAACCGAGATTGCCGAACCGCTTGAGAAACACATGATCGAAATCAGCCACGTCAACAAATGGTACACGCCGAGTTTCCAGGTGCTGACGGATTGCACCACCAGCGTCACCAAGGGCGAGGTCGTCGTGGTCTGCGGTCCCTCGGGCTCGGGCAAGTCCACGCTGATCAAATGCGTCAATGCGCTGGAGCCGTTCCAGAGCGGCGACATCTTGGTCGACGGCACCAAGGTCAACGATCCCAAGACCAATCTGCCGAAGCTGCGTTCGCGCGTCGGCATGGTTTTCCAGCACTTCGAGCTGTTTCCGCATCTCAAGATCATCGACAATCTCTGCCTCGCGCAGGAGAAGGTGCTGGGGCGGCCGCGTGACAAGGCGCAGACCAAAGGCATGCAGCTTCTGGAGCGCGTCGGGCTGATAGAGCAGGCGCAGAAATTCCCGGCGCAGCTCTCCGGGGGGCAGCAGCAGCGTGTCGCCATCGCTCGCGCGCTGGCGATGGATCCGATCGTCATGCTGTTCGACGAGCCGACCTCGGCGCTGGACCCCGAAATGGTCAGCGAGGTGCTCGACGTCATGGTCGATCTCGCCCGCGAAGGCATGACCATGATGGTCGTCACCCACGAGATGGGTTTTGCCCGCAAGGTCGCCAACCGCGTCATCTTCATGGACCGCGGCGAGATCGTCGAGGACGCAGCGAAGGACGATTTCTTCGGCAAGCCCCGCAGCGACCGCGCACAGAAATTTCTGTCGAAGATCCTGTCGCATTAATCACCGCCGTCATTCCGCGGCGCGACTTCGCGGGCTCGGAATCCATTGTGCGGCAGTACGCGAGGTGAGATGGATTCCGGGCTCATTCGCTTTGCGAACACCCCGGAATGACGCATCGAGGGTTTATCGTCGGCGCCAAATCTCCTATACCGGTGGGCAAATCCCCTTTCCGCCAGGAGACCTGCCTTGGACTCGATTGCCTACGTCAACGGCTCATTCATCCCGCTCTCGGACGCGAAGATCTCGATCCTCGACCGCGGCTTTCTGTTCGCCGACGGCATCTACGAGGTCTCGGCCGTTCTCGATGGCAAGCTGGTCGACAATGCCTCGCATCTGGCGCGGCTGGAGCGTTCGGTCGGCGAGATCAAGCTGAAGCTACCGGAGACGCTCGAGCGCATCACCGAGTTCCAGAAGGAACTGATCGCGCGCAACAAGCTCGAGAACGGCCTCGTCTATCTCCAGGTCACGCGCGGTGCCGACAAGGGCCGCGACTTCGCGTTTCCCAAGGGTGACGTCAAGTCGAGCCTGGTGATGTTCACCTCGGAGAAGGATATCATCAACGCCGCGTCGGCGAAGGCCGGCATCAGCGTGATCACCGTGCCCGACATCCGGTGGGAACGGCGCGATATCAAGAGCGTGGCGCTGCTGGCGCAGGTGCTGGCGAAGCAGGCCGCGGCCGAAGCCGGCGCCGGCGAAGCCTGGATGCTGGAAGACGGCTATATCACCGAAGGCGGCTCGTCCTCGGCATTCATCCTGACGCAGGACGACGTCATCGTGACCCGCAAGAACTCCAATGCGATCCTGCCGGGCTGCACCCGCAAGGCCGTGGTGGCGCTCGCCGAAGAGCGCCAGCTCCGCGTCGAGGAGCGTTCTTTCACGGTGGCCGAGGCGCTGGCCGCAAAGGAGGCTTTTGCGACGTCGGCCTCACTGTTCGTGCAGCCGGTGGTGGCGATCGATGGGAAAAAGATCGGCGACGGCAAGCCCGGCCCGTTGGCAACGCGGCTGCGTGAGATCTACGTGGAGTTCGCCAAGGCGACGGCGGTTTAAGCCACACCCATTGCTGTCATCGCCCGGCTTGACCGGGCGATCCAATACTCCGAGGCGGTCGTGCTTCAATCGATTGGCCGCGCCGTACTGGATGCTGCGGTCACGCCGGGGCATGACAGTTGAGCGGCTGGAGGCGACGTTGCGTCCATGACGCCACTCCTCACCCCACCGACGCCTTGACCTTCACCGGGTGAACCGCGCGGAACGAGATCGCGATCCTGTTCCAGGCGTTGATGGTCGCGATCAGCATGGTCAGATTGACCGTTTCCTCCTCCGAGAACTGTGCGCGGACCTGCTCGTAGACGTCGTCCGGCGCGTGCGTCTGCGAGATCAAGGTCACTGCTTCGGTCCAGGCCAGCGCGGCGCGCTCACGGTCGGAATAGAGCGGAGATTCGCGCCAGGCGTCGAGCAGATAGATGCGCTGCTCGGTCTCGCCGCGCTTGCGCGCGTCCTCGGTATGCATGTTGATGCAATAGGCGCAGCCGTTGATCTGCGAGGCCCGGATCTTGACGAGCTCGATCAGTGATTTCTCCAGGCCTGTCGACTGGATCTGCGTCTCCAGCGCCATCAGTGCTTTGATCGTGTCGGGCGCGGCCTGGTAGTAGTTCATGCGGGGCTTCATGGGCGTTCTCCTTGCTTGGATTGAGGTCAGTGGGCTCCGCCGGCGGAAGTCTGGCCGGGCTTCTTCAGGAAGAGGGCTGCGACCAGGGCCACGATCAGCGCCGCGCCAAGCAGATAGAAGGTGTCGCTGAAGGCGAGGATATAGGCCTGCTTCTGCACGATACGGCCGATCGCGACATAGGCACGATGCGACGCATCCGCATGGTCGAGGATGCCATGATTGATGAAATACTGGGTGAGCTGCTCCAGCCGCGTGCGCGTCGCCTGCTCGAACACCGAGACCGACTGCATCAGCACGTTGGAGTGATACTGCTCGCGCTTGGTCAGCACGGTCTGGAGCAGCGCGATGCCGACGGCGCCGCCGAGATTGCGCATCATGTTGAACAGGCCTGACGCCGAGCCCGCGTTTTCCGGCTCGATGCCTGATGTTGCCACCGCGGACAGCGGCGCCATCACCAGCGCCTGGCCAATCGCACGGACGACGTTGGGCCAGAACAACTGATCGGCGGCATAGTTACTGGTCATGGTGATGTTCATGAAGTTGGAGGCCGCGAACAATACGAAACCGACGCCGATCACCAGCCGTGCGTCGAACCTCTGCATCAGGCGAGGGACGAGCGGGATCAGAACGAGCTGCGGCAACCCGGTCCAGGCCAGCACGAAACCGATCTGCTCGGCATTGTAACCTTGGATGCGAGCCAGATATTGCGGCAGGATGAACACCGAGCCGTAGAGTGCGATACCAAGCAGGAAGTTCGCGAGCATGCCGAAGCCGAAATTGCGCCGCACCAGCAGGCGCAGGTTCAAGAGCGGCTTCTTCACTGTGAGCTCGATGACGAGGAAGGCGGTGAGCGCAACGCCAGCGATTAACGACAGTTTCACGATGAACGGCGAGCCGAACCAGTCGTCCTTGTTGCCTTCCTCCAGCACGGTCTGCAGCGCGGACAGCCCGATCGCCATGGTGATGATGCCGGCCCAATCGCCTTCCCGCAACAGCGACAGCTTCATGGGCGTTGCGTCGAGCGCGTACCAGAGCATGCCGACCATGATCGTGCCCGGCACGAGGTTGACATAGAAGATGTACTGCCAGCCGAAATTCTCGGTGAGGTAGCCGCCGATGGTCGGGCCGATCGCGGGTGCGAACGTCGCCGAGAGCGCGAACAGCGCAAGGCCCACGGGCTGTTTTCCGCGCGGCAATAGCGTGATGATCAGCGTGAAGGCCATCGGAATCAGCACGCCGCCGGTGAAGCCTTGCACCGCGCGCAGGACGATCATCTGCGACAGATCCTGCGCCAGCGCGCAGGCCGCCGACAGAGCCAGGAACAGGATCGCGTTGGTGAGCAGATAGATGCGGATCGAGAACACCTGCGCGAGCCAACCCGAGAGCGGGATCACCACGATCTCGGCGATCAGATAGGAGGTCGAGATCCAGCCGCCGTCGTCGATGCCGGCGCCGATCGCACCCTGGATATCGGCCAACGAAGCGTTGACGATCTGGATGTTCAGCACCGCCATGAAGGCGCCCAGCGTCGCGCCGATCACCGCGATCCATGTTCTTGCGGAAACCGCCGGGGTGGCGGGCGCAGCCGGGGCGGGGAGGGCGGCTGCGGCGTTGAGGGTGGATTGGAGCGTGCTCATGGAAGTCTCGTCAGCTTCAGCCGCCATTCGGACGGGTTGTGTTGTCGGCGAGATGCCTGGCCGTCTCGCGTTCGGCCAGCACCGCCTGCTTGGTGTCGACGGTCGGCACTGCGGACATGCCGGGGCGCAGCAGGCCGGTCAGGCTGTGGTCGTCGAGCACAATCTTGACCGGCACGCGTTGCACGATCTTGGTGAAATTGCCCGTGGCGTTGTCCGGCGGCAGCAGGGCGAATTCGAGCCCGCTTGCCGGCGACAGGCTGTCGACATGGCCGCGCAGGGTCTTGCTGCGGAAGCTGTCGACGCGTAGCTCGACGGGCTGGCCGGGGCGCATATGCGTGAGCTGCGTCTCCTTGAAGTTCGCGACGACATAGACGGCATCCAGCGGCACCACGGCCATCAATTGTGTGCCGGCCTGCACGTACTGGCCGACGCGTAAGCTCCGTGCGCCAACCGTGCCGTCGACCGGCGCGGTGATCTCGGTATAGGACAGGTTCAGCGCCGCCTGCTGCGCCACCGCGCGGGCTCGCTCGACTTGGGCCGCCGTCTGGGCCCGCTGGGTGGTGAGCACGTCGACCTTGCGCTGCGCCGCCAAGAGACCGGATTTGGCGTGCTGCAATTGCGCGGTGCTGGCGCGCAGCGCCGCATCGGTCTGCTGCGCGCGCTGGATGGTGCCGGAGCCCGACTTCATCAGGTCGTCGTAGCGGGCGCGTTCCTCCTGGGCGAATTTCAGATTGGCCTCAGCAGCAGTGACGTCGGCGGTGCTCTGCGCGATGATCGGCTGTTGCAATTCGAGTTGGGCATCGATGTTGCGCACCGAGGCTTCGCCGGCCTCGACATCGGCGCGGGCCTGGTCGAGGGCCGTCTTGAAGTCACGATCGTCGATCTTGGCCAGCAGCTGGCCTGCTTTGACTTTCTGGTTGTCGCCGACTAGCACCTTCGCGATGTACCCGGAGACCTTAGGCGCGATGATCGTGGAATCGGCCTTCACATAGGCGTCGTCGGTGGATTCGAGATAGCGGCCGGTCTTCAGGTAATCGTAGCCATAATCGCCAGCGACGACGATGCCGAGGGCCAGCGCCAGGCCGACCGCGCCCCGCTGGAGCGCCTGGCGAGACGGGCGAAGCCAGATTTTCTCATTTGTTTCAGCAACATACGAAGCATTTGACATGACATCCTCGAGATTCCCGGGCGCCTTCTGAGGGGCGCCGCTGGCCCTAAGATGCGTTGTCCTCACGGCTGCGATAATCGTGGTATTATTGGAAGAATTATCCGGTCTAGGTGGATAATCGGGGGCTTCGAGACATGGACCGCTTCAGCAGCCTCACGGCGTTCGTCCGGGTGGTCGATAGTGGCGGCTTTTCCGCCGCTGCCCGTCGGCTCAACATGTCGACGACGATGGTGAGCAATCATGTCCAGGCGCTCGAAGAGCGGCTGGGGGTGCGGCTGCTCAATCGGACCACGCGGAAAGTCAGCCTCACCGAAATCGGCAAGGCCTATTACGACCGTGCCACGCAGATCCTCGCCGATCTCGAACAGGCCGACGACATCGCGAGCGAATTGCAGTCGGTACCCCGCGGCACGCTGCGCATCCACGTCGCCACGCACATGGTGCCATTCGTCGCGCCGGTGGTTGCACAGCTCCTGTCGACTTATCCGGAGCTCAAGATCGACCTGCGCATGGGCGAGGCCGACGTCGACCTCATCGAGGAAGGTTATGACGTCGCCTTGCGCATGACCCAGCCGCGGGATTCCAGCCTGATCGTGCGGAGTCTCGCCACGTGGCGCCATGTGCTGTGCTGTTCGCACGACTATCTCGACAAGCACGGCCGCGTGCAGAAGCTCGATGAGCTCTCGGCGCATAATTGCGGCCGGCACCTGAATTATCCCTTCGGTGACGAGTGGCGCTTCCTCGATCGCAAGGGTGCGCCGGCATCGGTCCGCATCTCAGGCAGCTTCGTCACCAACAGCGGAGAAGCGTTGCGGAAGGTGGCGCTGGAGGGCGCGGCTATCTGCCTAATGGCTGGGTTTCTCGTTCAAGACGATCTCGAATCGGGTCGGCTGGTCCGCCTGCTGCCGGAATATCGGACCGTCGAGCTGTCTATGAACGCGGTCTATCCGCATCGCCACCATCTGACGGCGAAGGTCAGGACCTTCATCGACATGCTCGTGCATCACAGCGCCGAACAGCAGAAGCTGATCAACCCTTATTCGTGAGGACGAATGCGGTCAGGCTGCCTTGGCCGCGGCCGGCCGAGCCAGCAAGGATTCGACCTCAGTCTTCACCTTCGCGATCGCAGCCTCCTTCACCGGGCCATAACCGCGAATGTCCATGGGAGCCCTAGCGATGGCCGTGAGATTCGGCAGACGTGCCGCGTCAAGCTCGCCGAGCATCCGCTCGATCAGGCCTTCGTACCAGGCGATCAGCTCCCGCTCGGCACGCCGTTCGGCCGTGTAGCCGAATGGATCGAACGGTGTTCCGCGCAGCCCCTTCAACCGCGCCAGCATGAGGAGCGGTGCCTGGATCCACGACCCGAAGGCGCGCTTGCGCGGACGCCCACGTGCATCGCGGCTTGACAGCAGGAAAGGCGCGGCAAGGTGATACTGGATGCGGAAGCCATCCTCGAACTCGCCTTTTAGCTCGTCGAGGAAGCCGCTCTGCATATGCAGCCGCGCCACCTCGTACTCGTCCTTGTAGGCCATCAGCTTGAACAGGGCGCGGGCAACCGCGCCGGTCAGGGCTTCGCTGTTCAGGACGGCCTCTGCGCGGCGGACCCTCGTGACGAGCGCCCGGTAGCGCGCCGCATAGGCTTCGTCCTGATAGGCGGTGAGGAAATCGGCGCGGCGTTCAATGAGTTGGTCGAGTGTCTCGGCCGTGGGCGCGCGGTCCGTCTTCGGCAGAAAATCCGGATCGGCAGCGGCGATGCGGCCCCAGGCGAACGCCTGCTTGTTGCGCTCGATGGCGACGCCGTTGAGCTCGATCGCGCGCAGCAGCGCTTGCAGCGAGACCGGCACCAATCCGTGCTGCCAGGCAAAGCCCAGCATGATGATGTTGGCATAGACGGCATCGCCGAGCAGCCCTTCGGCCAGCGCATTCGCGTTGATCGTATCGAGATTGCCATCGCCGATCACGCGGCCGATGGCGCGCATGCGGGCAGGGGAGGCGAGGTCGGCATCGCGGAAGCGGACGACGTCACCGGTCGGCATCTCCGCGGTATTGACCGCGGCGCGCGTGCCGCGGCGATAGGTGCCGGAGGCCTTCGGCGAGGAGCTCACGACGAGGTCGCAGCCGATCAGCGCATCGGCCGCGCCCTGGTCGATACGGACCTGATGCAGCGCCCCGGGGGAAGGAGCAAGCCGGATGTAGCTCAGCACGGGGCCGAATTTCTGCGCAAAGCCGGTAAAATCCAGCACCGAGACGCCGCTTCGTTCGAGATGCGCGGCCATGCCGATCAGCGCGCCGACCGTGATCACGCCGGTGCCGCCGACGCCGGTCACCAGCAGGTCGTAGGGCCGGTCGAGCGTCGCGAAGGCGGGCAGAGGCAGCGTCGCGGCCTGGCCGATCGCGTCGATCCGGCTCGCGGTTTTCTGACGACGCGTGGCGCCTTCGACGGTAACAAAACTCGGGCAGAAGCCGTTGAGGCAGGAAAAATCCTTGTTGCAGGCCGAGAGATTGATCTGGCGCTTGCGGCCGAACGGCGTTTCCTTCGGCTCGACGCTGAGACAGTTGGACTCGACCGAGCAATCGCCGCAGCCTTCGCAGACGAGATCATTGATGTAGACATAGCGCTTCGGGTCGTTCATCTGGCCGCGCTTGCGCCGCCGGCGCTTCTCGGTGGCGCAAGTCTGCTGGTAGATCAGCACGGAGACGCCTAGCACCTCGCGCAGCTCGCGCTGCACCGCGTCCATCTCCTCGCGTGGATGGATGGTGACGCCAGTTGGCAGGTCGGGCGGAGAAAATTGCGCGGGATTGTCCGACAGCAGCGCGATACGCTCAACACCTTCGGCGCGGACGCTGTGGGCGATGGCATGCACGCTGACCGGCCCGTCGACCGGCTGGCCGCCGGTCATCGCCACGGCATCGTTGAACAGGATCTTGTAGGTGATGTTGGCCTTGGCGGCGATCGCCTGCCGGATCGCCATCGACCCGGAATGATAATAGGTGCCTTCGCCGAGATTCTGGAACACGTGCTTGTGGCCGGTGAATTTCGACGAAGCCGCCCAGTTCACGCCCTCCCCGCCCATCTGGATCAGCGAGGAGGTCTCGCGGTCCATCCAGCTCGCCATGAAGTGGCAGCCGATGCCGGCGAGGGCCTTGGAGCCCTCCGGCACCTTGGTCGACGTGTTGTGCGGACATCCCGAGCAGAAATAGGGTGTGCGCGTCGCGCCTGGGACGTTGATCGTGCGCGCGGCCTCCGGCATCAAGGCAGCTGCCCGCGCGGCGAGATTGAGGCCTGGAAACATCGGGTCGAGCCGGCGCGCCAGCACGGCAGCCAGCGCGCGCGGTGACAATTCGCCGATCCACGAGATCAGCCGCGCCCCCCGCTCGTCATGCTTGCCGACCATGCGCTCGGGCTTCGCGCCCGGATAATCGTAGAAATATTCCTTGAACTGGCTCTCGATGATGCCGCGCTTTTCCTCGACCACGAGGATCTCGCGCTTGCCCTTCACGAACTCCATGGCATCATGCAGCGCCAGGGGCCAGACCATGCCGACTTTGTAGATGTCGATGCCGATGCTGCGGCAGGCCGTTTCATCGAGGTCCATCAGCCGCAGCGCTTCCATCAGGTCGAGATGCGCCTTGCCCGTGGTGACGATGCCGTAGGTGGCACCCGGAATGTCGTAGATGTGCCTGTCGATCGGATTGGCCTTCGCAAAGGCGTAGACGGCGTGCTTCTTCGCTTCCAGTCGTTCCTCGATCTGCGGACCCGGCAGGTCTGGCCAGCGATAGTGCAGGCCTCCCGGTGGTGGCGCGAAGTCGGGCGTGCGGAAGTCGCGGGGCGGGCTTAGCGCCACGGAGGCGCCAGACTCCACGATCTCCGAAATCGCCTTGAAGCCGACCCACATGCCGGAGAAGCGGCTCAATGCGTACCCATACTCGCCGAACTCGAGATATTCGCCGACGCTTGCCGGGTGCAACGTCGGCATGAACCAGCTCATGAAGGCGACGTCGGACTGGTGCGGCATCGAGGATGAGACGCAGCCATGATCGTCGCCGGCGACCACCAGCACGCCGCCATGCGGCGAGGAGCCATAGGCATTACCGTGCTTGAGCGCATCGCCCGAGCGATCGACGCCGGGGCCCTTGCCGTACCAGAGCCCGAACACGCCATCGACCTCGCGGTCCCCTTGCGTCTCGACCTGCTGCGATCCGAGCACGGCTGTTGCCGCAAGGTCTTCGTTGACTGCGGGGAGGAATTCGATGCGGTCGCGCTTTAATCGCTCCTGGATGCGCCAGAGCTCGAGATCGATGCCGCCAAGCGGCGAGCCGCGATAGCCGGAGATGAAGCCGGCGGTGTTGAGGCCGCGGGCGCGATCGCGCCTGACCTGGTCGAGTGCGATACGGACGATCGCCTGTGTGCCCGTGAGGAAGACACGGCCTTGCTCGCGGTCATAGCGGTCGGAGAGTTCGTAAGTGTCGAGGGACGGAATGGCGTCCATGCGGACCTCCCGCGGCATTCCCTGCCGGATCAGCAGAGGTTAGGCTCCGGGGGCTGGTAGGTCTTACCTATCTTTCCCAATAGGCGCGGTTATTCTGGTAGATGTAACCTGATTTGGCCTATAATTCGGTTAAGTTATCCGGTTTGTGAGGATTCCATGATCGAAGAGCAGGATACGCGGATTCTTGCGCACCTCCAGAAGGACGGCCGCGCCACCAACCAGCAGCTTGCCGATGAGGTCGGCATGTCCACCTCGGCCTGCTGGCGCCGGGTGCGCGCGCTTGAGGAAAGCCGCGTCATCCGTAGCTATGCAGCGCTGATCGATCGCGAGCGGGCGGGCTTTGCGATGTCCGCCATCCTCCACGTCTCGCTGGAGCGGCATGACGCCAAGTTCGTCGATGAATTTGTCGCTCGGGTCACCACGCGCCGCGAGGTGCTGGAGTGCTTTGCGACCACGGGCGATGCCGATTATCACTTGCGCGTCGTCGTGCAGGACATGGCCGCCTACAACAGATTCTTGGACGAATTCATGTTCCGCATCCCCGGCATCCGCTACGTCCGCAGCAATGTGGTGCTGAAGGAGATCAAGACGAGCGTGGCACTGCCGTTTTGACGCAGGTGTGCACGGATTATCCGTGGTCGTCCCGGCCCTGCTGCGCCATTGCGCAGGGAGCCGGGACCCATGATCACGAATGCCAATTGTTTGCGAAGCTATAACAACGAGTCCCGATCATAACATATCTGCTGCGGCGGTATGGCTCCCGGCTTTCGCCGGGCCGACACTGTGGGTGCAGCGTGCGCTATACCTTCTCCCTGACAAACCTGTTCCGCAACGTTCCGATGCCGCTGATCTCGATCTCCACGACATCGCCGTGCTTGATATCCGGCGAGGCGCCGTCCGTGCCCATCCAGATCACGTCGCCGGGCCACAGCGTGAAATACTTCGTCAGCTCGACCAGGAACGGCACCACGCCGAAGATCATGTCGTTGGTTTGGAAGCGATTGGTCTCCTTGCCGTTGACCCGGACGATCGTCTGCATCCTGGCGAGGTCCGCCTCGGTCTCGATCCACGGGCCCATCGGCTTGAACGTGTCGGCGTTCTTGGAGCGCCACAGGCTGCGATCAGCCTTCTGCCAGCTGCGCTCGCTGACGTCGTTGCCGATGGTGTAGCCGAACACGCAATCCATCGCGTTCGCTTCGGTGAGATGCTTCACTTTTTTGCCGATGACGACGACGAGCTCGCCTTCATAGTGGATCTTGTCCGTTGCAAAGGAAGGGATCACGACATCCTGGTCATGCGCGATCAGCGCGTTTTGCGCGCGATAGCCGATCTCGGGACGGTCTGGCACTGCCGGCACCTCGCCGCGCTTGTCGGCGGCCTCCTTCAGGTGCTTCAGGTAGTTCAGGCCGACGCAATAGAAGGTGCGGGGAATCAGCGGCAGCTCGATGGTAACTTGTGACAGCGGATGCGTGCGCGAGCTGCGCCGCCATTCACTGAAGGGATCGCCGTCCACGGCGATCACCTGGTCGTCTTCAACGATCCCCCAGGACGTCCTGTCCCTGGCAGTGAATTTCAGCCAGCGCATGTTATGCCCTCGTTGTCATTCCGCGGCATCGCGGGCTGAGTCTTCCAGGCACCGGGTGCCGGCCGCTTGAGCCCGAGATTTTCCCGCAACGTCTTGCCGCGGTATTCTTTCTGGAACAGGCCGCGCCGCTGCAATTCCGGCACGACGTGTTGCACGAAATCCGCGTAAGAGCCGGGTACGTAAGTCGCGGCGATGACAAAACCGTCGCAGCCGCGCTCGGCGAACATCTCTTCCAGCTTGTCCGCGATCTCCTTCGGACCACCGACCATCGCATCCTGAACCTGGCCGCGGCCGGAGTAGGTGACGAAGTCACGCGCGCTCGGATTGCTCTTGCCCGAATTCTTCAGCACGCCGTCGCGAATGCCTAAGATGCCCTGCATGCTCTTCAGCTCTGCCGTCGTCAGCGGCTCGTCGAGATCCTTGGAGGCGAAATCGTAGTTGAGCGCTTCGGCGAGCAGCGACAACGCGTCGATCTCGAGCGGAAGTTTGTTGATCAGCGCCATCTTGTCCTCGGCCTCCGCCTTGGTCGCGGCGCAGACCGGCGTCGTCAGGTTGCAGAGGAGCATCTGGTCGGGATCGCGGCCAGCCTTGGCGGCTTCGTTACGCACGGAAGCATAGCCTTCCTTGGCGCCCGCGAGGTTGCGCGCGGCGGTGAAGATCACCTCACCCCATCGCCCGGCAAAGCGCTGACCGCGACCGGACGCGCCGGCCTGGATGATCACGGGATGGCCCTGGTCCGAGCGCGGCACTGTGAACGGTCCGCGCGACTTGAAGGCCGGTCCATTGTGATCGAGTCGCTTGACCTTGGTGGGATCGGCAAAGCGGCCGCTCTTCTTGTCCATGATGAGCGCGCCGTCCTCCCAGGTGTCCCAATGGCCGAGCACGACCTCCATGAACTCGTCGGCTCGGTCGTAGCGGGAATCATGCTCGGGGTGCGAGTCGCGCCCCATGTTGAGCGCCTCGCCGTCGTTCAGCGAGGTGACGACGTTCCAGCCGGCGCGCCCGCCGGACATCAGATCGAGCGTTGCAAAGCGTCGCGCGACGTCGAACGGCTCGTAATAAGTGGTCGAGCAGGTCGCGCCAAGGCCGAGCTTCTCGGTGACCATGCCCATCGTGGTCAGCACGATCAGCGGGTCCATCTTCACGCAGCGGATGCCGTATTCGACGGTGTGGGCGTGATCGTTGCCGTAGCGGTCCGGCATCGCAAGGCGATCGTCGAAGAAGGCCATGTGAAATTTGCCGGCTTCGAGGATTCTCGCGATCTCCTGATAATAATCCGCCGACATCGAATCGTTGCGCGAGTCCGGATGCCGCCAGGAGCTCGGCAAGTTCGTGCAGTTCTGCGCCTGGAGGAAGCCGACCAGTACCATCTGCCGCGTCATGCTGCTGTTCTCCTGATGCCGTCAAGCCAGATCGAGGACGGTGTCGAGCCGGTACTCGCGCGCCAGCGCGCGCAGCTTCCCCCAGGTCGTATCCTCGATCTCGATGCCGTCGCGCAGGCGTTGCCGCTCGCGCAGGCCCTCGATCTCGCCGGGATAGAACACGCCCGTGCTGCCTTCGGACGGCGGCGTCGATTTGAGGTAATGCGCAAACTCGGCGACTTCACGCTTGAACTCCTTCAGCGGACGGAAGGCCGCGACGTTGAACACCGCCATGAAGCATCCGTCATTGTGCCGCCCGGTCGGCTCGACGCCGAAGCCGAGACCGGTGAGCAGGCCGCACAGCACCTCGACCATGGCAGCAAGACCGCTGCCCTTGTAGCCCTCGGTGCCGCCGAGCGGCAGCAGCGCGCCGCCCTTGCGATATTGGGACGGATCGGTGGTGTGCCGCCCCTCGGCATCGATGATCCACCCCGCCGGAATCTCCTCGCCGCGGGCAAGCGCGAGCTGGATCTTGCCGGCCGCCACCGCCGAGGTTGCCATGTCCAGATAGAACGGCGCATCGAGGTCGGACGGCACCGCGATCGAGATCGGGTTGGTGCCGAGCCGCGCCTCCTTGCCGCCAAACGGGGCGACGTGCTTCGGCGAGCGGCCGGAGTCCGCGGTTGCGATTCCGATCATACCTTCCCGCATCGCCATCAACGGATAAGCGGCAAGGCGGCCGACATGGCTCTGCCGGAACACGGTGCAGGCGGCGACGTTCGCCGTCTTCGCCTTCTCGATGGTCAGTGCCATGGCCTTGGCGTTGACGTGGTAGCCCAACCCCCAATGGCCATCGATCACGGTCGTGGTCGGCGATTCCTGGACGATGGTCCATTTGGCGCCGGGAACGATGTGTCCGGCCTTGATGCGGTCGATATAAGTGGGAACGGCGATCACGCCGTGCGAGTCATGGCCGGCGAGATTGGCGTTGACGCAGCCGAACGCCACCGCGTCCGCTTCTTCCTCGGACGCTCCGGCGGCGCGGAGCAGCGCTGCGCTGATGCACGTGAGACGCTCGGCCCCGACGATCGGCATGGCGTTTCCTCGGCTTGGTGCCCTTAACAGGGTGTTTGTTGGGTGCATGGTCTCAAAGCGCCGGCGCGATATCAATCTCCCGTAAACCAATACAGGGCTGCATTTTCGTAAAGAGAACGCGCCTTCGGTCGACAGTTCGTGCCATGCGGCGGTATTTTCGACAGTTTGGCGCCGGCCGTTCGCCGCTCATTCACTTTGATTGAGGGTTTGCAGCGCGCAATAACGTCCACTTAGGCGATCGCCACCCATAAAGTCACCCGGGAAAAATAGGCAGAAAATGCCCGGGAGCTGAGAACGTGCCGACGACCCTCGCACGCACCTTTGCGGCGTTGAGCGCCATCAACGAAGCGATTCTCTACGCGAAATCGCCGGACGAGCTGTACCAGAAGGTCTGCGACGCCGGGTTTTCGAGCGGAGATTTTTTGGCGGTCGCGGTGTTTCTGGTGGGACCGGACGGCCGGCGGCTGCATTTTGCGGCCGGCTGCGGCGATGACGTTGCGCGCCTGCGCTCGATCGTGATCACGACGGAAGCAGGCACGCCCGAAGGATCCGGCGTCGGCGGCGAGGCGTTTCGCGATCAGAAGCTGTGCATCAGCAACGACTATCTGAACGACCCGCGTTCGCTGGCGTGGCGCGAGGGTGCGGCGAAGGCCCAAATCGGGGCGGCTGCAGCAGTCCCGCTCCTCTGTAACGGCAAGGGCGTCGGCGTGCTCTACGTGACCCGCCGCAACGCCGGATCGCTGAACGAGCAGATGGTGTCGCTGTTCGAGCGCATGTCAGCCAATATCTCCTATGCGCTCGAGAATTTCGAGCGAGAAGGAGCGCGCCGGGACAGCGAGGCGGCGATGCGGCGGCTCAATCGCATGTTTGGGGCGCTTAGCGCGACCAACGAGGCAATCCTCAAAGCCAATACCGAATTGGACTTGTATCAGCGGGTCTGCGACGCAGCAGTGCACGGCGGCAAATCACTGGCGACTTTCGTGCTGTTGCGCGAGGAGAACTCGCATTGGCTGACGCCGGTGGCCGCGACCGGACAAAATCTCGATCTGATCAGACAGGCACGCTACTCGATCGATCCCGACAATCCTCACGGTCGGGGCATCTCCGGCCAGGTCTTCCGGACACAGAAGGCGATGGTCGAAGACGACCTCGTCGGTCGTACCAAGGGAACGACTTGGGAGCGGGCCAGCATCAATGCTGGCGCGGTCGCCTGCGTCGCCGCACCACTGATCAAGCGCGGAACCAGCGTCGGCGTGATGTTCTTCTTCGTCAGCAAGTCTTGGGCGAAGGACCATGGCATCGTCGCGCTGTTGCTGCGGATGACCGAGAACGTGTGCTTTGCGCTCCAGAATTTCGATCGCGACGAGGAGAAGGCGCAGATCGCGCGCGAGGAGGAGCGGCTCGCGCGCATGTACGCCGCGCTGAGCGCCACCAATGAGGCGATTATCCGGGCCACGTCGCGTGCCGAGCTGTTCGATCTCGTATGCGAGGCCTCAGTGCAGGGTGGTAAGTTCGGCTCGGCAACGATCGCGCTTGCCGAGCCCGCCTCCGGCTTGCTTCGGGTCGTCGCCTCCGCAGGGCCGTACTCCGATGAAGTACGCAGACTCAAATTCGCCACGACCGACAAGGTGCCGGAGGGAAGAGGCCTGACCGGCACGTGCTTCCGCACCGGGCAGCCGTGCATCTCCAATGACCTGCTCGCCGACGAGCGCCTCAAACCCTGGCACGAGAGTGCCCGCCGCACCGGCGTCAAGTCCTCCGCCGTGTTGCCGTTGCTGAACGGCGACCGCACGGAGGGCGTGTTCCTGTTCAACTCGCTCGAGATCGGCACGTTTACGCCGGAATTGGTCGAACTGCTGGAACGGCTCGCACGCAACGTGTCATTTGCGATCGCAAATCTCGACCGCGCCGAGGAGAAGGCGAAGGCCGACAAGCAGCGAGACCGGCTGAGCGGCATGTTCGCGGCGTTGAGTGCCACCAACGAAGCCATCATGCGCGCCGAGACCCGTGAGGAGCTGTTCGAAGTCGCATGTCAGGCGGCCGTGCTGGGCGGCATGTTCGCCTCTGCGACGATTGGAATCATCGACCAGAAACGTGAGTTGGTCCGGGTCGTCGCCGTGAAGGGACGGCTCCAGCAGCGAATGGTCGGGCGCACCTGCGCGATTGCCCCGGATCATCCCGAGGGCCAGGGCATCATTGGAACCTCGCTGCGGACGCGCCGGCCCAGTGTCGTCAACGACTATATGCACGATCCGCGCTCAGCACACTGGCACTCCAAGGCGGTCGAGGACGGAACCCGGGCCGCTGCCAGTTTCCCGCTTCTACGTTCCGGTCAGGAGCCGATCGGCATCCTGCTGTTCCTTGCTCCGGAGGAGGATACATTCACGCCCGATCTGGTCGAACTGCTGGCCCGTCTCGCAGAGAACGTCTCGTTCGCGCTCGACAATTTCGACCGCGCCGAGGAAAAGGCCCGCACCGAGGCGCAGAAGGAGCGCCTGACCCGCATGTTCGCGGCGCTGAGCGCGACCAACGAGGCGATCATGCGGGCGAAATCGCGCGCCGAATTGTTCGACCTCGTGTGTCTCGCCGCATCGAACGGCGCCAAGTTCACCTCGACGACCATTGCGCTCGCCGGCGCCGACAGCGACCAGCTCAAGATCGTGTCAAGCGCAGGACCGTCGTCCGACACCACGCGCAATGTCCGCCTCTCGGTCGACCCCGAGCGCCCCGAAGGTCGGGGGATGGCCGGCACGGCGTTCCGGACCCGGCAGCCCTGCATCAGCAACGACTATCTCAACGACCAGCGCGTGAGCGCCTTCCACGCCATTGTTCGTGGCGACGGCGCACGGTCGGGCGCGGCGATCCCGCTCATCGTTCATGATCTGGCCGTCGGCGTCATGATCTACATGTCGACCGACAAGGACACGTTCACCGCCGAGTTCGTCGAGCTGTTGCAGCGCCTTGCCGACAACGTTGCCTTCGCGATGGAGAATTTCGATCGCGCCGACGAGAAAAAGAAGGCCGACGAGCGGATCGAATACCTCGCCTCGCATGACAGCCTGACGGACCTGCCGAACCGCGAGACATTCAACGGATTGTTGCGCGAAGCGATCGGCGCGGCGCAGCGCTACGATCACCGCTTTGCGGTGCTGTTCATCGATCTCGACCGCTTCAAGGTCATCAACGATTCGCTCGGCCACGAGGCCGGCGACCTGCTCTTGCTCGAAGTGGCGAGTCGGTTGCGGAGCGCGCTGCGGACTAGCGACGTGGTGGCACGGCTCGGCGGCGACGAGTTCGTGGTGATCCTCGACCGGTGCGGCGAGATCGACGAGGTCCAGCGCATCGCCAGCGGGCTGCTTGCCGTGCTTGCCGAGCCCATGGAGCTGGCCGGGCACGAGTGCCACACCACGGCCTCGATCGGCATTGCGATGTATCCGACCAACGGCTCCGACGCGCAGACGCTGACCAAGAATGCCGACATGGCGATGTATCTCGCCAAGGAAGACGGCAAGAACGGCTATCGCTTCTTCTCGAAGGAAGTGAAGACGCAATCGATCGAACGTCTGTCGCTGGAGAGCGCGCTGCGCCGGGCGCTGGAGCGCCAGCAATTTTCGCTGAATTACCAGCCCAAGGTGGATATGGAGACCGGCCAGATCACCGGAGTGGAAGCGCTGCTGCGCTGGACGCATCCCGATCTCGGCAACGTCTCGCCGGCGCAATTCATTCCGCTTGCCGAGGAGACCGGGCTGATCGTGCCGATCGGCCGCTGGGTGCTGAATGAAGCCTGTGCCCAAGCGATGGCTTGGCAGCGCCGCGGCCTGCTGCCCCTGTCGATGGCGGTCAACCTGTCGCCGCGGCAGTTTGCCGACGAGCATCTGTTGCAGGACGTCGATGAGGCGCTGGCCGCCAGCGGCATGTCGCCGGTGCTGCTCCAGCTTGAGGTCACCGAGAGCATGATGATGCGCAATGTCGGGCGCGCGCTCAAGGTGCTCGACGCCATACAGAGCCGCGGCATTCGCCTCGCCATCGACGATTTCGGCACCGGTTATTCGTCGATGTCGCTGATGAAGCACTTCCCGATCGACACGATCAAGATCGACCGCTCCTTCGTCCGCGACCTGCCGCAGGATTCGGAAGATCAGGCGATCGCGCAGGCGATCATCAGCATGGGCAAGGCGCTCGGCATGACCGTCGTCGCCGAAGGCGTCGAGAACGCCGAGCAGGAGGCATTCTTGCGTACCCATGGCTGCGACGAGATGCAGGGCTATCTGATCTCCAAGCCGCTGCCGGCGCGGCAGATGGCCGAACTGCTGCGGCCGATGGAGCTGACCGTTGCGCCGCCGCTCCAGCCGGAGCCGGACCTTGCCGCAACCGATGCCGCAGCGTTACGGCTGAAACGCGCTGTCATCTGACGGCTGCGGGTGCAGCTCGCGGACGTCGTCATCCTTGCTTTCCGCCTTGCGCGGAAAATCTTCCGGCCACGGCAGTGAGGTCTGATCCTCGAACAGCGCGAGAAGTAGGCGCGCGCCATCGGCAAAGGCCGATCCTTCGCCGAGGCCGAGCGTGCGCGACCACGCACTTGGCATAGGCTGGCGCACGTCGAGCACCGCGATCGCGGGTCCCCACCACCAGGCCGGCGCCGGCGAACGTTCGTCCTCGGGCACAGCGAGCCAGCGGGCGAACTCCTCCACCACGCGCTCGAATTGCAGGCTTGCGGCCTGATGCATTCGTTCCGTGCTCCCTTGGGTCCGCCTGAGCAGGCCGATGCGCGCACTCGGTCGTGGTCTTTACGTTTGAAGAACGGCTCGTGTCGCGCAGCCACGTCTGCCGCTCCCATCGGCGGCCAGGCCTGAAACATGCGGCGGCCGGAAAAGCGGTCGACGCCGGTTGTCATAGTCTCTTCATTCTCTTTAGCCGCTGAAGGGCCCTGCCGGCAAGGTGCAGGACGGTTACCTAACGCGACCTGAAGGGATGCGCCTTCTGGTGCCAGGCCCAGGCGGTGCGGATGATCGTAGACAGGTCGGAGTGACGCGGCATGAAGTTCAGCACCTTCTTCGCGGCAGAGGGATCCGCGACCAGATAAGTGGGATCGCCGGCGCGGCGCGGCTTGACGGTGTGTGGCACCTCGCGTCCGGTCTCCTGCCTGATGGCGTTGAGGATCTCGCGCACGGAAAAGCCGGAGCCGGTGCCGAGATTGAAGCTGCCGCCGGCATGCCCTTCTTCCAGAAGCTTCAGTGCCGCCACATGCGCCGCGGCGAGATCGGTGACATGGATGTAGTCGCGGATCGCGGTGCCGTCGGGCGTGCCGTAGTCGTCGCCGAACACTGCGAAGTCGACATGACCCTGAAGCGCCATCATGGCGCGCGGAATGAGATGGGTTTCGTTGTCGCGCAGTTCTCCGATGCCGCCGGCTGGGTCGGCGCCGCTGGCGTTGAAATAGCGCAGGCAGAACGCGCCGAAGCCATAGGCCGCGCGGTAATCGGCGAGCATGCGCTCGATCATCCATTTCGATGCGCCGTAGGGGTTGATTGGCACGCAGGGAAAGTCTTCCGGCAGTTCCTTGGAATCGGCGTTGCCATAGACGGCGCCGGTCGAGGAGAACACGATGCGATGGCAGTTCGCGTTACGCATCGCCTGCAACAGCGACAGCGTGCCTTGCACGTTGTTGATGTAATATTTCTGCGGGTCGGTCATGGACTCCCCGACGAGGCTCGCCGCCGCGAAATGCATCACTGCCGTGATCTTGTGATCGGCGAAGGCGCGCGCCAGTGCTGTGCCGTCGAGCAGATCGCCCGTCACCAGCGGGCCAGTCACGAAACTGCGATGGCCCGTCGAGAGATTGTCATAAACGACGGGCTGATAGCCGGCGGCGGTCAGTGCGCGGCAGGCATGCGAGCCAATATAGCCCGCGCCCCCGGTGACGAGGACGGTCGGTCGGTCGGTCATGTCGTGTTCAGCTCTTCCCTTAACGGACGGGTCGGTTACGGCTGAAGAGAAGATAGAGCGCGCGGGGGTTGGTGGTCAAATAGCGCCAGAACAGGCGGCGTGGCTCGAGCCAGGTGCGCCAGGCCCACTCGAGCCCGATCTTCTGCATCCATTGCGGCGCGCGGGAACGGCTGCCCGACAAAAAGTTGAAGAGGCCGCCGGATGTCTTGATAACGCCAACATTGGTGAGATGCGGCGTGAATTCCTCCACGAATGCCTGCTCGTTGGGCACGCCGAGCGCAACCCAGAGATAATCCGGCGCAAGCGCGTTGATTTCCTGGACCTTCGCGCGCAACGCTTCGCCGCGCAGATAGCCATGGCTGCGGCCGACGATCTTGAGGTTCGGATACATCTTCTGAACGTTCTCGACCGCTGCGATGTTCTCGGCCTCGCTGGCGCCGAGCATGTAGAAGGTGCGGCCGAGCGCTTCCGCCTTGCGCGCGACGACATGGAACAGGTCCGTGGTTGCGACGCGCTCCGGCAGCGGAAACCAAGATTGTAGCTTCGAAGCCGCGACCAGCGGCTGGCCATCGGCGTTGATCAGGTCGGCGATGCGGAACAGGCGCTCGGTCTGCGGCTCGGTCGAGCAGCGCGCCAGCACCTCGCCATTGGCCGAAGTCAGGAACAGCGGACGGCCGATGCGATTGTCAGGATCGGTCGCCTCGATCATGAAATCGGCGGTCGCTTCCAGGTCGATCGCGGCCATGCGAAGGCCGCCGACGGTGATCCGCGGCACGTCGGCAGTTGCCGTCCGTCCCTCGAAATTGACGCGACGCTCAAGCATATTGCCGGCCTCGCTGGCGCGTTTGGGCTGCGGGAGTGAGCTCGTCGAGCACGACGCCGACGAGCTTGCGCTCGGCGCGGCCGAGTGTGGTCAAGATCTCTTCCAGGCTGTCGTTGATGTCGAGGCTGGTCGGCAGCACCGCCACCAGCGCGTCGGTGTCGTCCAGCAGCTTGCGGCCGCCGGCCGAGAGCGGCACCGCGGGGCCGTCGAGGATCACGAGATCATAGCCACCCGCGGCTCGCGCCTGTGTAATCGCCTTGCGGATGGCGTCGGCCGCCTTGCCGGCGTCGCCCTCTGCGGCCGGCAGCACCGAGATGCCGTTGACCGTCTTGATCTCGCGGGCGTCCTTGCTGCCAATCGAGAGCCAGCCGAGCCTGCTCGGCTCGTTCTTGCCGCGACGATCGACCTTGTTCGAGAGCGAACGCGCCTGATGATCGGCATCGATCATCAGCACGCGGGTGCCGTCGCGCGCGGCGGCCAGTGCGAAATTCAATGCGGCCACGCTACGCCCGGTGGTCTCGCCGGTCCCGACGAGCGCGATGACCGGCATCGCCATGCCGCCGGCGCGCCGGGCCACGGCAGCGCGCATGTCGCGCCAGGCATTGAGCAGCGTGGTGAGGGGAAAGCCGGGGCGCAGGGTCGGCCAGCCCAGCCGGGTGAGATCGACGCTGCCGCCGGTGGCGAGAATGGCGCCGAGCGTATGAATGACGTCGGCCTCCTGGAGGCGTGCGATCAGCGGCTTCTCGATCAGGGGCTTCTCGACGATCGAAGGCTGTAACGGAGGTGCGGCAAGTTCCGGCGGAGCTTGCTCTACTTCCGGAGCACCTGAGACCTGCGGGGACGGCCAGGCCTCCGAGACCTCTGGTGCCCGCGCGCGCTGCGGAGCTCGCGTCGCATCCGGCGCCGGCGTGCGCTGTGGACGGGCAGGTGTTGGCGCCGGCGCGCTCGCACCAGCGAACATGAGCTCGGCCGCAGCGAACCAGCTCGACGCCGCGACCGCACCGAAGATGAAGCCGATCATGGCAAACAGGCTCATCGCCGGCGGGAACGAGCGCCGCTGCGGCACCGTCGCTTCGCCGATGACGCGGGCTGCTGAGGTGTTCAGGCTCTCCTGCTCCTCGGTCTCGCGGGAACGCTTGAGGAAGGATTGATAGACGTCGCGGCTGGCGTCGGCCTCGCGCTCGAGCTCGCGCAGGCGGACTGCGGCCTGGCTGAGCTGGACACTCTGCCGCTTCTGCGCTTCCAGCGCCCGGTTGAGCGAGGCTTCGAAGTCGCGGGCACGCGTCAGGTCGTTCTTGGCGGACTGGGCGAAGCGATCGATTTCCTCGTTGATGGTGCGCTTGAGATCCTCGACCTGCTTCTCGGTCTGGCGCAGCGCCGGGTGGCGCGGGCCGAGCTCGCCGGCTTGTTCCGCATACTTCTTGCGGGCGTCCGCATATTGCGCGCGCAGGTTCGCAATCGTCGGCGATTGCAGCGCCTCGGGGATTGCGCCCGCATCCGCCGCCGTGCGCCGGCTCGCCTCGATCTGGTCGAGCCGCGCCTGCGCATCCATCGTCGCCGCGCGGGCCGCGGCCAGCCGCTGGTTGCTGGCGGAGAGCTGCTGGTCGCTGATCAGCGTGTCCTGGGTGCCGACGAAATTGTTCTGGGCCTTGTAGGTGGCAAGCGCGGTCTCGGCGTTGCGCAGCCGCTCGCGCAGCTCCTTCAGGCGGCCGGAGAGATCATTGGTGGCGCGCCGTGCGGCCGAGGCCTGCGAGTTGCGGGATTCCGCAAGATAGGCATTGGTCAGCGTGTTGGCGAGCATTGCCGCTTTCGCGGGGTCCGTCGACCAGACCTCGATGTCGACGATGAAGCTCTTCTCGGTCTTGCGGACCGTGATGTGCCGGTTCAGCGCGTCGAGCGCCGCGAGCTGCACTTCCTTCTTTTCCGCAGCGGAGGGCGCGCGGGGCTGAAGGCCGATCAGGCCGAGCAGCGATGACATCAGGCTCGTGCCCTCGCCGCCGCCGAATTCCGGATCCTTGTCGAGGCCGGCTTGCTGGATGACCTGGAGCAGCACGCTATTGGAGGTGATCAGGCGCGCCTGGCTCTCCACCACCATGGACATGCCGGAGACGTCCTGGGCGCGCGGCGTCAGCTCGCGATCGACGAGCTGAAGCTCGCGCGGGTCGACATAGAGCTGTGCGGTGGCGGTGTAGCGCGGCGTCAGGCTCTTGCCGATGGTGACCGCAAGCGTCGCGCCGAGCAGGGCGGCCGCGGCAATCGCGACCTTTCGCCGCCAGAGCAGATTGGCGAGCTCCAGCACGCTGAAGCCGGCCTGAGGCTTTCCTCGCGGGGCCTCCGGTCTGGCCCGCTCAATCGGCTGGTTATAGTCAAGCATGATCCCCAGCTTTCATTCCAACTGCCGCGGGCTGAGGGGTTACTCTTCGTTTCACGCCACGCACCCGGGATATAGGTGCCCAATCAACGCAACAGGAAAAATTAACCATACTCATTGAGGGACTATTCACCGAAATGGCAAACAAAGCGTTTAAGCGCATGTCGTTCTTCGGTGCGTCGCGGCGACGCTGAGGTCGCTCAGAGATCAACGGTTCGTTACCGCGCGCAGCGTGGCCGCGAAGCTTCGCTTGTTGTGCGATCCGCTGCGCGCGCATGGCGTCAGCTCTTTCGCAGGATGACGTGATAATCGCCGCGGCGGACGTCGGTGCCGCGCGGCAGCACGGCGTTCAGCACCGTGGCCCCAGCGTCGGCCAGGGCCGCAAACAAAGGCTTGCGCCGGCGCATCTCGGGATAGCGCGGGCTCTCGACTTCACGACGATAGATCATCTCGAGACCGTTGGCGGCCGCAAATGCTTCGAGCCTCGGCAATGTCACCAGCGGATGGAAGAACGTCGGGAACGGCGGCTCGCCCGGCAGGCCGGCATCCTTGATGCCGCGGATATTCCGGTAGAACCAGACGTGGAACCAATGCGGCGAGTATTTGGTGACCACGCCGGACAGCGAGCGCGGGTTGGGGGCGCCGATCAGGATCATTCCGCCGCGCTTGAGCGCATCGCGGAAATTCAGCAGTGCGGCTTCGACGTCGGGAAGATGTTCGATCACGTTGTAACAGATGACGAGATCGAAAGTCTCTTGCCCAAAACGGTAGGTCTGGACGTCACCGAGGATCGCCACGTCCGCGTAGGTATTGTTGCGGACCTGATCCTCGTCGATGTCGACGACGGTGATGTGACTGCGGCTTGGCAAGTCCGGCGGCAGAACGCTGCACGAGCCACCGCCGGCTTCATAGATGGCGAGCCGGCCCTGCGGCAGTTCGCGGCGCAGCACGTCATGAATCGCGAGCAGGCTGTCGCGGGCTTCGCCAGGGATCAGATCGTGCAGCGCCTGGGTGGGGGGAGTGGCCGCGGAGACGTTGATCGCCGTGGCTGTCGCGAACTCGATCGTCGCTGGCTTGTTCATGATTTTCTGACCGCACTTGTTCTATTCAAATTTACAGGAAAAAACTCGCTTGGCCGAAGAGCAAATCTGATGCCGCGCCATCTCACTGATCGCAGTGCTTACGGTCGGGTTAATGCGCATAGGCGTTAACTACGGCATTGTTCGTGTTGAGGTGTTGTCGGCGCATTGGACCGCGAGTTGCACTAACACGGGTGCGAGGTTTCGCTGCGGAAGCGTGCGAAGGCGGTTAACTGCATGGTGTTTGTGCCAAGATGGCTGGAGATCGCCAGCGTGCGCGAGGATTTTCCGCTCGCCGGCCGTTCATTTTGGGACGCATCTGTCCCGCCGCGATGTGCCGTCGCGGGACGCGGCCGATCCGCGCGATCGAAGCAGGGCTTTTTCAACATATCTCGGACATCTAGGACGTCATGACACTGATCCCGACAGACTTGTCCGCCACGCGCTTCTCGGACCTCGTGTGCGATCCCAACCGCGAGATCGCGGCGAGCTCCAGCGTCATCGACCTGTCGGTCGGCATCGTCGTCTGCATTCCCTGCTTCCGCCGCCCGCAGCATCTGCGGCTGACGTTGGACTCGCTGGCCAGCCAGCGCACACCTCGCTCCTTTGCGGTCGTCATGGTCGAGAACGATGCCGCGCTGCGCGAGAGCGCGCCGGTCGCCGCGGAATATCTCGCCGACGGGAGGCTCCAGGGCATCTGCCTCGTCGAGAAGCGGCAGGGCAATTGCCAGGCGATCAACGCCGCGTTCGAGACGGCGCAGGCCATATTTCCCGCCGCGACCCGCTTCCTGATGATCGACGACGACGAGATCGCCTCGCCCGATTGGCTCGAGTTGATGGTGCGCACCGCGGAGGCGACCGGCGCCGACGTGGTCGGCGGGCCGGTGTTGCCGGTCTTCGACGACGACAGCCAGCCCTGGCTGTCACGTCATCCCGCTTTCTGTCCCGCCTATGATTACAGCGGCGCGGTGCCGCTGATCTATGGCTGCGGCAATTGTCTGATCACGCGTGCGGTATTCGAGCGGTTCGAGCGTCCGGCCTTCGACCTGCGCTTCAATTTCCTCGGCGGCGGCGACTGCGATTTCTTCGTGCGGTGCCGCGATGCCGGCATGACATTCCACTGGACGGCGGAGGCGGTCATCACCGAGACCGTGCCGCAAAGCCGCACCAGCCTCGGCTGGATCGCGAAGCGAGGCTTGCGCATCGGTGCGATCAATTATCGCGTGCAGTCCAAGGCTGCGCAGAGCGCAGCGGCGCGGATGCTGGTGTTTGCGCAGATGGTTGGCCGGTTGCCGCTGTCGCTAGTGCGTGCGGCCGGTCTGCTGACATCGTCGAAGACAGTCGTCGCGATGCATCCCGTGATGGTCGCGCTCGGCTCCGTGCTTGCGGCATTCGGCATCGAGCCGAAGCCCTATGAAGCCTCGAAGATCGTGTCCTGACGCCCTGGTAGCGGAGCTAGATGCCAAAACGGGCGAGGACGACCCGGAGCGCGGAGCGCGGCAGCGATTTGAGCGAGCGCCGGCCGACCATGGCGAGATAGGCGACGGCGTCGCGATATCTGCCGAAGCGAACCGCCTGCATCGCCGAATAGGTGACGAGATGAATCTCGGCGGCCCGGCGCAGCGCGCCGGCCGTGCCTTCGGGCAGTCTCGCCAGGATCAGCCCGTCGTCGAAGACTCGCGCGACCGCCGGGAAGAAATCCTGCGGCGTCCGCACCGCGGCATTCATCGTGTTCGCCGTGTGCAGGCGATAGTCGAGCAGGAGCTTTGGCGCGAATTCGAACTCGCCGATCGCGGCAAGTCGGCACCAGCAATGCCAATCCTCGCAATATCTGAGGGAGACGTCGAAGCCGCCCACAGCGCGAAAAGCCTCCGCACGGGTGAGCACGATGCCGCCATTGACGATGAAGTTGCCGGCTGCGAGCCGCGTCAGCACGTCGCCGGACGGCTTGCAACGTCCCTTCAGCAGATCGCGCCGGCCGATCTGCCGTCCCTCGCTGTCGATCGTGTTGTAGTCGCCATAGACGAGAACCGCGCGCGGAGCGCCGCGCGCTGCCGCCAGCAGGGCCGCCACGCCATCGGGCCGCAGGCGGTCGTCGGCATCGAGGAAGAGCAGCCAATCGCCGACCGCCTGCCGCGCGCCAAGATTGCGCGCCGCTGACACGCCCGCGGAGGCGTTTTGTATCATGCGGAGCCGTGGATCACGCATGGCGCGGACGATCGCAATCGTGTCGTCGGTCGAGCCGTCGTCTACGACGATGATTTCGGCGACATCGCGTTGCGCCAGCGCGCTGGCGATGGTTTCGCCGATATAGGCCGAAGCGTTCTTGGCGGGAATGACGACGGATACCGACGCGCCCGGATTCACCGGCAACGGCAGGCGCGCCGCCGGCATCACGCGTGAGGCAGCCGTTAATTCGAGAACCTCGTCGGCGGTGATCAAGCTGCGACTCGTCTTTAATGATCCGTTAACCAGGGCGCGTCTGCCGAGCCGGCAATGCCAGCAATCGAAATCTCGGCTGCTGCGGATGATACCCGCATTATGGGCAAGTCGCTGCCGCGAGCGCCTGCGCGGCGCCGGATTCGTGGAATAACGTTAAGCCGGTGACATTGAGCCTGCGGCAAATCTAGAGTGCGGCAGCGCTGCCGCACAGAATATGCCTGTCGTCTTCGACATGCTGGTTGACGGATGGTTAACGGCGGTGAGCTAGAACCTGAAGCTTCCCGGCCTCACCTGCCTTGAGCTATGGATCGCAGCTTGGATCGCAGCGCCGCTGACATGACTGACGTCGAGGCCCGATCGTTGGGCCACGTCCTGCGCGGCGGGCTCGCAGGGCTGAACGCGGTGCGGGCAGCGCGCTGTCTCGTCGCCGTCGCGGCCTTGCTGTTGATCCTGGTGACGCTCGATCCGTTTCCGGACCTGCGGAGTGAGAATTTCGCTACTGTCGTCAGCGGGCGAATGGCGCTGACCTACATCGCCTTCGGCCTCTTGGCCGTGGTCGCCGTGCTGTTCGCCGCCGTGACCGATGCGCCAGCGCTGAAGTCCCTGGTGACCCCGTTGCATCTCTGTCTCGTCGGTTGGCTCTTGATCAACATCGCCTTCTCCGAGAGCCGCGGCGTTTCGTTTCAGCGCTTCGTGCTCGCGGCGAGCGTGACGTCGCTCGCCGTGCTCCTGCCGCTGTTGCCGCCGACGCAGCGCAGCTTCAACCTGTGCCTCGGCGGTGCCGCGCTCGCGCTGCTCGTGCTCTGCTATCTCGGCGTCTTCCTCGCGCCGCAATATTCGATTCACACCGCGTTCGACATCACCGAGCCGCAGCTTGCCGGTGACTGGCGCGGCAGTTTCGGCCACAAGAACGTCGCCTCGCCGGTGATGACCATCCTGGTCTATGTCGGCATCTACCTTTGCAGTGCCGGCGCGTTCGTGATGGGGCCGGCGATCGCGGTGCTTGCCGGCATCTTCCTGATCTTCACCGGCGGCAAGACGTCCTCGGTGCTGTGCCTTGCGATCTACGCGCTGGCGTCGCTGGTCTACGTCACGCGCAGCCTCTGGCTGAAGCGGATCATCTGTTTCGTGCCGCTGATCGCGATGAACCTGCTGACGGTGGGCAGCGTCTTGAGTCCGTCGCTCGGCGCCATGACGCGGCTGCTTCCGCTCGACCCCACTTTCACCGGGCGCTCCGCCATCTGGGAATTCGCGCTCGCAGCCGTCGCCGAGAAGCCGATCATCGGCCACGGCTATGCAGCCTTCTGGGATGATTTGACCGAGCGGCAGACCACGCAAGGCGCGGAATGGGCGACGAGCGCGGCGCACAGCCACAACAGCTATCTCGACCTCGCCGTCACCATCGGCCTGTCGGGGCTGCTGCTGGTGATCCTCGTCTTCGTGCTCGCACCGCTCGGCAATTTTCAGTCGGCCCAGGCGCATAACCGCAGTCGCGCGCTGGCAAAGCTGTTCCTGACGGTATGGCTGTTCGGCCTTTATTACGGAGCCACCGAGACCTTCCTGCTCGACCGACAGAGTCCGATCTGGTTCATCTTCGCTGTCGCAGTGGCCGGCCTGCACTTCCTGGCCCGGTTCCAGTGCGCAGGGCAGGTGGAACCTGAGCACTGACACCTGTCGCAGCGGGGCGGCTTTAAGTGGCATCGCTTAACGATAAGAGGCGACGTTACTTGTCCTCCGCGGCAAAACATAATCTATCCGGAAACTTCAGTAATCCTATGTCCCGCGGATGACGTTCCTCAGCGTCGAGCAATCAGAAGGCCGGGTGTCGAGCACGTCGGGAATCGCGGTCGATTTCATACGCGACTGGCGGCGGGCCGCATTGCGCCTGAATGCAAGCCATCGCACCGCGTTCCAGCACGGTTACTGGCTCGGCGCCTGGTACGAGGCGTTCCACGACCTCACACCGCTGATCGCCGTGATCTCCGATGCCGCGACCGGCAAGGACATCGCTCTTGTGCCGATGATCAGCCATACCAGGCGCGGCATCCGCGTGGTCGAATTTGCCGATCTCGGCGTCTCCGATAACAATGCGCCGATCCTGTCGCTTGACGCGGATGCGCCAGATGCCATCAGCAAGGCGTTGATCGATGCACTACGCGCCTTGCCCGATGGCTTCGATCTGCTGCGCCTGAGGAAGATGCCGGCCCAAATCGGCGGCAAGCCGAACCCGCTGGTCTCGCTCGGCCGGATCGGATCCTCCTCGCTCAACGGCAATCTGGTGCTGATGGGCGACGACTATGAGGCTTACCAGGCCTCGATCAAGCGCATGCAGATGCCGCGCTGCTGGCGCGTCTTCAGCCGTCATGCCGGCGCGCGGTTCGAGATCGCTGCGGATATCGCTCGCGCGCATGAACTGCTGGATGTCATGGATGTTCAGCAGCAGGCGCGCATGCGAAAGCTCGGCTCGCCATTTATCCTCAACGACGAGACCCATGCGCGATTTTACCGCGAGGTCGCCCGCCAGGGCGTCGTGGAAGGCTATGCCGTCGTCTCGGCGCTGGTCTGCGACGAGGGCGTCGTCGCCACCTCGCTCGGCGTCAGGCAGGATGCGACTTACTACCTGCTGCGCATCAGCCACGCCGGTGATTCATGGTCGAGCTGCTCGCCCGGGCTGCTCGTCGCCGAGCGCACCATGGCCGCACTGCATGCAGGGGGCGTGCGCTGCTTCGATCTCAGCATCGGCAATCAGGACTATAAGCGCCGCTTCGGCGCTCAGAGGGTCCCGCTGACCGATGTCAGCGTCGCACTGTCCTGGCGGGGCCTGCCCTATGCATGGCGCGACCACGCCGCGCAGGGGCTGCGCCGTCACCCGAGGCTCGCCGCGCTTGCGGCGCGGGCGATGGGCAAGGGGACGCGCTGAAGCGGCATTCCCGAACGAGAAATGCCGCCCGCGATCGCGTCAGCCGTGCAGCTCAGCCATGTAGTTTCCTGGCGGTCTCCGCGATCTGGCGGCCCTGATAGCGTGCGCCGGCGAGCTCGTTGGCGCTGGGCTGGCGGCTGCCATCGCCGCCGGTGATGGTGGTGGCGCCGTAGGGCGCGCCACCCGTGACCTCGTCCAGCTTCATCTGTCCGGCGAAGCCGTAGTTCATGCCGACGACGATCATGCCGAAATGCAGCAGGTTGGTGATGATCGAGAACAGGGTCGTTTCCTGGCCGCCATGCTGGGTCGCGCTCGACGTGAACGCGCCGCCGACCTTGCCGTGGAGCGCGCCCTTGGCCCACAGCCCGCCGGCCTGGTCGAGGAAGTTGGCCATCTGCGAGGCCATCCGGCCGAACCGGGTGCCGGTACCGACGATGATCGCGTCGTAATTGGCGAGATCTTCGATCTTGGCGAGGGGGGCGGCCTGATCGAGCTTGTAGTGCGAGGCTTTCGCGACCTCCGCCGGCACCAGCTCCGGCACGCGCTTGATGTCGACGGTGGCGCCGGCCTCGCGCGCGCCTTCGGCAACGGCATTCGCCATCGCCTCGATGTGACCATAGGCGGAATAATAGAGGACGAGAACTTTGGTCATGGGTGGTCTCCGTTGGATGACGAGGTGAGTTGCTTGTTCGCCGTCGTTGCCGGGCTTGACCCGGCAGCCCATCGCTTTTCAAAAAGCTCTTTACGAAGGCGATGGATGCCCGGCTCAAGGCCGGGCATGACGAGTTGCTGTGTGGTGGGGGCGCCTACGCCGCATCGACGAGCACGAGCTCCGTATCTTCCAGAGCGGTGATCTTCAGCCTGTCCTCGTCGCG
This sequence comes from Bradyrhizobium sp. 137, assembly GCF_023074095.1. Taxonomy (NCBI): domain Bacteria; kingdom Pseudomonadati; phylum Pseudomonadota; class Alphaproteobacteria; order Hyphomicrobiales; family Nitrobacteraceae; genus Bradyrhizobium; species Bradyrhizobium sp. 137. The sequence continues at coordinate 133,643 of NZ_JADPKU010000044.1, forward strand.
GATTGCGGCGCCATCGCGGGCTTCGACGCGAACGCCATTGACCTCGACCGCGCCCGCAGCCGGCACCAGGTAGAGGTGCCGTGACTTCTGCGGCGTGTATTCTGCGCTCTCGCCGGCCTTCAGCGTGGTGGCGAGCACCCGCGCATCGGCGCGGATCGGCAGCGCGTCGGTGTCGTCCTCGAAGCCGCTCGCGATGGTGACGAGCTTGCCGGAACGGTCCGCCTTGGGGAATGGTTTCGAGCCCCAGGTCGGCTGACCGCCGCGTGCGGTCGGCTCGATCCAGATCTGGAAGATCCGCGTTCTGGTCGGCTCGAGATTGTACTCGGAGTGGCGGATGCCGCTGCCGGCGCTCATCACCTGCACGTCGCCGGCCTCGGTGCGTCCCTCGTTGCCGAGGCTGTCCTGATGGGTGATCGCGCCCTCGCGCACATAGGTGATGATTTCCATGTTGGCGTGGGGGTGAGCGGGAAAGCCGGTGTTCGGCGCGATCTCGTCGTCGTTCCACACCCGCAGGGCGCCGTGAGCCATGTTGTTCGGGTCGTAGTGGCTGGCGAAGGAGAAATGATGCTTGGCCTTGAGCCAGCCGTGATCGGCGCCGCCGAGCTTTGCGAAAGGTCTGAGTTCGATCATTTGCGTAATTCCTTGACTTGAACGGACGGCGCCTGAATCAGGCGCCGAATCCGCCGTCGACATTGAGCACCGTTCCGGTGACGAAGGAGGCTTCGGGGCTTGCGAGGAAGACGACGCCGGCTGCAACTTCCTCGGGGCGGCCGAAGCGCTGGAGCGCGTGCTGCTTGCGCTGGGTCTCGGCGAACTCGCCGCCGTCCTTCGGATTCATGTCGGTGTCGATCGAGCCCGGCTGCACCACGTTCACGGTGATGCCGCGTGGGCCGAGATCGCGCGCCGCACCCTTGGTGTAGCCGACCACGGCCGCCTTGGTGGCGACGTAGTCGGCGAGTCCGGGGAACGAGGCGCGGTCGGCCAGCATCGAGCCGACGGTAATGATGCGGCCGCCCTCATTCATCAATTGCGAGGCGGCGCGGATAGCCGCGATCACGCCATGCACGTTGATCAGATCCTGGCGGGCGAACGCTTCGGTGTCGGCATTGGCATCGTCGATCGCTCCGCCCGCGGCGACGCCGGCATTGTTGACGAGGATGTCGAGATGGCCGAACTCCTTGGCCACGTCTTTGACCAGCTGCGTCACGTCACTGGCCGAAGCCTGATCGGCCTTGAAGGCGCGTGCCTTGACGCCCTTGGCTTTCAAATCGGCAACGACGGCCTCCGCCTTTTCGGGCGAGGCGACGTAGCTGATGGCGACGTCCGCGCCTTCATCTGCGAGCGCGCGGGCCGACGCCGCGCCGATGCCGCGCGAGCCGCCGGTGACGAGAGCAACCTTGCCTGAGAGCTTCTTGGTCATTGGATGTCTCCATTGCTGGAATTGCGATTGACGCTTGGATAAGCCTCCGCCTGTGGTATAGAAATAGAAACTGTTGAAACTCATTGTTTCATTAAATAAACTAACGACGGACTTCACATGGCAAAACTCCCCGATTTCGAGGCGCTCGCGGTTTTCGCAAAAGTCGTGGAATTGCGGTCGTTTGCGGGGGCCGCAAGCGAGCTCGCGATGTCGAAGGCGACGGTCTCCAAGGCGGTCACCCGGCTGGAGGAGCGGCTCGGCGCCCGGCTGTTCAACCGTACCTCCCGCCGGCTCGCGTTGACCGATGCCGGCCACAAGCTCGCCGAACGCGCGACGCGCCTGCTGGCCGATGGCGAAGCCGCGGAGAACGAAGCGCTGGCGCAATCGGTGGCGCCGCGCGGCCTGGTCCGGCTCGCTGTGCCCATGACATTCGGCATCAAGGCCGTGGCGCCGCTGCTGCCGGAATTCTTTCAGGCCTATCCGGAAGTCTCGGTCGACCTGCATTTGAGCGATGCGACCGTCGACCTGATCGGGGAAGGCTTTGACATGGCGGTACGGATCGCGCGGCTGCCGGATTCCTCGCTGATCGCACGGCAGCTCTTCACCATGCCGCGCTATACCGTGGCGGCGCCGTCTTACCTCAAGCAATATGGCCGTCCGACGCATCCGATGCATCTGGCCGAGCACAAATGCTTCAGCTACGCCTATCTCTCGACGCCGAATGCCTGGCACTACACCAATTCGGCCGGTGAGCAGGCCAGCGTGCGCCCGGGCGGCCAGCTCCGCGTCAACAATGGTGAAGCGGTGATGCCGGCGCTGATCGCGGGCCTCGGTATCGCCGAGTTGCCCGAGTTCATCGTCGGCGAGGCGATCTCCTCAGGTCAGGTCGAAGTGATCCTCAAGGACTGGAAGCAGGCCGAAGGCGCCGTGCACCTGGTGACGCCGCCCGGTGGCCCGCGTCCCGCACGTGTCGAGGCCCTTGGCGATTTCCTGGCCGCGAAGCTGCCGGGCACCTGTAAGCGGCGGACACGCGGGAAGGCAAAGACGTCGTAGACCCACGCAGACTGACAGATCTAACGACCTCGTCATTGCGAGCGCAGCGAAGCAATCCAGAGTAAACCCGCGGAGAAACTCTGGATAGCTTCGTTGCAAGAGCTCTTCGCAATGACGGGTTAAAACGAAGGCAACTTCACGCCGTCGATCGCGACAATCCGCAAGCTCGGCTTCAGTGTCCCTTCCAGCTGGGACTTCAATTCGTGAACACGCGGGTCGCTCGAGCGTCTCGCGCAAACCGCATATTGATGGACAGATTGCGCCAGTGCGCGTCGCGCTTCCGGCGTTCGCGTCATTTCGGGCGTTGAAAGTCGCAACACGATCGCGGCGAGATTCACCAGCATCTCGTCCAAGGCGACGTCGATGGTCGCGAGTTTTCCCATGGCACACTCCTTGGAATGAAAACGGAGGCCTCAGGCATGCGTTCCGGACCCAGTCGAACATGGCTAATGCTTCGTAAACATCTTGTTCTTGCCGATCGCGACGTTAGGCTGGCGAGCGAACAAAGAAAATGAGGGGAGGGACCTGCCATGGACCGACGCGACGTCCTGCGCGCCGCTGCTGCACTGCCGTTGTTGCGCGCTGGGTTACCTGACAATGCCTTTGCTCAAACCTATCCAGCCCGCAACATCACCATGATCGTGCCGTTTCCCGCTGGCGGACAGGCCGATCTGGCGGCGCGTCCGGTGGCCCAGGCGCTGGAGCGGATTCTCGGCAAGCCCGTGATCGTCGACAACCGCGCCGGCGGTGGCGGCGGATCGGTGGGCAATGCCGCGGCCGCGCGCGCCGAGCCCGACGGCTACACGCTGCTGATGACACTGTCCTCGCTCGCGGTGCTCCCCGAAGCCGACCGCCTGTTCGAGCGTCCTGTTGCGTACGAAGTCTCGCAGTTCATGCCGATCGCGCGCGTGCTCGCCGATCCCACGCTGCTCGCGGTGCCAGCCTCGGCACCGTGGAAGACGGCGCAGGATTTCGTCGAGGACGCGAAGAGGCGACCGGGCCAGATCACCTATGGCTCGTCCGGGCCCTACGGCACGCTGCACGTGGCGATGGAGATGTTCGCAAGCAGCGCCGGCATCAAGCTGCTGCATGTGCCGTTCCGCGGCGCAGGTCCCGCACTGACCGCCATCCTCAGTGGTACCGTGCAGGCGATCGCCGCGGCACCCGGCACGCTGAAGCCGCAGGTCGACGGCGGCAAGCTGCGCGTGCTCGGCAATTGCGGCGCGCAGCGCATCGCGAGCTTCCCCGACGTGCCGACCTTTCAGGAACTCGGCTACAGGGATGTCGAGATGTACATCTGGGCCGGCCTGTTCGCGCAGAGCGCGCTGCCGGCCGCGATCGCGACCCGTCTGCGCGAGGCGATGGCGCAGGTGATGACGAGTCCGGACGTGCTCAAATCGTTCGAGGCCTCGGGCAGCCTCGTGGCCTATCAGGATGCCCCGGCCTTCGCGCAATTCGTCGCGGCCGACAGCGCGCGGCTGATCGCGGCGGTGAAGAAGATCGGCAAGGTCGAGTAGGTTCCAGACGCGCTTTCACATTTTGTTGTTGGTCCAGAACCTTCCCCCGCCTCATTGATTGAGGAGGTTTTGACGGATTCGGGAAGGATCGGGACATGCGAACAGAGCGGATTGCGCTGGGTGTGGCGCTCGCGATCAGCGGCATCGTCGCGCAGAGCGCGGCATCTGCGCAAGAATACCGCGGCACGATGGAACAGCAGATGGCCTGCACGCCTGATGTGTGGCGTCTGTGCAGCGATCAGATTCCCGACGTGAACCGCATCGTGGCCTGCTTGCAGCAGAACACGCCGCAACTCTCCAGCGGGTGCCGTGCGGTGTTCCAGTCGAACAATCAGGCCCAGCCGCAGCAGCCGGTCCCGCGCAACCGCGCCGCGCCGCCGCCGCCGCGCTATAATGCGGCTCCGCCCGGGGCTCAGCCCCGACCCTACGATGACGATTAAAGTGCTTTCGCGCGACGTGGATACCCGGTCGCGCGGAGAGGTTCGGTTCTGATTCGATCAGAACCGATAAGGCTCTAGTCGCGCCTGATTTCGCAGACGTCGACCCATTCGGCCGCGACCAACTCGGCCATCCGGTCAGGGGTGATGCGCACGGCACTGTGGGTCGAGCCCGCGGCTGGCACCACGACGTCGAACGCTTTCAGCGAGACGTCGCAATAGATCGGCAGCGGTGCCTTCAGGCCGAACGGGCACACGCCGCCGACCTCGTGGCCGGTGATCTCGGCGACCTCCTCCGGTCCCAGCATTTTCGGCTTGCCCCCGAACTGCGCCTTCACCTTCTTGTTGTCCATGCGCGATGTGCCGGCAGCGACGATCAGGATCACGCGCTCGCCGACGCGCAACGAGAGCGTCTTGGCGATGCGCCCCGGCTCGACGCCATAGGCTTCGGCCGCCAGCGTCACCGTGGCGGAGCTGATCGGGGATTCGATGACGGTAATGTCGGGGGCTTTCTCGGCGAAGAAATCGCGAACGGATTGCAGGCTCATTCCAAACAGCTCATTCCAGCAGTTCACTCGAACTCATGGCAGCTAGCGATCCCTAAGCGATGCTTGGCAGCTCGGAGAGCGCGCGGACACGATGATCCGGCGCGAAGCCGAGCTCGTCCATCTGGGTGCGGATCGCCTTGAACATCGTCAGCGGTGCCATGAGTTCGGTCTCGACGCAAGCCAGCGCCATGGCTTCGGGTGCCACCCGCTCGATCCAGGCAACCTTCAATCCGAATGATTTCGCGCCGGCGGCGTCCCAGGGATTGGAGGAGACGAACAGAACCTCGTTCGGCTTGGTGCCCAGCACCTCGCCGATGAGGCCATAGGCCTCCGGGCTCGGCTTGAAGATATTCTTGGCGTCGACGCTGATGGTGGCATCGAGCAGGCGATCGAGGCCGGTATTCCGCACCAACGCGTTCAGCATGTGCGGGCTGCCATTGGAGAGGACCGCGAGCTTGCGCGGCTTCAGCGCGGTGAGCGCATCGATCGCATCCGGATAGAGCTCAAGATGCAGATATTTCTCGATCACGCGCTCGAACGCCTCGCTGTCATAAGCGAGCCCGAGCACGCGCAACGTATAGGCCAGGGAGTCGCGCGTGACCGCCGAAAAATCCTGGTAGCGCCGCATCAGCGAGCGCAACCAGGTATATTCGAGCTGCTTGATGCGCCAGATCTGCGTGATGATCCCGCCATAGCCTGGAAATGCATCCTCGGTGATCTCAGCGACCGACTGGATATCGTAGAGCGTTCCGTAGGCGTCGAAGACGACGGCTTTGAGGGGCAATTGACCGTCCTCCGGGCTCGATGCAGCCGCAGGACTATAGCGGGCCCCGTGATATCGATCCAAGCAGGAAATTCGGATCGGGCGCTGTTGCGCGGCCAAGAGTGTGCGAGGAATTCGATCGGGTTGCGAGGCGAACGCTGCAATATTTCAACGAAGCGAAGCGCATCTGGCGTGAATGCGTTCCGAAGTCGATCAGGCTGATACCACCGAAGGGGAGTTCCTGCGTGCAGTTGAGAAGCTGCGCGCCGAAGCCACTAGAGAACCGGGAGTTACACCGTGATTTGGCGCGGACGATGTGACCGGAGGCAGCTTCCGTTGGCGCAGTATCCGTTGCGCCCACGAAAATCAGCCAGACTCCACCGATCCATGAGCGCGTCTAGATTCCCAGCAGCTTGCGCGCGTTGGCCTTGAGCACCTTGGGCCGGATCTCGTCGCGGATGTCGATCTTGGCAAAATCCGACAGCCAGCGATCCGGCGTGATCACCGGCCAGTCCGAGCCGAACAGCATCTTGTCCTGGAGAATCGAGTTGATGTAGCGCACCAGGATCGGCGGGAAATATTTCGGCGACCAGCCCGAAAGGTCGATGTAGACGTTCGGCTTGTGGGTTGCGACCGACAGTGCCTCCTCCTGCCAGGGGAAGGAGGGGTGGGCGAGAATGATCTTGAGGTCGGGGAAATCGGCCGCGACATCGTCCATGTACATCGGGTTGGAGTATTTCAGCCGCATGCCCATGCCGCCGGGCATGCCGGAGCCGACGCCGGTCTGGCCGGTGTGGAACAGCGCGATGGCGCCGCCATTGTTGATCTCTTCATAGAGTGGATAGGCCATGCGGTCATTGGCGTAGAAGCCCTGCATGGTCGGGTGGAATTTGAAGCCGCGTACGCCGTATTCCTCGATCAGCTTGCGCGCCTCGCGGACGCCCAGCTTGCCCTTGTGCGGGTCGATGGAGACGAAGGGGATGAGGACGTCGAGGTGGTCGGAGGCGACCTCCAGCATCTCGTAATTGTTGTAACGGCGGAAGCCCGTCTCGCGCTCGGCGTCGACTGGGAAGATCACGGCGGCGATGTTCTTGGCGCGGTAGTACGCCGCGGTCTCCGGCACTGTCGGCGGATGCTTGTTTGGCGACTTGAAATACTCCGCCATCTGCGCCTGGAAATCGTCATAGCCGTCGTCAGCATGGCAGCCGCAGGGCTCCTCGGCATGGGTGTGGATGTCGATGGCGACGACATCGTCGATGTTGGGCAGCTTCAGCTTCGGCATGGTTTTCCTCCCGGCGGGTTGCCGAATTGATTATATGATATAACGAATTTTGCAAGGCAAAGCCGCAGGTTATCGATTGGCAGATCGAGCCGATCCGGCCGTTTCTACTGTGCATGGGGTTGTTTTCACGAATTTGCTGGTTCGGAACGGGGCCGTTAACATTGACATCACCGCCCGCCATGACTTAAGAACCGCCCCGTCCCGGGCGGTCGGTCTGCCAGCGGGAAAAATCTCATTTTGCCACATTCGCGCGTGCCGAAACGGTAGTGCCGAACACGGCCTTTCGAACGTTCAGGATTCTGCCATGAAGGTCCGTAACTCGCTGAAATCGCTGCGCGGTCGCCATCGCGCCAACCGCCTGGTCCGCCGCAAGGGCCGGGTCTATGTGATCAACAAGGTGCAGCGCCGCTTCAAGGCGCGCCAGGGCTGATCTCGCCCTGCCGGACGCCGCGCGCGTCCCGCAAGACCCGGTCTCACACGAGTTTGACGCCGCCTTTGCTTTGCAAGGGCGGCTTTACGCGTTTAGACTTTCACCATGGCAGTGAGATTCCCTTTCGCGCTTACGCTGTGTCTGGCCCTTGTCCTGGGAACCGCCGGCTTCGCCCCGGCGCGAGCACAGCAGATTGAGCCGCCGCCCCCGCCCGGCAAGCAGAAGAAGCTGCCGGAAGCGCCGGCCAAGCTGCCCAAGGTCGACCGCACCAAGAATCTCGATTTCCTGTTCGGCGCGCTGAAGGCGGCGCCCGATGAGGCCAGCGCCAAGCATGTCGAGGCGCGGATCTGGGCGATCTGGCTCCAGACCCCGAGCGACACCGCGGCACTGTTGATGTCGCGCGCCAAGACCGCGGTCGACGCGCAGAAGATCGAGGTCGCGATCAAGCTGCTGGATTCGGTCATCAAGCTCAGGCCCGACTACATCGAGGCGTGGAACCGGCGCGCCACGCTCTATTACATGCAGAACGATTACGGCCGCTCGCTCGCCGACATCCAGCAAGTGCTGATCCGCGAACCGCGCCATTTCGGTGCGCTCGCCGGGCTCGGCATGATTATGCAGGAGGTTGGTGACGAGAAGCGCGCGCTGGACGCCTACCGCAAGGCACTCGCCGTCAATCCGCACCTCGAGAAGATTCCCGACCAGGTCAAGGCCCTGACCGAGAAGGTCGAAGGCCGCGACATCTAGCTTCTAGCGATCGCGGCCGGCGCGGATTAACCACGATCGCAGGCGTCGCATCGTGAGGGCTATTGCCGGGGCCGCCGCGGGCCTACCTGCAGGGCAGGAGCAAAGCCATGAAGCGTTTGATCTTTGCGGGTAGCTTGCTGCTCGCGTCGGGCACGGCGAGCCTCGCCGACGGATTGTTCTGGGTGGTCGGCAACCGCGCCACCGGCAAATGCAACATCGTGACCAGCAATCCCGTGATCATCGGCGATATCTGGTTCGGTGACGGCCCCTACAAATCCAAGGCCGACGCCAAGGTTGCGCGTTCAACGATCCGCGCCTGTCCCGCGCTCACGCCGGACGAGGAAAAGGACGAGGACGGGTCGAACTAGCCTGCACTCAATGCAGGACGCTGCCGCCGCGCTCGGAGAGGCCGCGATCGGCGGCTGCAGCGTAAGCCTTTGCAAGCTCCGCTTCGAGATGCTCGTTGATCAGGAGCAGCGCCCGCACGGCACCGCGCAGGTCGCCGTTACAGCTCGCGACGATCTCATCGATCGCAGTGTCATTCGATCTGAAGCTCATCGAAAATCCTCCGGTTCAACCAGGAAACATCCTGCCGGTCTTTCCCGCATCCCCGAGGTTGCGAGGAGGATCGGCGCCCACCCGCGCCTAGATGGCCGAACCGACCATGGCGATTATATGGATTCCGCGATGACGACTGCATGAAGCTGGGCCGAGGCGTCCGTGTCGCCAAGGAATATTGTTGATTCCATTGAGTTTTTACGCTCCCCAATTGTGCACATATCCACAGCCCACCATTTCCGGTGGAAGCCTTGATGCCGGCTGAGCGAAACTGCCGTGTGCCAAGACTCGTAACTGCCCTGTGCCCAGGATCGCCCGGATTCTCTCGATGATCGTGATGTCAATCGTGACGGCGCTGGTTCTGCTGGCGCTGGTCACGCAGGCTGGAATCGTCGTCGTGCAGCGCGCCTTTCCGGCGCAGGGCCGGATGATCGAGGTCGACGGCGCTGTGCTTCACGTCCTCGATCTCGGCCCGCGCGACGCTGGCCTGCCGATCGTGATGCTGCACGGCGCGAGCTCCAATCTCGAAGCGATGCGACGGCCGCTCGGCGATCTCCTCGCCAGGGATCATCGCGTCATTCTGATCGATCGCCCCGGCCACGGCTGGAGCACGCGCCTGCGGCGGCAGGATTCGACGCCGCAGATCCAGGCGCGGATGATCGATGAAGCGCTTCATAGGCTCGGGATCGATCGCGCGGTGTTCGTGGTGCATTCCTGGAGCGGCGCCCTCGGCGCGCGGATCGCGCTCGATCACCCCCACCGCGTTGCCGGCCTCGTGATGCTCGCGCCCGTCACTCATCCCTGGCGCGGCGGCGTCGGCCGCTACAACGAGATCATCGCAACGCCCGTGGTCGGTCCGCTGCTCGCCTACACGATCACGCTGCCGCTCGGCTACGTCCTCACCGAATCCGGTGCGCGCAACGTCTTCCTGCCCCAAGTCATGCCGGACGGCTTCGTCAAGGATTCCGCGACGCCGCTGCTGCTGCGTCCGCGCGAGTTCATCGCCAATGCCTTTGACCTGGTGACGCTGAAGGAAGCAGTGGCCGGGCAAGTCGCGCGTTACGGCGAGATATCGGCGCCGGTCACGATCATCGCCGGCGAGCCCGACAAGACCGTCTCGACCGGCATCCACGCGCGCCCGCTCGCTGCCACCGTGCCGAATGCGAAGTTGATCGTGCTGCCCGATCTCGGCCACATGGTGCAGAACGCCGTGCCGGATCTCGTGAAGGCGGAGATCGAGGCGATGATCGGCAAGATCGTGCCGGCGCAGGCGGCCGCCGATTAGCGGCCGCCTTTTCCGCGTTTACTGCTTGATCTTCCCGTCCTTGTCGAATTGGGAAATGAAGGCCCAGAGATTGTTGATCTCGGTCTCGTTCTTGATGCCGGCGAAGGCCATCTTGGTGCCGGGGATCTTGGCCTTGGGATCCTTGATGTATTCCTTGAACGTCGCCTCGTCCCAGGTGATGCCGGAATTCTTGTTCGCATCCGTGTAGTTATAATCGGGAGCGGTGCCCGACTTGCGGCCGTTGAGGCCGTTGAGCTCGGGGCCGACCTTGTTCTTGGCGCCTTCGCCGATCGCGTGGCAGGCCAGGCATTTGTTGAACGACGTCTTGCCGGCCGCGACATCCTGCGCCATCGCGGCGGGTGCGGTGGCAATCACGGTGAGGGTCGTCAGTGCGCCAAAGGTCAGTTTTGTCATCGGGTGCTCTTCGTCTCTTCCCTGGTGGGTCTAGTCAGTCTCTTGCCTGAGCGGCAATGGTCGGACGTGCCGGTTTTGGCAGGCCTGCCCGGCTTGGACAAGCCGCCAGACCATGACAGGTTTCACGATTTCCTACTTGTCCCAGAGCGAAGTCGCGGAAAGATCGTTGTCCGACTTTCGGATGGCCTACCCAAACATCCGCGGACGTGGTTGATTTGCCGCAACAAATTGATCAGGCGGCCTGGGCCGGAAAGGAAATGCCATGAAGGATTTGATATGGCTATCATGATGCCTGCGAGCGACCAGGCCGTGCTCGCGCGCCGCGCGGACATCGTTGCCGCGCTGCGCGCAATCGTGCCTGGCGAGGGTGTGATCGACAGCGCCGCCGAGATGCGAGCCTATGAATCCGACGGATTGACGGCCTATCGGCAGCCGCCGATGGTCGTGGTGCTGCCCGACACCACCGAGCAGGTCTCGCTGGTCCTGAAGTATTGTGCAGGGCAGGGCATCAAGGTCGTGCCGCGGGGGTCCGGTACCTCGCTATCCGGCGGCGCCCTGCCGCTCGAGGATGGCGTGCTGCTCGGGCTCGGCAAGTTCAAGCGCATCCGCGAGATCGATTTCGAGAACCGCGTCGTCGTGACCGAGCCCGGCGTCACCAATCTCGCCATCAGTCAGGCGGTCGCGCATGCCGGATTCTATTACGCGCCCGACCCGTCCTCGCAGATCGCCTGCTCGATCGGCGGCAACGTCGCGGAAAATTCCGGCGGCGTGCATTGCCTGAAATACGGCATGACCACCAACAACGTGCTCGGTTGCGAGATCGTGCTGATGAGCGGCGAGATCCTGCGCATCGGCGGCAAGTCGGCGGAGAACCCCGGCTACGACTTGATGGGAGTCATCACCGGTTCCGAGGGCCTGCTCGGGGTCATCACCGAGATCACCGTGCGCATCCTGCAAAAGCCGGAGACCGCGCGCGCGCTGATGGTCGGCTTCGCAGAAGTCGAAGCCGCCGGCGAATGCGTGGCACGCATCATCGGCGCCGGCATCATCCCTGGGGGCATGGAGATGATGGACAAGCCCGCGATCCACGCGGCCGAAGCCTTCGTCCACGCCGGCTATCCGCTCGACGTCGAGGCGCTGCTCATCATCGAACTCGACGGTCCCAAGATCGAGGTCGACGAGCTGATCACGCGCGTCGAGGCGATCGCGAATGGCTGCGGCTCCACCACCTGCCAGATCTCCAATTCCGAGGCCGAGCGCAATCTGTTCTGGGCGGGCCGGAAAGCCGCGTTCCCCGCGGTCGGGCGCATCTCGCCCGATTATCTCTGCATGGACGGCACCATCCCGCGCGGTGCGCTGCCGAAGGCGCTGGCGCGCATCCGCGAACTCTCGGAAAAATACCAGCTCGGCTGCGCCAATGTGTTCCATGCCGGCGATGGCAATCTGCATCCGCTGATCCTCTACGACGCCAATAAGCCTGGCGAGATCGAGCGTGCGGAGGCGTTCGGTGCGGACATCCTGCGCGCCTGCGTCGAATTCGGCGGCGTGCTCACCGGCGAGCACGGCGTCGGCATCGAGAAGCGCGATCTGATGCCCGACATGTTCAGCGAGATCGACCTCAACCAGCAGCAGCGCCTCAAATGCGCCTTCGACGCCCAGGGCCTGCTCAATCCCGGAAAGATGTTTCCGACCCTGCATCGCTGCGCCGAGCTCGGTCGCATGCATGTCCACGCAGGCAAGCTGGCGTTTCCGGATATCCCGCGGTTCTAGGCTCGCAATGTCGGATATTCCTCATCCTGGGCTGTCTATGTCGACGCTATCGGGAGAAGTCCTCGCCGCAATTCACACCCGAAGATCGGTCACGTTTCAGCTCGATCGCGCGAGTGGCGGCGATTGGCAGGGGACGCATGACGGGGCGTGACGCGGCGCCGAACGGCGCAGCGAGGCTACACCATTCGGCTTTCCTGATGCTGCCGCGGGTCTACATCAGCGCATATTGCGTGCGTTCGCGCCTGGTCAGCAGAGGTAGGGCTTGACCGGCGATATGGGTCTTAAAATGTGCGCTGTCCTGATGCGCCTTGAATGCGGCCTCGTCGCGGAATAGCTCGTAGAACAGGAACTGGGCCGGATTGTCCTTGGCGCGGCTGATCAGGAATAGTTTTACGCCGGGTTCGCTTTGAGCCTGTGGCAGGAAGCTGCGCAGGATCTCGGCAACCCGATCGGCTTCTTCAGCCTTCGCTTCCCATTGCGCCACAACCAGCAAACCGCCGCCGCCGACGGCCTGATGGATGGCCTGTTGGTTCATTGCCTGTTCGTCCATGATGGAGCTCCGTTTTGACGAAGACCATGCGACCAGTAGCCAAGTCTCGGGTGAAGATGGTTCGATCATGATCGAAGTGCGGATGTCGCAGGAGCTGAGGCCCGAGGTACACTCCACATCCTCATGGGAGACCGCGAAGCTGTCGTCTCGCCTATGAAGGCCCGGCGGTTGCAGCGCGGATCTCGTCCTTCGAGACGCTTGCTGCGCAAGCTGCTCAGGACGAGGGAAGGTGCCACGCTCCGGGGTGGCCGCCCACGTTCGCAACCCTCGTCGTCGCCTTGGGATCGCTCACACAAAGAGCCGCCGGGTTGAGACCGCGGCGGCTCCTGTCATTGGCCTATTGGCAATTGCGAGATGGCCGTCAGTAGCTACGTTTCGTGTTCGCGCCCGTGGTTTGGCCAGGAGCGTAGCCAGAAGCGCCGGGATGACCTTTCTTAGAACCCATGGCCTGCTTCTTATGTCCCGGAGCGTAGCCGGATGCTCCCGGATGGCCTGCCTTGGAGCCCTTGGTTTGCATCTCGTGGCCCGGCGTCTTGCTTGATACGCCTTGGGCAAAGACAGCCGGCGCAGTGCCGATGAGGGCGATGGCAGAAAGTGCAATTATCATCCTCTTCATCTTCATTCCTCCTCTCAACGAATAACTTTGATCAACGAGTTGGAAACTGCGCAGTTCCATGAACGCCTGTTCATCAATCTATTATCGCAGGTCAGCAAACGCCCGATGTGCGCCTCGCGCCGATTCGCCGAAAGCAGTGCCGATGATCGCGACGGTTGATGCAGAACGCGGAGTCGAGCTGTGGGCGCCGAGAGATTGCGTCGCTACGGTTCTTGCTTGCTCGACGTACCGACGATGATCTCGTCCGGGTGGGGCGAGCCACCCAAACAAGATTACGACAGCATCAAGAGCGACCTACCCAATGATCGTGCGCAGGCGCGTTTCGGCCGCCGGCACGACGGCCGATCCGGCTCCCATTCGGCCGAGAACTCAGGTGGATTTGAGCACGCCGTTCATTCCGTTCGGATAGAACCCGCCTTTGCTGACACCCTGCTTCTCGGTCAGATAGACGATATGCAGCACCTCCTGCGGCGTGCGGCGGAAGGCAATGGCATCGGGCGTTGACGGAACGACATTGGCTTTGCCGTTCATCCGGATGCCCTGGTCCTTGTCCTGACCACCGTCGACCTGGTCCCGGGCGTCGGAGATGGCGTTGGCCGCATTCCAGGCCTTTTCACCCATCAAATAGAGCTGCGAGCGCGCCATGCCCATGTGGTACGCCTCGACGGCCAGAATGCCCGCCGCAGCCTCGACGAACTCCTTGCTCTTGAGCAACGGCGCTGCCCCGGCATATGCCGTCACGCCGACATCCTCAAACAGCATGCCGCCCAGCAAGACACTCATGTCATCGGCAAACGGATCGAAGTCGGCGGGCAGACCAGCGGCCTGGGCGGCTGCCTTGAAGCCCGCATCGAAATCGATGGCCGGGCGCGATACCGCCATCCTGCCCAGCGTCTTGCGATAGAAGCGCACGTGGGCAAGCTCGTTTTCAGCCAGCTCCTCGACAAACTCGCGGATTTCCTTCCTGTCGAACTTGGCTTCGTGTCCGCCAGCGACCCTCGCGGCGTCGGGTCCAGCGTCAGAATCGTCGATCCCCTTGCCGGTCGTGGCACGCAGATAAAACTCAGCCTCCATGTATTCCAGGTTCAGCGCGAACTGAAAGATGTCCTCATCCTTCACTTCGGCGGCATGTATTCCCACCCCAGTGGTTTCCTGGTGCTTCTGTTGTGCTTTGTGCTGCGCATGGGCTGTGGGGATCAACAGCCCACTCAGGCCAAGGACCGACAAACCGGCAACGGATTGCCGTCGGGAGATACGAACTCGCTCCACGTTCATGGCAAGCCTCCTCTTCGTGGTGATTGTGACGCGCCTGACAAGAGCCGTAGATCGCCCCGCCCATTTCGCTCGCTTCGCGCCGGCGCGCCGAATGCATGTCAAATGCGAGTGCTTGCGTCCGTTCCTATTGGAGTCCTCACTCAGAGAGCAGGCAACCCTAATCGTCCGCAATCGCCCCTGACGACAGTCGTATGGCGTGCGCTGACGTCTGCCCAGCAGGGGGAGCGCGTGGCCGCCGCTCTTTCGCGTTGCACCAGAGATTGCCGGGCTGGGCGATGCTCAAGGCTTGCCAGATTTGATTTCCGGCGCGAATTTCGTTACGGCCTCTTCCCGTGGATACGCTGAAGGTCAGAGACGCCAAAGACGTCGAAGAAGTGGTGCGCGCGGCGATCGCCAACGAGCAGCCGCTCGAGATCATCGGTCATGGCTCCAAGCGCGGCATCGGCCACGCGATGGCGACCAATGCCGTGCTCGACGTCTCGGCGCTCAATGCCGTCACCTCCTACGAGCCCAACGAGCTGATCGTCACGCTCCAGGCCGGTGCGCCGCTGGCCGACGTGCTGTCGCTGATCGATGCCAAGAACCAGCAATTCGCCTTCGAGCCGATGGACACGGCGCCGTTGCTCGGCACGCCGGCGCTCGGAACCATCGGCGGCATGATCGCCGCCGGGCTCGCTGGTCCGCGGCGGATCAGGGCGGGCGGGGCGCGCGATCACCTGCTCGGGGCGCACGCCGTCTCCGGTTTCGGCGACAGCTTCAAGACCGGCGGCAAGGTGGTGAAGAACGTCACAGGCTACGACCTCTGCAAGCTTCTCGCCGGATCCTGGGGCACGCTGTCGGTGATGACGGAGGTCACGCTCAAAGTGATGCCCAAGCCCGAGGCCGAGCGGACGTTGGTGCTGCACGGGCTCGACGACCCCGGGGCCAACAAGGCCATGACGGCGGCACTCGGCTCGCCCTTCGACGTTTCCGGTGCCGCGCATCTGCCGAAATCGGCCTTTCGGGCCAAGTCGGAAGGACTTGGCGACATCGGGGGCCAGGACGAGGCGCTGACCGTGCTGCGGCTCGAGGGCATCACGGCCTCTGCCGCGCACCGCGCAGGCTCCTTGCGCGAATTGCTGGCGCCGTTCGGAACTGCGACGCTGATCGAGGACGTGGCGTCCGCGGCGCTGTGGGCCACGATCCGCGACGTCCTGCCGTTCGCGGCAAGCGGTGCGCTTGGCGCCTGGCCGGTCTGGCGGATCGTCTGTCCGCCGGCATCAGGGGCAGCGCTCGGCACCCAATTGGCCCGTGAGACCGGCGGCGACGTGATCTACGATTGGGGCGGCGGGCTGATCTGGGCGGCGTTGCCGCCGAAGCCGGACGCGCATGCCCCGGCCGTGCGCCAGCGCACCAACGCGTTCGGAGGACATGCCACGCTGATCCGGGCGACCGAGGGCGTCAGGCGTGATGTCGATGTCTTCCATCCGCAAGCGCCTGGCATTGCCGCGCTGAGCGAGCGGGTGCGCGCCAGCTTCGATCCGAAGACCATTCTCAACCGGGGGCGGTTGACGCGGAGCGCTGCGACATGAAGACCGAATTCTCACTGGCGCAGCTCGCCGACCCCGACATCGCGGAGGCCGACAAGATCCTTCGCGCCTGCGTCCATTGCGGCTTCTGCACAGCAACCTGCCCGACCTATGTGCTGCTCGGCGACGAGCTCGATAGCCCGCGCGGCCGCATCTATCTGATCAAGGAGATGCTGGAAAAGGACCAGGCGCCGACCGCCGAGGTGGTCAAGCATGTCGACCGCTGCCTGTCGTGCCTCGCCTGCATGACGACCTGCCCCTCAGGGGTGAACTACATGCATCTCGTCGACCAGGCCCGGGTCCGGATCGAGCAGCGCTATCAGCGGCCGCTGACTGAGCGGTTGTTGCGCCAGGTGCTGGCCTTCGTCCTGCCGGACCCGCGGCGCTTTCGCGCGAGCATGGTGCTGGCGCGGCTGGCCCGCCCGCTTGCCGTCTTCCTGCCGACGCCTCGGCCCTCGGCCACGCCCGGGTTGATCCAGCGCATCAAGGCGATGCTGGCGCTGGCGCCGAACCGGCTGCCATCGCCGGGGCCCCGCGCCGGCAGCGTGTTCGCCGCGCTCGGCAAGAAGCGCGGCCGGGTCGCTCTGCTGCAAGGCTGCGCCCAGCAGGTGCTGGCGCCGCGCATCAACCAGGCTGCCATCAGCCTTCTCACCCGCCACGGCATCGAGGTTGTCCTGGTCCGGGACGAGCAGTGCTGTGGCGCGCTGACCCGTCATCTCGGCGACGACCATGACGCCTTGACGCGAGCCCGCGCCAATGTGGCGGCGTGGCGGAAGGAAGCGGCCGGCGAGGGGCTCGACGCCATCCTGGTGACGGCCTCCGGCTGCGGCACCGTGATCAAGGATTACGGCTATCTGCTGCGCGAGGACGCTGCGTTCGCCGCCGACGCGGCCAAGGTCTCCGCGATCGCCAAGGACATCACCGAATACGTCGCCGGCCTCGAACTCGCGACCACAGCGCCGCACGATGAAATCGTCGTCGCCTATCACTCTGCGTGTTCGTTGCAGCATGGGCAGAAAATCACGGGCCTTCCGAAAGAATTGCTTTCCAAGAATGGATTCGTGGTGAAAGATGTGCCGGAGAGCCATTTGTGTTGCGGTTCGGCGGGGACCTACAACATTCTCCAGCCCGAGCTTGCGGGCCGGTTGCGCGATCGCAAGGTCGCCAACATCGCGAGCGTCAAGCCGGACATGATTGCCGCGGGCAATATCGGTTGCATGGTGCAGATTGCCAGTGGCACGTCAGTTCCGGTCGTACACACGATTGAGCTTCTCGATTGGGCTACGGGCGGGTCGCGGCCGGCATTGAACGCGCAAGTTTGAGCTTTCAAAGGCTGAGCTTTCGTCCGGAAGTGACGGCTGAAGACGCCCGATCGACCATTGTTCGGCGGCAACAGGAGGACCACGATGGCGAAAGCGAAGAAGAAAAAAAGCAAGAAGGCCAAAAAGGCCAAGAAGGTCGTAGCGGCGAAGAAGAAGACCGCCAAGAAGGCAGCCAAGTCCGCGACGAAGTCTGCCAAGAAGGCTACGAAGAAATCTGCCAAGAAGGCAGCCCCGAAGAAGGCCGCCAAGAAGGCGGCGACTAGGTCGGCCAAGAAGGCCGCACCCAAGAAGGCCGCGAAGAAAGCGGCACCGAAGAAGGCGAAGGCAGCTCCTGCGCCGAAGCCATCAACGCCGGCAGCTCCGGCTGCCGAGCCTGTCGCTGAGACAAGCTGGGCGATGCCTTCGTCTTCTGCGGAAGCTGCGCCGGCCGAGGGGCAAGGCTAGGTCCAGCGACCACCATCGACGACAAGGAAGGCCGCGGCGGTGACGCTGCGGCCTTTTTGCATCGCCGCAAGCACCTTTAGAGGCCGCCCTTTCCTGCGCCTGTCTGATTCGTATCCGGGGCGCCACGCTGCCTGGCTTTCCCGTACTTGCACGGTCCCTCTCGTGCACCTTGCAACGCAAAGAATGTGTTCGAGAAGACACACAGGCTGACAACGTTTCGTGGAATCGTCAAAACGCCTAAAAAGTCGGCAAATGCCCGCGCTTTTTGCTTCACGGCTCGCACCCCTCAATCCAAATTGCCGCAGTTACGAGATTGCAATCAAGTCGAGCGCCCCGGGGGTTACCGGGATCCGACTGGGGCTCAAGAACTGGCGATGGGGATCGAAATGAAAAAAGTGGCTTTGTTGGCAACGGCGCTGGCAATGGTGACGGGTTCGGCTTTCGCGGCAGACATGCCGGTCAAGGCATTGAAAGCCCCGCCGCCGCCTGCCTTCGATCCCTGGGACATCGCTTTTGGTGGCGCGATCATGAGCGACTACATCTTCCGCGGTATCAGCCAGTCGAACCACAAACCGTCGGTCGCCGCCTATTTCGAGCCGCGCTACAACGTTACCAAGGACCTCCAGCTCTACATCGGCGTCGCCGGTGAGAGCATTTCCTTCCCGAACCGCGCCGCGGCCGAGATCGACGTCTACGGCGGCATCCGCCCGACCTTCGGTGCATTCGCTTTCGACATCGGTGTTTGGGGTTATCTCTATCCGGGTGGCACCTGCTTTTACGGCGCGCCGACTGACACCGCCGGCAACCCGCTTAGCGCGCAGTGCGCCGCCAACGCTCTGCTCAACGGCAACGTCATGAAGAAGGACGTGAGCTTCTTCGAAGTCTACGGCAAGGTGAATTACACCATCAACGACAACTGGACCGTTGGCCTGAACGAGTACTATACGCCGAGCTTCCTGAACTCCGGTGCGTGGGGCGACTACGTGTCGATCACCGCCAAGTACACGGCGCCGAGCACCTTTTTCGGCTCCAGTGGCGTCGGCATGTACGTCTCGGGTGAGTTCGGCCGCCAATTCCTGGGCACCTCCGACTCGTTCTATGGCACCGGCTTCGCTGCGCCGGGATTCGCTGGTCCGTTCCCGAACGGCATCAAGTACGCCGACTACAACACCTGGAATATCGGCATCGGATTCACGTACAAGGTATTCACGCTCGACCTGCGTTACTCCGACACCGACCTTTCGAAGGCGAACTGCAACGCCTTCACCAGCGACTACACGGCAGGCTTCAACGGCAGCTTCAGCAACATCAATCCGACTGGCGTCGGCTCCAATTGGTGCGGCGCCGCCGGCATCGCCAAGCTGTCCTTCGACCTGACAGCGATGACCAACCTGAAGTAAGTTTCTTCCCGAAACGACTTGATGAGGGCGGCGGAGCAATCCGCCGCCTTTTTGCTTTGGGGTCGGGTCTCTTCGCAAACGCCATGCCCGGGCTTGTTCCGGGCATCCACGTTCTTTGGCACTGTCGCGCAATGAGCGCGTGGATGGCCGGGACAAGCCCGGCCATGGCGACGCAGAAACGCGGCGCGTTGTCGCGAGGAAGACTTGGCATCCGTTCTAAGGAGAACGCAGTGCGGATTGCCCTGCGCCTCAACGCGCCGCGCTCGGCTCCGCTGCAGCCCGTTCGCCGCCGAGGACGTGAATCGCACCGTCCTTCACCAGCGCCACCTTGCGGGTGTGGAAAGCGTCGAGCGTCGAGCGGTGGCCGATCGAGACGATGGTGGTCTGCGGCAGCTTCTCAGCGAGCAGCCGGTAGAGCCGGGCCTCGGAGGGTTCGTCCAGCGAGGCGGTGGCCTCGTCCAGGAACAGATAGTCCGGCACATGCAACAGCGCGCGGGCGAGCCCGAGGCGCTGCTGCTCGCCCAGCGAGAGCATCCGATTCCAGTGACCGTTCTCGTCGAGCCGCTTTGCCAGCCGCGGCATGCCGACCGCGTTCAGCGCCTCTGCGATCTTCTCGGGTGCGATCGCGCCACGCCCTGCGGGGTAAATTACGGCGTCGCCGAGCGGGCCGATCGGAAAATACGGCCGCTGCGGCAGCATCATTAGCTTGGCCTTTTCGGGAATCGCGATGGTTCCGGTGCCGAACGGCCAGATTCCGGCGATGGCCCGGAACAGCGTGGATTTCCCGGAGCCCGACGGCCCGGTCACCAGCACCCGCTCCGCCGGCTGGATCGCGAAGGTATCGGCCGCAACAAGCGGCTCGCCGTTCGGCAGCTTTACCAGCAACTGATCGAGACCGATTGCCTTGCCGCTCGATGGTGCAACGCCGATGGTCGGCTCGCGCGTCGCCGTATGGGCCGCCGACCTGACCGACATCTCGAAACCGTCGAGACGGGCAATCACCGAGCGCCATTCCGCGAGCGAGCGATAGGCTGTGACGAAAAACGAGAGCGCATCTTGCACGCTGCTGAACGCCGAGCCAGTTTGCATCATGTCGCCGAGCTGAATTCTCTTGGCGAAGTAAGCCGGAGCAACGACCACATAGGGAAAGATCACTGCAGCCTGGCTGTAGCTTGCCGTGAAGGCGGTCAGGCGCTTGGTCCGGCTCATGATCGCGTACCAGTTGCCGATGACGAAACCAAAGCGCTGCAGCAGATTCCCTCGCTCCGCGCTCTCACCTTTCAAAAGCGCGATCTGCTCGGAATTTTCGCGTACGCGGATCAGGTTGAAGCGGAAGTCGGCCTCAAAGCGCTGCTGCTCGAAATTGAGGTTGATCAGCGGAGCACCGATCCAGTGCGTCAGCGCCGTACCCAGGATCGCGTAGACCAGCGCACACCAGACCAGAAAACCCGGGACGATGATGTCTGTGCCGTAAATGTGCAGCGGCGCCTTGTCCGACAGACCCCAGAGGATGACGACGAACGAGGCCAGCGTCACGATCGACGACAGCAGGCCCAGCCCGAGGGTCAACGTCTGCTCGACGAAATTCTTGACGTCCTCGGTGATGCGCTGATCCGGGTTGTCGGCGGGGTCGCCCTTGAGCTGGATGCGGTAATGCGTCGAGCCGCTCAGCCATTCGCCGAGATAATGCTGCGTCAGCCACCGTCGCCAGCGAATCTGGAGCCACTGGTTCAGGTAGAGCTTGTAGACCGCCAGCGCGACGAAGGTGAAAGCAAGGCCGAGAAAGATCCAAATCTCTCTGACGAACCGGTCCAGTTCATATCCCTGGACCGCACTGAAGAATCGGTTCTGCCACTGACTGACGAGAACATTGATCGCCACCAGCGCCAGCTCCATGGCAATGACGGCGGCGAGCAGGCCGTGGCCGGCCCATTTGTCCTCCGATCGGAAATAGGGGCCGGCGATTCGCCAGACGATCGCGAGCGTGGCGCGGATGTTGTTCACAGAGCTGGGTCTCCTAGAGGGGATGTGCATAACGGCCGGAGCCAAATGGCTGAGGCAATGACGGAAATGGGCGCGCTTAGACTAAAGTCGCAAGTTCTGCAATTTGCGTTGGCTTGTCGCAGCTTGCAACCCTAGCATGGGGCTCGACGGCGCGGGGCGGGGTGACCAGGGTTTCGCGAGCTTGTGAGCGGACGGGAACCGCCGCATTCGTGAGGAATTCGCGTCAAGCTCAGGGGTTATCGCTTCCAACGTCAAGCAGGATCGGCTCTCCACGCGAGTCGCCTGCCGCAACATGCGTGGGGGAGGAACCATGTGGAATCAAATCTATGATCCGCTGCACAGCCCGGTGCTGTCGACGATCGCGGCAGCTGTGCCCGTCGTCACGCTGCTGGTCCTGATCGCGAGCGGGCGCGTCCAGGCCCACATCGCCGCAATCATCGCCGTGATCGTGACCAACCTGATCACGATTTTCGTCTTCACCATGCCCGCGAACATGTCGATCCGCGCCTCGGTGCTGGGCATCGTCACCGGGTTCTTCCCCATCGGCTGGATCGTCCTCAACGTCATCTTCCTCTACCAGGTGACCGTGACCACCGGGCGCTTCGAGCTCTTGAAGCGCGCGGTCGGCGGCGTCACCGAAGATCGGCGGCTGCAATTGTTGCTGATCGCGTTCTCGTTCGGCGCATTCTTCGAGGGCGCCTCGGGCTTCGGCACGCCGGTCGCGATCACGGGTGCGGTGCTGATCGGCCTCGGCTTCTCGCCGCTGGCGGCTTCCGGCCTGTCGCTGATCGCCAACACCGCACCGGTCGCCTATGGCGCGCTGGGCACGCCGATCCAGGGCCTTGCCTCCGTCACCGGGCTCGATCCCTACATCCTCGGCGCCATGGTCGGCCGGCAATTGCCGTTCTTCTCCCTGATCGTGCCGTTCTGGGTGGTGTGGGCGTTCGCGGGCTGGAAGGGCATGAAGGACGTCTGGCCGGCGATCCTCGTCACGGGGGTGTCGTTCGCGATCCCGCAATTCGTCATCTCCAACTACATCAATCCCTGGATCGTCGACATCGGTGCGTCGCTGATCTCGATGGGCGCGCTGATCCTGTTCCTGAAGGTGTGGCAGCCGAAGCAGCTCTGGCTGTCGCCGGCGCTCCGCGGCCGCGACGAATCGGCCTCCACGATGGCGGCGGCAAAGCCGCTCGACAAGACGCCACTCACGCAGGGCGAGCTGTTTAACGCGTTGCTGCCGTGGATCATCGTCTGCATCGTGATGCTGGTCTGGGGCAGCGGCGCCTTCAAGGGCTGGGCGAACTCGATCTTCACCTGGAACTATCCCGTGCCCGAGCTGCACCAGATGATCAACAAGATGCCGCCGGTCGCCCCAGGGCCGACCAAGGAAAGCGCGGTGTTCGCCTTCACCTACCTGTCCTTCACCGGCACCGGCATGCTGATCGCGGCGATCATCTCCGGCTTCCTGATGGGCGTCGGTCCCGGCCGGCTCCTGACCGAATACGGCCGCACCATTCGGCTGTGCGCGATCTCGCTGATCACGATCTCAGCGATGCTCGCGATCGGAACGCTGACCCGGCTATCCGGTGTCGACGCGACGCTCGGTCTCGCCTTCGCGGCAACCGGCGTGCTCTATCCCTTCTTCGGCACGCTGCTCGGCTGGCTGGGCGTCGCACTGACGGGATCGGACACCGCCTCCAACGTGCTGTTCGGAAACCTGCAGAAGATCACCTCCGAGCAGCTCGGCCTGTCGCCGGTCCTGATGGCCGCGGCGAACTCCTCCGGCGGCGTGATGGGCAAGATGATCGACGCGCAGTCGATCGTAGTCGCCTCCACTGCGACCAACTGGTACGGCCACGAGGGCACCATCCTGCGCTTCGTGTTCTGGCACTCGATCGTGCTCGCCTGCCTCGTCGGCGTGCTCGTGACGTTGCAGGCCTATGTCTGGCCGTTCACGGCGCTGGTGCTGAAGTAGCGGTCGGCGCCAGGCTGCGATGCAAATCCCCGCGAGGTTCGCCTCGCGGGGATTTTTGCATCTACATCCGCCTGCGCGAACCTTCTCAAGGGCGCCGCCGTCTTATAGAAGGTGCGCCAAGTCAGGTTGGTCGAGAGGTCTCATGGTTTCGCTCAGGCGATTGACGTTTGCGGCAGTGGCAATGTTCGCGATGTCCACGCTTGCGCGTGCCGAGGAGGGGTTCCCGTTCGGCACCGAGATGACGCTGGAGGCGCTGCCGCAGCCCGGCTCGAAGCGGATACCGAACATCGAGATCGGCGACAATGGTGAGGTCGTGCTGGAGCTCTGGTGCAAGAGCGGCAAGGGCCAGTTCTCGGTCGCCGGCAACACCGTGATCTTCGTCCCCGGCCAGATCCAGGACCGGTCCTGTCCGCCTGCGAAGGCGCAGGCCGACGACGAGCTCGTGGCCGCGCTCGGCAGCGTCGAGACTTGGAAGCGCCAGGGCGAGGTGCTCACGCTGGTCGGTCCCAAGCCGCTGCGCTTTCGCGTCAACGGGAATTGAGCGTTGGGCGCGAAACGCGAACCCGGAATCTGGAGATTGTGGCGCGAGATTCAGGGGCGCGATTGCGCACCATGGGTCGACGCTGGCGCGTCGCCCCGGAATGACTTCGTCACTTCCACACCGACTTGTCGGCGTCCCAGCGCTGACCTTTCAGCTCCCTGGCAAGCGCCTCGATCGAGCCGTTGTCGTCGGGCAGCTCGCCTTCTTCGTCGGGGCTCGCGTCGTCGGACAGATTGAGCCTGGCGCCGCTGCTTTCATCGGCCGTGGTCGTCGCGGGGCTTCCGATCCAGAGCATCAGCTTGTCGGTCGTGCCGGGCTTGTCGGGCGAGACGAGCCCTGCGACCTCGATCGTGTCGGTGAGCTCGAGCGCCGGGTGATCCTGGTTCGGCCGCTTGAACACCAGCTTGAGCTTGCCGGTGGCGGGGTTGAAGCTCTGTGAGACCGGCTTTGCCGCGAGCGTCCTGCTCAGCACGCCCGCAACCGCGGTCGCGAGCTTGTCGCGGTTGATCTTGTCGCCGTCGCGCCAGTCGGCGGCGGGGAAGCGGATGGTGCGGTCCATCTCGGTCATGCCCGCGGTCCACCCGGCGGCGGTGACGCCGGGCATCGCCTTGAACTTTGCTAGCAGTGCGCCCGCGCGCTCCGGATCGACGGACATGTTGATGGTCTGCTCACCGGCGCGCAGGGCGTCGCAGCTGACATTGAGGCTGGCCAGCGTCACCTCGACCTCCTGGCCCTTCAGGCTCTTCAGGAAGTCGGTCGCGGCATCGAGCTTGACCTTGACCGCGATCGCCTCCGGTGAGACGTCGGTGAAATCCTTCGGCTGCGGCGTGATGCCGTCGTCGGAGGTCTGGTTGTCCAGAAATTCCTTCTCGCTGAGATCGGAATTGTCGGACGAGGTGACCTCGGTCACGGCCTGGCCGATCGTGATCTGGCCGCGGAATTCGAACATGTCCCCGGCCTGCTTGCGCAGCAGCTTGACACTGACGGGCGCCTTCGCGCCGAGGCTCTGCGTCGTGCCCGTCAGGTTCTGGCCTGCAACCTGAAGATTGACGACGAAGCGGTCCTTGCGGTCGGAATTCTTCGCGATCGGATAGCAGACGTCGAGTACGGCCGCCGTGACCGTCTTGCCCTGACGCGTCTCCTTCAGGATCGCGTCGGCATTACCGTCCATCAGCCCGTCGATCGACGTGAAATAGCGCGTCTCGGCGCCGCCGGCCGTCGTGGCCTTCGGTGATAGCTTCATCTGGGCGGAAGCGACCTCGGGCGCAAAGGCGAGCAAGGCTGCCAAAAGGGCGGTCAAACAAACCAGGAGCGCGCGCATCGATGAAATCCTCGAGCCATCAGAATCGGCGCCACCGTAGTGGGTTTTGGCCGCCGGTTGAATCGGAAAGCGGAGGGGCAGGGTCGGCAAAAAAGAAGGCCGCCCGGAGGCGGCCTTCGGAACACGCTAACGGACGATCGGGCGTTAGAAGCCGCCCATGCCGCCGCCGGCTGGCATGGCGGGCGGCGCTTCCTTCTTCGGCGTCTCGGCGACCATGGCCTCGGTGGTCACGAGCAGGCCGGCCACGGAGGAGGCGTCCTGGAGCGCGGTGCGGACCACCTTGGCGGGATCGATGATGCCCTTCTCAACCATGTCGACATAGGCCTCGGTCTGGGCGTCGAAGCCGAAGGTCTCGGACTTGTTCTCCAGGATCCTGCCGACGACGATCGAGCCTTCCACGCCCGCGTTCTCGGAGATCTGGCGGATCGGGGCTTCGAGCGCCTTCAGCACAATGTTGATGCCGGCCTGGACGTCCGCATTGGCGTTGGAGAGGCGGCCGACCGCCTTCTTGGCGCGCAGCAGCGCAACGCCACCGCCGGGCACGATGCCTTCCTGCACCGCGGCGCGGGTCGCGTTGAGCGCGTCCTCGACGCGGTCCTTCTTCTCCTTGACCTCGATCTCGGTCGCGCCGCCGACGCGGATCACCGCGACGCCGCCGGCGAGCTTGGCGAGGCGCTCCTGGAGCTTCTCACGGTCGTAGTCCGACGTGGTCTCCTCGATCTGCGCCTTGATCTGGCCGACGCGGGCCTCGATGTCGGGCTTCTTGCCGGCGCCGTTGACGATCGTGGTGTTCTCTTTGTCGATCACCACCTTCTTAGCGCGACCGAGCATCTTCACCGTGACGTTCTCGAGCTTGATGCCGAGCTCCTCGGAGATCAGCTGGCCGCCGGTGAGGATCGCGATGTCCTCGAGCATGGCCTTGCGGCGGTCACCGAAGCCCGGCGCCTTGACGGCTGCGACCTTGAGGCCGCCGCGCAGGCGGTTCACGACCAGGGTGGCCAATGCCTCGCCCTCGACGTCCTCGGCGACGATGACGAGCGGCTTGCCGGACTGCACCACGGCTTCGAGCACCGGCAGCATGGCCTGCAGGCCCGAGAGCTTCTTCTCGTGCAGGAGGATGTAGGCGTCCTCGAGCTCGGCGGTCATCTTCTCGGCATTGGTGACGAAGTAGGGGCTGAGATAGCCGCGGTCGAACTTCATGCCCTCGACGATGTCGACTTCGGTGTCGAGCGACTTGTTCTCCTCGACGGTGATGACGCCCTCGTTGCCGACCTTCTGCATCGCCTGGGCGATCATCTTGCCGATGGCGGCGTCGCCGTTGGCCGAGATGGTGCCGACCTGGGCAACCTCGGAGGAGGCGGCGACCGGCTTGGCGCGCTTCTCGATGTCCTTGACTACCGCGGCAACCGCGATGTCGATGCCGCGCTTGAGGTCCATCGGGTTCATGCCGGCGGCAACTGCCTTGGCGCCTTCGCGCACGATGGCCTGGGCCAGCACCGTTGCGGTGGTGGTGCCGTCACCGGCGAGGTCGTTGGTCTTGGAGGCGACCTCACGCACCATCTGGGCGCCCATGTTCTCGAACTTGTCCTCGAGCTCGATCTCTTTGGCGACGGTGACGCCATCCTTGGTGATGCGGGGTGCGCCAAAACTCTTCTCGATGACGACGTTGCGGCCCTTCGGGCCGAGCGTCACCTTGACGGCGTTAGCGAGAATGTCGACGCCGCGCAGCATGCGATCGCGCGCGTCTCCGGAAAATTTGACGTCTTTGGCAGCCATATCTGCAATCCCTCGTGTTTGGTGTTGTGTTGCCGCGCTTCCCTTCGTCTTTGCCAGGCTCGATCCGGCAATCCATCTTCGTGCGAAGAATGAGGATGCCCGGGTCAGGCCCGGGCATGACAGTAGGGATATTCAGCGGCCGTTCAGGCGGATGGTCTTAGGCCAGCACGCCCATGATGTCCGACTCCTTCATGATCAGGAGCTCTTCGTTGTCGATCTTGACCTCGGTGCCGGACCACTTGCCGAACAGCACACGGTCGCCGACCCTGAGGTCGATCGGGATCAGCTTGCCGGTCTCGTCGCGGCCGCCGGGTCCGACGGCGACGATTTCGCCCTGGGAGGGCTTTTCCTTGGCAGTGTCGGGAATGATGATGCCGCCCTTGGTCTTTTCCTCGGCGTCGATACGTTTGACCACGACACGGTCATGCAGCGGACGAAATTTGGATTTAGCCATGACGTTTCCCTTTGGAGGCTCGCTTCGGAAGTAGTGGAAGTAGGTTGGGGCGGCGCTTCCGCCCACCCTCTTGCCGAGGATCGACGGCGCGCTTAGCAATCGGGCTCTCCGAGTGCTAATAGTGCGCCCGGAAATATGGCTTGGCCGCGATCCTGTCAAGCAAAGGTGGTTAAGCGATTGGTGAGGCGGATATAGGATGGTGGCATTGGAAACTCGTTCGGGGCGCCGGCGTATCAAACGACGGCATTGCTCCGGCAGCGGTTTTGCGCTTGGCTGCTGCAGGGGTGCGGCCATGGTCTTGTTCGGGGGAATGCCATGATCAGTTCAGCTTGCGCGCGCACGGTTGCCAATCTGGCCGCCGCGTCCTGTCTGGCGCTATTGCTGGGCGCCTGCGGCGGCGGCATGAGCCTGCCGTCCTTCTCGTCGTCTTCGCCGCCGCCCGAGGCTGAGCCCGGCACCGGTCCGGAAATGCCTGCGACGATCCGCGCCGACGAGATCGTCGGCCGCTGGGGCCTCGCCTCGTTCCAGAATCCGGCCGACCGGGCGCGCACCGAGGCGGCCGCCCGGGCCCAGTGCAAGAATCCTTATGTGATCACCGCCGGCTCTTCCGGCGGCGTGATCATGCATCTGGCCGACCAAGCGACTCCGCAGGAGCTGCGGCTGAAGGGCTCCCCGAGCGGCAAGAATTACATCGGGCCGGCCGGCCCGACGCCGGGCGACCAGGACCGCGAGATCATCTCCTTCGACGGCCGCGTGCTGATCACCCGTTTCATCGACAAGGACGCTGCCACCCGCTACGGCAACATGGTCTACGTCCGCTGCGCGCCGAGGGCGTGATTGACTTTTCCCCTCTCCCCTTGTGGGAGAGGGTGGCTCGCCGCGACGGCGGCGAGACGGGTGAGGGGTCTCTCTCCCCGAAATCCAACTTCATTTGAGTTCGCGGATACAGACCCCTTATCCGGCGCTTCGCGCCACCTTCTCCCACAAGGGGAGAAGGGAAGAAGGGCGCGCGATCGACGTCTCCAAAAACAAGAACGCCGGCCCCCAAGGCCGGCGTCTCGTTCTCATATCCTCGCGTCCGCTCAGTCGAACAGCGCGTCGATGTCGTCCTGCGAGGCGTGGCCGACGTCGCCGGCGAGCTTCGGGCCGTTGAGGAGCTTCTCGTCCTCGCTGCGGTTGTCGACATGCGCGGGCACATGGGCCTTGATCGCGTCGACGCCGCCCCAGATCTCCATCATCGCATTGATGTGCTGCTCGATGAACTTCATCGTGGTCATGACCTTGCTGATGCGCTGGCCGGTCAGGTCCTGGAAGTTGCAGGCTTCGAAGATCGAGATGACGCGTTCCTGGATGTCGTCGGCGAGCCGCTTCTGCTGATCGGCCGATTGCACCTTGGACATCGCGCTGGCCGCCTGGTCGATCGACTCGGCGGCTTCGAGGATTTGCTGGGTCGCCTGCTCGGTGCCGCCGACGACCGCGCCAAGCTCGCCATTGACCTTGGCCATTTCGCCGCCGTCGAAGCTCTTGCCGTGCAGCGTCGCGATCTCGCGCTTGGTGCGGTCGATGGCGTCGTGGATGAGGTCGAGCTCGACCTTCAGCTTCTCGCACTGTTCGATCTGGGCCCGGTAGGTCTCGAGCATGGTGCGGGCGTCGGAGAGCTCGTGGGTGGTGGAGGCATCGATCGCCGCCATGGCGGCGCTGCCGGACAGCGGAATAGTGCCCTTCGCCATCTGTGCGCGGATCGCTCGCAACTCGGCCATGATCTCGCTGTGCATCGGGATTGCCTCTTCGGTTTCGTCAAGAATCGGCATCTCGCCACCGACGATGTCTTCGACACGGAAACGTTTGCGGTGAACAGCCATCAGGTACTCCCCCACCTCACTCACGCGTCTTTGTAGGCAGAAGCGATTTAACACGAAGTTCACAGCAGGAACCGATGCGCGGCGTCGCGCGCCGCCGCGCAAGGACGCGATTAACCATGGCCTTGCTGCATTCACCGAAAATAAACGCTGATCGCCAAATTGCCCCGCGCTTGACGATGTGGTGAATCCAAAGGCTGCTTCCGTTTACCAAACAAAACGGCTTTTGCTTTTTATTGACCACGCCGAGGGACGCGGATCAGCCACCAGCTCTCCACGGCATGCGATCTAGACGAAACAGTACAGAGTACGTCGATGTTCAAGAAAATGTCCGTCGCGCTGCTCGGCAGCGCTTGCACCGTCATTGCGGGCGCAAACAGCGCCAGCGCCTTCGACAACAGGGTGCCGAACGATCCGCCCGCGGTGCTCTATGCCCCGCAAGTGCCGCCGGCGCCAGTGCGCGTCGCCTCAAATTCGAACATGGGCGGCGGCTTCATCGAGTTTCTATTCGGTGACGGTCCCGGTCGTGGTCCGGCCTACGCGCCCGAGCGGCCGGTGTATCAGCAGCAGCCGGCCTATTACGACCAGCGCCGTCTGCCGCCGATGGGCGAGCCGCAGATGCAAGGCGCGCTTCTGCAAGGTGCGGTCCAGCAGGACGCGATCGATCCGCGGCAGCGTCCGTTCGATCCGAAATTCGAGAAGCAACTCGTCGATTATAGCGGCAAGGAAAGTCCCGGCACGATCTTGGTCGATACGCCGAACAAGTTCCTCTATCTGGTCGAGGGCAATGGCAGGGCAATGCGCTACGGTATCGGTGTGGGTCGTCCCGGCTTCACCTGGTCGGGCGTGAAGTCGATCACGGCCAAGCGCGAATGGCCAGACTGGACGCCGCCGGCGGAAATGCTCGCGCGCCGCCCCGATCTGCCCCGGCATATGGAAGGCGGCCCGGAAAATCCGCTCGGCGCCCGCGCGATGTATCTGGGCTCTACGCTCTATCGCATTCACGGCTCCAACGAGCCCTGGACCATCGGCACCAACGTCTCCTCCGGCTGCATCCGCATGCGCAACGAGGACGTCATCGACCTCTATAGCCGCGTCAATGTCGGCACCAAGGTCGTGGTGATGTGAACGTCATGCGCTCGATGTGAGCCGACCTCTGCGTGTCGCGCCAGCTCGCGATGCGCGGCATCGAAGGCGTTGCGTGCCGTCGGCGTACGCCTTCAGCTAGGGTCTATGCTCGCTGGCGGTGACGCGTCGACCCGAAACGATGGGCAAGCGAGCGGCGGCGACGAGTTGACGAATGGGAATGCGGTGCGCGAGCGGAGCGGTTCAACCGTCGCGCCGACCGCTCCGCCTTCCTGACACGCTCGTGCAGTCCCTCCAACTCATACAATTCGGTGATGAGATGCGTTGTCACGTCGGTCAAGGTTGCAATGCGCTGCTGAAGTGGACTCATTTCTAAAAACCCCAACTATAACCAGAGAGGCAGCCACGTCGGTGTGTGTGGCATGAGCAACGTGTTCTTCAAGTTGAACACCCATGTCCAAATTTGGAAATCCGGGAGTCTACGGCCGCGCGTGTCAGAGGGCGATTTCGTGTTTCATGGTGAACTCGGCGCGTCCGGCCACGTTTAGCTCCGTGCAATGCAGCAAGCGTGCGGATTAGTCATATTGTATCGATCGGATTCTCTGTGCGACGTGGCAGCGAGGGCGCTTGAGTTATCCGGTAAAAGAAAACGGCCGCCTAAAGGCGACCGCTGCGCATCTATCGGGCGAATTGCTCACGCGTAATCGCTGCCGCCGTCGTCGCCACCGCCGAAGTCGCTGTCGTCGGCCACATCCATGTTGTCGTCGCGATCGTCGTCATAGCTCTGATCGTTGTTGTTGTCCCGGTCGTTCGACGCCTGGTCGAAGAAGCCCTGGCGGGAGTCGTGATTCGAGCCGATGTCGTTGAGGCCCGCGTCGCGCGCCAGCGAACCGCCTGACTGATCGCTGCCGCCCCAGGGGCTGCGGTCGCCCAAGGCGTTGGTGTCGCCAAAAGCCTGCTGATGCGGTCCGCCCATCATGCCGCGGATGCTGGAGAGCAGCAGCGAGCCGCCGACGACGCCGGCTGCCGCCGCCGCCGCCGTGCCGAGGAACGAGCCGCCGCCACCGCCGATAGGGGGCGCGCCATAGCCCTGACCCGGACCTTGGCCGTAGGCCTGTCCGTAAGGCGGCTGACCATAACCCGGCTGGCCTTGCTGCATCGCCTGGCCGCTGTTCCAGACCGGCCGCGAATCGCGCGGCGGCACGTTCGGCACAGAACTGCGCGACGAGCCACCGCCGAATAGCGTGTCACGCATGGTATCTAGGAAGCCGCCGGACTGCGCCTGCTCGGGCGCCTGCCCCGCTTCCAGCTCCTGGATGCGGCCGTGGGCGCGCTTCAGCGCTTCGTCCTGCAGCAGCACGGTCTGGACCAGCGCGTAGATCGCACCGGGTGCCTTGCGCAAGCCGTCGGAGATCGCGGCGATCGCGTCGGGATCGCGCGGTGCATTTTCGAGTTTGGTAAGCCGGTCGAAAAGCTCGTCGACGAGCTGGCGTTCCTGCGGCGTCATGATCTGTCTCCTTCGCGCAAAACCAAGCGCGAGGCAGATGTAGGGTTCCATTGTGGCCCCAACAGTGCCGGCCGGATTAAATTTCGGTATGCGACAAGCTGCCTCGCACGGCCGTTTCGGCGATTTCACCCCAGCGTGACCCCACTGTCCGCCAGCAGACGTGGGAATGCGTCGCCGGCGAGATAAGCGTGCTCGCGTTCGCGCACATCCGTCATCGGGTCGAGGCCAACAAGGACGTCATCGACGAATCCGGGATGGCACATCACGAGACCACCGTCGGGGAGGCCTTCCAGGAACTGCCGCATCAATGCGCCGAAATCGGCCGCCCGCGTGAAGTCGTAAGCGCCGGCGAAGCCTGGATTGAAGCTGAGGCCGGCGCTGCCGGCGCGGCGGCGGAATTGGGCGCTGAGGATATCGAGCACCATGGCCTTTGGTGACGCCAGCCGCCGCGCCAGCGGCAGGTTGCGGCCGCCCTGGCGTACCCACGCGTTCGGTGCGGTCTCGCTAACGGCATCGACAAAGCCGTCGCGCACCTGCGGATAGAGCTGGACGTGCTGGTGGCCATCGACGAAGTCGGGCGCACGTCCGAATGCTTCCATGAAAGCTGCGAGCTGCGCCTTCACCTCGTTGCGAAAGAATTCGCGGTCGAGCCGTCGCATCAGTGCGGCGCGCAGCAGCTTCGGAAAGGCCAAGAACATGTCGCCGTCGAGTGGACGGAAATGCATGGTGAGCGGCCGGAACGGTGCCGACAGCGTCACGTGGAGGCCGATCGCGCAGTGCGGGCTCGATTTGGCTGCCGCGTCCAGCGCTTCGATCTCGCTGCGCGCGATCGCAGGTCCCACCATCATCACCGACGTGGCGTTGAGGCGGCCGCGTTCGATCAGGTCGCGGATGGCGCGATTGACGCCCGCGCTGATACCGTAATCGTCGGCGCAGAGCCAGATTCGCCGCAGACTCGCGGCCGCGCTCATTCGGCCGCCGTCCGCTTCGAAGCGTCCTCGGCGTTGTCGGTCTCGAAGCGCTTTTCGCTGTGCTCGGCGACGAAGTAGATCGGGCGCGCCTTTAGCTCGGAGAGGATCTTGCCGATATATTCGCCGACGATGCCGATCATGATGAGCTGCACGCCGCCGATGGTCATCAGGCCGACCACGAGCGAGGGATAGCCGGGCACCTGCTTGCCAGTCGTGAACACCTCCCAGAGGATCGAGAGGCCGAACAGGAAGGCGATCCCGGCGAGCACCACGCCGAGCAGGCTGGCGAAGCGCAAGGGAGCGACCGAGAACGAGGTCAGGCCCTCGATCGACAGGCCGAGCAGGCGTGCGGCGTTGAAAGTGGTGGCGCCATGGGCGCGCGGCGCCGGTTCGTAGTCGACGCGGATCTGGCGAAAGCCGATCCAGCTGGCCAGTCCCTTGAAGAAGCGGTTGCGCTCCGGCAGCTGTCTCAGCGCTGCAACCGCCCGCGGCGAGAGCAGGCGGAAATCGCCGGCGTCCTCGGGAATCTTCTGCCGCGCGCCCCAATTGATCAGGGCGTAGAAGCCGTGCACGGCGAGCCGGCGCAGGAAGCTTTCGTTGTCGCGATGCGCCTTGGCGGTATAGACGACGTCGTAGCCGTCATCGATCCAGTGCCGCACCAGCTGCTCGACCAGGGCCGGCGGATGCTGGCCGTCGCCGTCCATGAACATGACGGCGCCGAGCCGGGCATGGTCGAGGCCGGCCATCAGCGCCGCCTCCTTGCCGAAATTGCGCGACAGCGAGACCACCTGGACGCCGATTGCGTCAGCCGGCAGGCTGCGGGCGATCGACAGCGTCGCATCCGCGCTGCCGTCGTCGACATAGACGACCTCGCAGGCCAGGCGATAGCGCTGCCGCAAGGTCTTCGCGAGTTCGCAGATCCGCTGGTGCAGGGCGGCGAGGCCCGCCGCCTCATTGTAGACGGGGACGACAATCGAGAGTCCCTTCGCGGCGGCGCTGGCCGCGGTGGTCGTCATGCCGGAAACGTCAGAGCCCAGCGTCATCGATCAAGGTTCCAAGGCGTTAGGTCTTATCAACAGCATATGTTAGCTGCGGTTTGCTGTCGCTACGCTGAACGAAACAGAGGCTCACCGCCCCAGAAAGGCCTCGAGCTTGGCGAACAGCGGGTTCTCCCGGTCGAACACGTAGTCGAGCGAAACCACCGAGACGGTCTCGGCGCCATGCTCGCGCAGGAAGCTCGCCAGCGCATAGAGTTGGTCCGGGGGGCAGTGCAGCGTCAGCATGCCTGACGAGGTCGGTCCGCCAAACGGGGCCGCGACGCCGAACCGGCTGTGGGCCTCGCCGAGCAGGGCGGCGTCGCATTGCCGAAAGCGGGTGCGGACCTCGCGGTACTTGTTGGCGCGGGCTCGCGCCGCAATGTGATCGAGGATGACGCGCGCAGTCTCGCGTGCCTGCAACGACCAGTCGGCCTCTTTGGAGGCGACCAGATTGGCCTGGCTGCGCAGGATCACGCCGTCGTCGAGCACCCGCAAGCCATTGGCGGCGAGCGTCGCACCGGTCGTAGTGATGTCGACGATCAGCTCGGCGCTGCCCGCCGCGGGCGCGCCTTCGGTGGCGCCGGCGCTTTCGACGATGCGGTAGTCGGTGATGCCGTGGCTCTGGAAGAAGGCGCGGGTCAGATTGACGAACTTGGTCGCGACCCGCATCCGCATGTGATGTTGCTCGCGGAAGCCGGTGGTCACGTCGTCGAGGTCGGCCATGGTGCGGACGTCGATCCAGGCCTGCGGCACCGCGACGACGACGTCGGCATAGCCGAAGCCGAGCCCCTCGATCAGTGACACGCGCTTGTCGGCGTCCGCGATGTTCTCGCGCACCAGGTCTTCCCCGGTGACGCCGAGATGCGCAAAACCGCGGGAGAGTTGCGAGGCGATCTCGCTCGCCGAGAGATAGGCGACCTCGACATTGTCGAGACCCGCGATGGCGCCGCGATAGTCGCGGGCACCGCCGGCCTTCGACAGCTTGAGCCCGGCGCGGGCGAAGAAGGCTTCCGTGTTTTCCTGAAGGCGGCCCTTGGAAGGAACGGCCAGAACGAATGGCGCGCTCATGACTTAAGCCCCCACCTTGCGGCCGATCTTGGTCAGCGCGTCCACCCAGACCGAGAAGCCGACCGCGGGAATTGGCTGCACGGAGCCGAGCTGGGTCATCAGCCCGTCATAGCGGCCACCGGCGACCAGCGGCTCGGCGCCATTACCTCTGTGATGCAATTCGAACTCGAAGCCGGTGTAATAGTCGAGCCCGCGGCCGAACGCGGTCGAGAAACGCGTCAGCTTCACGTCGATGCCGCGCGCCGCCATGAAGCCGACCCGGCTCTCGAACTGGTCGATCGCAGCCGTGAGATCGAGCTTGGCATCGGCGGTCAGTGCACGCAGCTTTGCGACGGCATCGTCGGGATTGCCTGCGATCGACAGGAAGCGTTTGAGCACGGTGATCGCCTCGCGCGGCAACGCGCCACCCTTGAGGGTCGATTGCTCGAGGAAGCGGTCGGCAATCTCGGCTGTGGTACGGCCGCCGACATTGGTGGTGCCGGCGATCGACATCAAATCGGTGACGAAGGCGAGCGCCGCCTTGCGGTCCGAGCCGGCCAGCGCAGCGAGCACGCCCTCATATTCGCTGCGGGTCGCGGTGGCCGCGGCCGCCAGCCGCTCCAGATCCTGCTCCAGGCTGATCTTGCGGTTGAAATCCTTGACCAGGCGGCGGCGCCAGACCGGATAGAGATCGAGCGCGTCGAGCAGGGCATTGAACAGCGCGACGTCACCGGTGCGGATCTCGACGTCGCCGACACCGAAGGCGGCAGTTGCCTCCAGGGCCAGCGCCAGCATCTCGGCATCCGCCGCGGCGCGGTCCTGGCGGCCGAAGGACTCGATGCCGGCCTGGAGAAACTCGCTGGCCTGGCCGCCGCGGTATCGGAACACCGGGCCGAGATAGCTGAACCCGGCCGCTTGGCCGGCACGGCCAGAGGCGAGGTAATCGCGCGCCACCGGAATGGTCAGGTCCGGGCGCAGACAGAGCTCCTCGCCCGAGAGGTCCGTGGTCAGGTACAGGCTCTTGCGGATGTCTTCGCCCGAGAGGTCCAGGAACGGCTCGGCCGGTTGCAGGATGGCGGGCTCGGCCCTGACATAGCCCGCCTGCGCGAACGACAACAGCAGCGTATCCGCCCAGGCGGCGGAGCCGGCAGCATTTGAGGTGGCGGTCGCGGTCATAATAGAGGTCCATCGTCCCGGTGGAACCGGGCAGGCAAGGGAAGGGACGGGAATTGGCGCAGCCCTTAGCATGGCCCGAATGCGGTTTCGACCTCCAAAGGATCAATCGCTTAACGGGTGGGCAATTCCCCGGATTAGGTGGACTTGCCCCAATCGCCCAGCACCGCCTGCACCAGCGCCAGGGCCGCCACCGCGGCGGTGTCGGCCCGCATGATCCGCGGGCCGAGCGCCAGCTGCAGGATTTTCGGCTGCCGCAGCAGCAGCGCCCGTTCCTCCTCGGCAAAGCCCCCTTCTGGGCCGATCAGCACGTCGATACCTTTGCCGGCCTCGCGTGCGTTCTGCAGGCTCTGAACGGGGTTTGCAACCGCGGCCGCCTCATCGCAGAAGATGAGCAGGCGGTCTGCGGCGCGCTGGCTGAGGTACCGCTCCAGCGGCACCGGCTCGGCCACCGAGGCGATGCTGAGGATACCGCATTGCTCGGCGGCCTCGACGACGTTGGCGCGCATTCGCTCGGTGTTGACCCGGGAGGCCTGGGTGAACCGGGTTAGGACCGGCTGGAGCCTGGCGGCGCCCATCTCGATGGCCTTCTGGACCATGTAATCCAGCCGGGCATGCTTGAGCGGGGCGAACACGTAGGCCACGTCAGGCAGCCCGTCCTGAAGCCGGGTCTGCTGAAGGATCACAAGGCCATCCGGCCGTTTGCGGCCTTCGATGGCAGCCTGCCACTCGCCGTCCCGGCCGTTGAACGCCAAAACCTCGGCCCCGGCGGGCAGCCGGAGCACGTTGCCCAGATAATTGCTCTGGTCGCGGTCGAGCTGCACCCTGGCGTCTTGGGCGAGGGGGGCGTCGACGAACAGGCGAGGGGCGCGAAAATCGTGGGAAGGCATGGTTCAAAGGTCCAATTTGCCGCCGTTCTTAACCGAAACCAGTATTTTTGGGGGTAAATATCGACGAATTGGTGCGTCTCCGCGCCGCGCTCTTGCCCTATTCAACGGGTTGTTAAGCCCCGGCGGGAATCGTAAAAACGCGAACACGCTGGTTGCGCTTCGATTGGAAGACGCCGAACCCGTAAGCTCCTGCCGGAGAGACTGCCTTCATGATCCGTCGCCTGATGGTCCCGATCACTGCCGCCGCCATGGTCGCCATGGGTGCTGCGGGCGCTAATGCGCAAAGCGCGTTCCCGGCACCGCTGCCAAACCAGGCCGCCACCAGCTCCGCCTTTCCGCCCGTGAACGGCTCGGCACCCGTTGCCTCCGTCGGCACGGCGCCGCAATCATCCTTTCCCGTCAACGGCGCCGCGCCGATCGGCGGTGCCGGCGCTTTCAGCGCAGCTCCGCCGACGCAAGGCGGTCCCGGCGAGGACTGCATGAAGGCCTTCATTCCGCTCCGCGAGGAAGCCGAGAAGCGCGGCAAGCTGATCAAGGCCGCGAGCGACCGTCATGCGCCGCCGGACGAGGCGTGCAAGCTGATCGGCAACTTCAGCCAGGCTGAGCTGAAAATGATCAAGTACATCGAGTCCCACGCCGCCAAATGCGGAATCCCGCCGCAGATCGGCGAGCAGATGAAGACCGGCCACAAGAACACCGAGGCCATGCAGAAGAAGGTCTGCATGGTCGCGCAGCAGATGCAGCAGCAGCAGGCGCGCCCGGCCGGCCCGTCGCTGAGCGAGGTGCTGGGTTCGGGCTCGGCGCCGGAAGCCAATGCCGGCAAGAAGGGCGGCAGCACCTTCGATACGCTCAACGGCAACGTCCTGACCCGATGAGCGATACATCCGCCCGCGTTGCCGACTCTACAGGCAACTGGGTCGATACGCTCGCGCCGCAATGGGCGCGGCCTTATTTGCGCTTGTCCCGCTTCGACCGTCCGATCGGCTCCTGGCTGCTGTTGATGCCGTGCTGGTGGTCGGCGGCGTTCGCCGCCGGCATGGCGCACGAGATCCGCGGCCTGCCGCTCACCATCGTGCTGTTCTTCATCGGCGCCTTCGTGATGCGCGGAGCCGGCTGCACCTGGAACGACATCACCGACCGCGACCTCGATGACAAGGTCGAGCGCACCCGCTCGCGGCCGCTGCCGTCAGGGCAGGTGACCACGAAGCAGGCGCTGCTCTTCATGGTCGCACAGGCGCTGATCGGTCTCGTGGTGCTGTTGCAGTTCAACCGCTTCGCGGTGCTGACCGGCATCGCCTCGCTCTTGATCGTCGCGATCTACCCCTTCATGAAGCGCATCACCTGGTGGCCGCAGATCGTGCTCGGGCTGGCCTTCTCCTGGGGCGCCCTGATGGGATTTGCCGTCACCTTCGGACGCATCGACGTCACCGCGCTCGTGCTCTATGCCGGCGCGATTTCATGGGTGATCGGCTATGACACGATCTACGCGCATCAGGACGCCGAGGACGACGCGCTGATCGGCATCAAATCCACCGCGCGCCTGTTCGGCGCGCATACGCACCAGGCGCTGATCCTGTTCTATGGCTTTGCGGTGATGCTGATCGGCGTCGCGCTGGCTTCAGGCGATGCGGGCTGGCTGGCCTGGCTCGGCCTTGCGGCCTTCGCCGTGCATCTGGCGTGGCAGATCGTGCGGCTGAGGATCGATGATCCCGAACTGTGCCTGCGCCTGTTCAAGTCGAACCGCGATGCGGGGCTGTTGCTATTTGCAGGATTACTCGCCGACGCGGCAATGCGGGCGGCGTAGTTGCCACTCAATCCCTTGCAATGATCTCGCGTTCGCCCTGATGCACGGTGAGTTCGCGCGCGATGCCGGTGCGCCGGCGCATCAAGAATTTCGGGCGGCGGGCGCGGATCGCGTTGGCGCGACGGCGGCGCGGCGCGGGTTTGCGTGCGCCTTCGTCGAGCTGCGGAAGCGCGAAGATCTCGCTCCAGATCGCCCAGGCTTGCGCGATCTCGTCGGCCTCGGCGCCGACCAGCAGCGGAATGGAGAGCGAGGGATCGCGATGCACGAGGACGAGGGTCTGCACCTCGTCATTGCCGCGCAGCGCGACGCCGGTGAAGTCGCTGACACGGACGTTGATGGCCATCTGCATGCCGCGAACGGCACGGCGCAGCACGACACGCTCGCGATGAAGCTCGATCTGCCTGACATGTCCGTCGGCGCGCGGATCGTGCGCATCGAAGCGGACCGGAAGGGAAAGAGGGTCGAGCCGCAAGGAGCGGCTCGACCCGGCGGGAGCGACCCCGCATGTTGCTGTTTGACGCCTCACGGCTTTAGTTCTCCCCGCCGGGATTATGTTCCCGGTCGATGCGAGGACCTTAGCGCGCGCCTTTCCGAAACCGCTTAAAAAGGCTGGTTAACCCACCGTCACTGCTGCTCATGATTGACAAGACCTTGGCGCGCATGATTGACGAGACGTTGCGCGAGAGCTGCGAATCTGAGCTTTTGGCGGGCTGAAAATGCTTGAAGTCCGCGCTATCAGGGCACATCTGTGGGTTCCGGTCCCGAACCCGCCCCAACAGGATTTCGTTCGTGAACTCTTCACCATCCGCAAGCTCGACGCTTTCGACCCAAATGTCGTCGCAGGCCCATCGCGACCTGTTCGATCAGTCCGCGCTCTCCGATCTCGCGCAGCGGCTGGTCGAGGCCGCCAAGCGCGCCGGCGCTGATGCAGCCGATGCCGTCGCAGTACGCGGCGTCTCGCAGGGCGTCGAGGTGCGCGACGGCCGCGTCGAGGAATCCGAGCGGTCCGAGGGCGACGATGTCGGCCTGCGCGTGCTGGTCGGCCAGCGCCAGGCGGTGGTCTCGACCAACGACGTCAGCGGCGATGCCGTGACCAAGCTCGCCGAACGCGCGGTGGCGATGGCGCGTGTTGCGCCCGACGACAAATATGTCGGCCTAGCCGATCCCGCGCTGCTCGCGCGCGACTTCCCCGATCTCGACCTGCTCGATCCCGACCTGCCTACGACCTCAGAGCTCGAGCGCCGCGCGCTTGCGGCCGAAGCTGCGGCGCTCGGCGTGAAGGGGGTGACCAAATCCGGCGGCGCCTCGGCTTCCGCCGGCATCGGCGGCATGGTGCTCGTCACCTCTACCGGCTTCCACGGCTCTTACCTACGCTCCAGCCAGGGCATTTCCGCCACCGCCATATCGGGCGAAGGCACCAGCATGGAGCGCGACTACGACTTCACCTCGGCGCCACACGGCGCCGATTTGTTGTCGCCGGAAACCGTCGGCCGGTCCGCCGGCGAGCGCACGGTGGCGCGCTACAATCCGCGCAAGGTCGAGACCTGCAAGGTGCCCGTCGTGTTCGATCCGCGCGTTGCGGGCTCCCTGGTCGGCCATCTCGTCGGCGCCATCAACGGCGCCTCGATCGCGCGCAAGACCAGTTTCTTGAAGGACAAGCTCGGCCAGCAGCTGTTCGCGAAGAACATTCGCATCGTCGACGATCCCTTGCGCAAGCGCGGCCTGCGCTCGCAGACGTTTGACGCCGAAGGCGTCGCGGTGAGGAAGATCGCGCTGGTCGACGAGGGCGTGCTGACGACCTGGCTGCTCGACTGCGCCACCGCGCGCGAGCTCGGCCTCACCACCACCGGCCACGCCCATCGCGGCGTCTCCTCCTCGCCGTCGCCCGGGCCGTACAACCTGCATCTCGAGGCCGGCACGCCGACGCCGGCCGAGCTGATCGCGGACATCAAGCAGGGCTTCTACGTCA
The DNA here is from genome assembly GCF_023074095.1 of Bradyrhizobium sp. 137. Classification (NCBI taxonomy): domain Bacteria; kingdom Pseudomonadati; phylum Pseudomonadota; class Alphaproteobacteria; order Hyphomicrobiales; family Nitrobacteraceae; genus Bradyrhizobium; species Bradyrhizobium sp. 137. The sequence continues at coordinate 174,456 of NZ_JADPKU010000044.1, forward strand.
CCGACCTGATCGGCTCCGGCGTCAACGGCGTCACCGGCGATTACAGCCGCGGCGCCTCCGGCTTCTGGATCGAGAACGGCGAGATCACCTATCCCGTCAGCGAGGTGACGATCGCCGGACATCTATTCGAGATCTTCAAGTCAATGCAGCCGGCGAACAATCTCGAATTCCGCTACGGCATCAATGCGCCGACGGTGCGCATCGAGGGTTTGACGCTTGGCGGACGCTGACGCGCAATCCCCAGACGCGACCATCCTGACACGCGATGCGGCGCTGCTGAAGGACGCGGTGCGGGACGCGGGCGCGCTGGCGCAGTCGATGTTCCGCACCGAGCTGAAGAAGTGGATCAAGGGGGCATCCTCGCCGGTGTCGGAAGCCGACATCGCGGTCAACAATCTGCTCGAAACGCGCTTGCGCGCTGCGACGCCTGACTATGGCTGGCTGTCCGAGGAAAGTGCCGACGATGCGGCACGGCTGTCGCGGCGACTGACCTGGATCGTCGATCCCATCGACGGCACGCGCAATTATCTGGGCGGTCATGACGATTGGTGCGTGAGCGTCGCGCTGGTCGAGGATACCTCACCGGTGCTTGCCGCGGTGTTCGCACCGGCGCGCGATGAATTCTTCTTCGCGGTCCGCGGCCAGGGCACGACGCTGAACGGGGCGCCGGTGCGGGCGACGTCCGGGTCCGAGTTCGACTTCGCGCGCGTCGCCGGCCCGAAGCCGCTGGTCGAGCGGCTCAATGCCACGGGCGGTGAGATCAAGCTGCATCCGCGAATCGGCTCGCTCGCGCTGCGTCTGTGCCGGGTCGCCGATGGCGCGCTGGATGCGGCCTTTGCGGGCGGCAACAGCCATGATTGGGACCTTGCGGCGGCCGATTTGATCGTGCAGGAAGCGGGTGGTAAGATGAGTGACCTCTCCGGAGAACCCATCCTCTATAACCGCCGGGAAGTGGCGCACGGGGTGCTGGTGGCAGCGGGACGCGATCGTCATGCGGGCATTGTCGCGCATTTTCGAAACCGCCCCTTGCCCTAAGCGCTTCGTCGTGCTTGTCGAACACTGCTTTGCCGGGCAGCCCGTTAGGAAGAGAACCCATGCCAGATAGTGCCCCGCAACAACTGCTTCATCTCGTCATCGGTGGCGAGCTCGTCGATCTCGAGCACAACACCTTCAAGAACCTCGACGACGTCGACATCGTCGGCCTCTATCCGAACTACGCCACCGCGCACGCGGCCTGGCGAGCCAAGGCGCAGAGCACGGTCGACAACGCGCAGATGCGCTATTTCATCGTCCATCTCCACCGCCTGCTCGACCCCAATCAAGAACCGGCGCGTTGAAAAAACTGCTTCGCAATACGCTGCGAAGCAGCTTTATTCAGCGTGCCGTCGGGGTCCTGGCGGCTGAATATCTGCGTCTGGTCTGGCGGACCAACAAGTTCAGGTTCGATCCGCCTGACGTCTATGACCGCGTCGAGCCGCAGATCCCGGCGATCTTCGCCTTCTGGCACGGCCAGCATTTCCTCACCCCCTTCATCAAGAACAAGGATTGGTACCGCGCCAAGGTGCTGATCTCCCGTCATCGCGACGGCGAGTTCAATGCGATCGCCGCCGAGCGGCTCGGGATCGGCACCATCCGTGGTTCCGGCGATCACGGCGGCGCCTTCCACCGCAAGGGCGGGGTCGGCGCCTTCAAGGAAATGGTGCGGACGCTCCAGGACGGTTGTAATGTCGCGCTGACCGCCGATGTCCCCAAACGCTCGCGCGTGGCCGGGCTCGGCATCATCATGCTGGCACGGGAATCGGGGCGGCCGATCATGCCTTTCGCAATGGCGACCAGCCGCTTCATCCGGCTCAAGAACTGGGACCGCACCACCATCAATTTGCCATTCGGGCGAGGCGCATTGGTCGGCATCAAGGAAATCCACGTTCCACCGGATGCCGACGCCGCAACCATGGAAGCGCTTCGGCTGGAGCTGGAGGAGACGTTGAACGAGGCGACCCGCCGCGCCTATGCGCAACTCGGGCGCCCGGGACCGGAAGATGCCTGACCCGCTGCCGATGACGCTGCGAATGTATCAGCGCCTGGCCTCCGGCCTGGTGCCGCTCGCGCCCGCGCTGATCAAGCGGCGGTTGAAACAGGGCAAGGAGGATCCCGCGCGCGTCAGCGAGCGGCGGGGCTTGTCGCGGGACGTGCGGCCACATGGCCCGCTGGTGTGGATCCACGGCGCCAGCGTCGGCGAGGTTCTGGCTGCGGCAGCGCTGATCGAGCGGCTGCGCGATCTCAATCTGCGCATCCTGCTCACCTCCGGCACCGTCACCTCGGCGGCCGTGGTGGCGAAGCGCTTCCCGCCCGACGTCATCCATCAATACGTGCCGTATGATTCCCCGCGCTACGTCGCGCGCTTCCTCGATCATTGGAAGCCGTCGCTGGCGCTGTTCATCGAATCCGACCTGTGGCCCAACCTGATCCTCGCCGGCGCGGCGCGCCGCGTGCCGATGGTGCTGATCAACGGGCGGATGTCGCCGCGCTCGTTCCCGCGCTGGCGGCGCATGCACGGCACCATCTCGGCGCTGCTTTCCCGGTTCGACATTTGTCTGGCACAATCGAAGACGGATGCCGAGCGCTTTGCCGCGCTCGGCGGCCGCGACGTCCTCACCACCGGCAATCTCAAGCTCGACGTCCCGGCGCCGCCGGCCGATCCCGCCAGGCTTGAGCGGCTGATGGCGATGACGCGCGGGCGGCCGATCATCGTCGCGGCCTCGACCCATCCGGGCGAAGACGAGATGCTGATCGCGGCGCATCGAAGCCTCGCCGGCTTCTTCCCGCAGCTTCTGACCGTGATCGTGCCGCGCCATCCGGACCGCGGCTCCTCGATCGCGGGTCTGATCACCGCCTCGGGCCTCAAGCCGGCATTGCGCTCGCGCGAGGAGCTGCCGGCGGCGACGACCGACCTCTATGTCGCCGACACCATGGGCGAGCTCGGCCTGTTCTATCGCCTTTCGCCGATCGTCTTCATGGGCGGATCGCTGATCCATCATGGCGGCCAGAACCCGATCGAGGCGATCAAGCTCGGTGCCGCCATCATCCATGGTCCGCACGTCTTCAATTTCGCCGATGTCTACGAGACGCTCGACGGGCGCGGCGGGGCGCGCCAGGTCGACACGCAGGAAGCGCTGGTCAAGCAGCTCGGCCAATTGCTGGCCGATCCCACCGCGCGCGACAAGATGCAGCGCGCCGGCGCGGGCGTGGTCGAGCAGCTCGGCGGCGCGCTCGATCGCACCATGGCGGCACTCGAGCCCTACCTGTTGCAACTGCGGATCGAGATGGGAGCCGCCAATGCGTGAGCCGGCCTTCTGGTACCGGCCACGCTCCCCGCAGTCGCATGTCCTCAGTCCTCTGGGTGCGCTCTACGGCGCGATCACTGCGCGTCGCATGGCGCGCCAGGGCTTTGACGCCGGCATTCCCGTGATCTGCGTCGGCAACTACCATGTCGGCGGTGCCGGCAAGACGCCGACCGTGCTGGCGTTGACCAAGCTACTGCGCGAGCTCAGTGAGATCCCGGTGGTGCTCAGCCGCGGCTATGGCGGACGCCTGAAAGGTCCGATTATGGTCGACCGGGCGCGTCACACCGCTTCCGACGTCGGCGACGAGCCGCTGATGCTGGCGCGCGAGGTCCCCGTCGCGGTCGCGCGTGATCGCCTCGAGGGCGTCGCGCTGGCGAAGTCGCAAGGCGCCACCGTGATCCTGATGGACGACGGCTTCCAGAACCCGCGTCTGCACAAGGACGCCTCGCTGATCGTGATCGACAGCGAGCGCGGCCTCGGCAACGGCAAGGTGTTTCCCGCCGGTCCCCTGCGCGCGCCACTGCAGGCGCAGCTCGCGCGCACCGATGCGCTGGTCCTGATCGGCGACGGGCGTGCCGCGAACGATGTCGCGGCCGAGCTTGCCAAGCGCGACAAGCCGGAGCTGCGCGCACGGCTGAAGCCGAATGCGGCCTCGCTCGCGCAGCTCCTTGGCAAGCGGGTTTTCGCCTTCGCCGGCATCGGCGATCCCGAGCGCTTCTTCCGCGGCTTGCGCGCCAGCGGCATCGACGTCGCACGCACGCGCCGGTTTGCCGATCACCACATGTTCTCGGATGACGAGCTCGCCGCACTCGCGGTGCAGGCCCGGCGCGAGCAGCTCACGCTGGTGACCACGGAAAAGGATCTCGCGCGTCTGCGCGGCCGTGAGGGCGTGCCCGAGGGCATCGTGGCGTTCGCCGTGCAACTTGAGTTCGACGATCCGGCAAAGCTGCAGGAAGTGATCAGCGACCACCTGTACAGGGCGCGCGAGCGGCGGTTCAGCACACGTTGATCTCACACGTTAGGCCAGCGTCTCTGCCGTAGCGCCAAAAGCGAAGTGTCGCGGCTGACGAATTCTCTTCCGCACGTTTGGGACCTGATATAGCCTTTCATGAGAGCCGTCACCGGGACGTGCCGAACTCCCGGCAATCATCGGCGGCGTTTATGCCCACGGCGGGCCCTACCTTCATCATTTCAGATACGACGGCCGCAACGACCAGTTCGCGGCAAGGCAAGTTATTGCCAAGAGCACAGAGAGCAGATTCCAAGAGCACAGAGGAGAACATGCCATGCATTTTTGCCTCACCGGACAATACACATCACGCTCCCTCGAGGCCATTCTGGAAAATCCCACGACCGATCGCCAGGAGGCGGCTCGAAAACTCATCGAAGCGGCCGGCGGAAGGCTGATCTCGATGTACAGCGTTGCGGCCGACGGCCCCGGCGTTTTGGTGATTTTCGACGTGCCTGACCCGAGTGCCGCTCCGGCCACTTCCGGCCTGACCGTCGCGGCGGGCACCCTGCAGAACGTGAAACTGACTCGGCTGTTCACGCAGGACGAGATCAAGCAGGTCCGCCAGAACGCGGCAAGGCTGCGTTCTTCGTATGCCCCGCCTGGAAGCTGACATCCGGATCTGAAGCGAAGCCGCCGCGGCACCAAGCGGCGGCAACGTTCACGTCACAGCAACAATCAAGTTTGCAAGCCGAGGGCATCGTGCTGGGTTCGGCGCCATACGCCGACCGAACCTGCTTGCCAGCGGCCTTGGTAACGGCCTGCGACCGCCGTTCAGCATTCAGTCATGCTCACCACACCCCGACGGCCATTAACCCGACAATGGTCAGGCATGAGGCACAGGCTACCATGACAGTATAGCATTCGGGTGTATTCATTGCTTCCTCCCAATCTGTTGCCAAGTGCTTGGTCACTGCACGCGGGAGAGATCGCCGGTCCTCGGCCGCTTCAATTCGGCACGCCGCAACCGATTTTGCGCTGCGCGTCCGTCCTCTCATCCTCACCCTGAGCTGCAGGATGATTGTGCGCTTCGAGAGCTTCAGAGCGTTCGGCTGAGATCAGAAGCTGCTTCCGCATTTCAGCGAGGCGGGCGCGGCAATATTCACGATAGAGCAGGTCCAATATGGTGGGCATGATTCACCCCCATCGTTTGAATTTGATTTACAGATATTCCACCGCGCATTTTTCGAGGTGATCGTAGCCCGCCGGATGACTCTTCGATATGAGCCCGTTCACAGACTGCGCCAGTTCCAAAGCTCGATCGCCGTTTGGCTGACTTGATTGTCTGCGCGATAAAAGGAGCAGGGCTAATTACCTAACACGCAATATAGCAGCCCATTGTTTCACCAAGACTTCGTCAAACAACTTAAGAGCGCCGATTTGCGACAAAGAATCCAACTACAGCGTGAAATGACGAGCCACGGAGTGCAAGTAATCTTTGATGCAACGCGGATCGTACGGCGAAAATCATTTCGGCTGCGGGAATCGCGGTTCAGGTGCGCGCGCACATCGTCTCCATCCCAAGTCGCGCGAGAAGCTGCGCCCCTGTTGCAGGTGGCTGCGCTCTTGTCTCCCACGACCTCAACTCGGAAAGCATGCCCGGGCGGTCAGCGTCACCGGAGAGAGGTTGAGAATCTGCGGGAACGTGAATGCATAACTCGCGCTGACCTCGTTGCCGCATGCTGACGCAGAAAAGGTGAATGTCTCCGCAGGGAGCGTGAGGCCGAACGCCTGCTGCGCAGCGTAACTGGTGATGGCACTGCTGCTTGGGCAGAGCGTGCTGTTGACGGTTGCGCAACGCGCTGCCATTTCGCTCCCATGCTGGATTCCCAGCTGAGTCCAGAACAGCAGCCCGCATTCGATGATCCCAAATATGAACAGGAAGAACGCCGGAGCGGTCAGCGCAAATTCCAGCGCGGATGCGCCTCGATTGTCTTGCCATAGTGCCGCGAGTTTCACTGCAGCCTCGCAGTGGATTGCGCGCTGTAAGTGTATGTGGCCGCCACAATCTGGTAATCGATGATGGTATAGTACGTCGCCCGCGCCGAGACCGTCGTATACGTTCCAGCCTGCGCGCCGCCGGTGCAAACCGTCCCGCAGGTGACAGTGCTGACACCTGCACTCGTTGGGCATCCGCAAAATTGGACCGGCGGAGGTGAGGCGGTGATGTCCGTGGCGCTGGTGGCACTTCTTACGGCGTTCGAAATGCCGCTCGCGTTAAAGCCGCGCGCAATTGCGTATTGCGCTCCCGCTTGTGCGGCATTTTCGACCTGCATCTTGCGATACAGTGCAAGCCCGATGTCCGTTACGGAAACGACCATCAGGGACAGCACCGGGATCAAGATGCCGAATTCGGCGGCCGCAACGCCGCGTTTGTCGCTGACAGCAGCGCGCACGTGCCCTGTTAGAGAATCAAGCAACCGACGACGGCGCCTGGATGAGACGCTCTGAATTTGCATTGACCCAAACCTCATTCGATGAGCTGTGCGGTTTGCGAACCTATGGTCGCGGTGCCGAGCGCGGTGCAATTGACCTGGAGGTTCGACGTGCCGCTGAACGTCAGCGTGTCCGCGATGATCTTGGTGCAGGATGTGCTCGTGCCGTTGCCGCCGCTGAAGCTGAGATTGGCCTTTGGCAGATAGATGGCGCCGCCGAAATTCTGTGTGCTGCCACCGGTGAGATTGAAAGCAGTCCCGGCCGGCATATTGCGGTCGCCGTACATGACGATGCCTTTCGTGGGGCCGCTGGTTGGTGCCGTCAGGTTGATGGTCGCGTTGCTGCCGATCGAAGCGGTGCCCCAGTCGCTTCCCGAGCCTGTAAACACCAGGGTCACGCCGCTGCCCGCGATTGTGGCGTTTCCAGCGACGCTCAAGTTGGCCCCGTCCAGATAATAGATGCCTGGACTCAGATTCAGGACTGCGCCGGCATTGACCGTAATGCTGCCCATGTAGCAGCCGGGGTCGAGCGAGTTCGTTTTTCCGTTGGCGTTGACCGTAATCTTGGCGTTGGTGCAACTCGGCCTCGCGGGGGGAGAAACGTTGGCGTAGGGGTCGGCGACGGGCGATATGTGCGTCTTGATACCGTTGCTCGCCGTGATGCTGCTCGCGCCGGAGACGTCGCCAACCACTCCGACCTGATTTGCAGCGACGGAGGCGCTGCCGGCAACGTTGAGCGAGGGACTTGCACTCGAGTTGCTGTAAAGGTTGCACTTGATCAGGTTGAGCTGGTTGCCGCCGCTGACGTTGACGGCGGGACTTGCGCTCGAGTTGAGCGCAAGTACGCAGCCTGTCCCGGAATTTGGCAGGGCGACAGAGCGTGCGGTTATGAGCACAGGATCCGAGCCGAACAAGGCTGATAGCAGCCGCTGCTGCGGCTGACTCACGATGACTTCGATGGCCTGCGAATTCGAAGCATGATTGCCTGTCTTCGGTGGCTGGTTCACCGTGACCGTGACGTTGTTCGACCCGTTCGCGTAACCGTAGTTTGCCGTCACCGCCTTGGCTTCGGACAAGGGGTCGGTGCCCGCACTCGCCGCTGTCGCAGCGCTGACCGCGCCCGAGTCAGCCGCGCTCTGCATATTCTTGTGTTTGTAGTACCACCAGCCGACTTCCGTGCCGAGGCCCGCGGTGCCGACCAGGACCGGCATCAGCAGCGCCGAAATGAGCACATAGCTGCCCGACTGATCTCGGGCGAATCGTTGAAGCAGGCTAATCGTGCGTCCGCGCCGACGAGCATGATCCGCTGGGCACGATGATGCATCGAACGAACGGCTGCAAAGTCTCCGAGGGTCCATGCGCTTCTGCCCGCCTGCCACTTTTTCCCGCCACAATGTGGTGCAGACCGACTTAAATGAGGCCCAACGGGAGCGAGACAATTTTAGACATCAGCTGACATTCAGCCGACATTCATGGCCGTGCGCTATCGATATAGCTCCGATCAGGAGAATTCGATGAAATTGCGATCCGCGATCTTTGTCGCCAGCCTCGCATGTCTGCCGGTTTTGCCCGCGCTTGCTCAGACCTCCTCGCCGCCGCCTGCCGCCGCTCCGGCGAATCCGACAAGTGCGGTGCCGGTTCCCGCGACCAAGCGCGTCACGTGCCTCGCCACGGCGCAAAATCTGAAGGGACAGGACAAACGCGACCAGATGCAGCTCTGCATGGCGCAGGCGCGGGTCGACTGCCTCAAGCAGGCGGTTGATCAGAAGATCGTCGGCGAGGCCCGCAAGACTTTCATCAAGACGTGTGTGGGCGCGGATGGCCGGGAGCAGCAATAGACGCGCGGGCGGGGCCTTAGGCCTGCGGCTTCGGCACGCCGGGGAAATGCCGCTGGAGCACGGCGGCAGGCGTGGCGTAGGCTTCTTGCAGATCCACACTCCAGTACTTCAGTTCGTCGAGCGGGATGCGCGCGTCGGTGATGGCACAACGCACATAGGTGCCCGGCGAGATCACGCGGAAATCGCCGTCAAGATATTGCACCTGCGCTTCGCCATGGCCCGAGGGGCCGAACTTGTTCAGCACGGTCGAAAGTCTCCGTGGAAGGCCTCTCCGTGGAAAACCTTGGAGGGCATAATGTGTCGGGCTGGATGTAGCATAGATAGGGTGGCTTGTCCGCCCGGTAAACCCACCGGTTTGTGATGTTTTGGCGCCGTTTCCGCGTGATAGTGCTTGGACGAAGGATCTTGACGCAGGGTCCGATGCGCCTTCGACTGACCGCCCTGTTCCTGACGCTCCTGACGTCGGCCGCGCACGCCGCGCCGGTGCCGCAGCAGGTCGACATCCCGCTGTCGTCGGGCGTCCTGCATGCGCAGCTCTACAAGCCCGAGGGCGAGGGGCCTTTTCCGGCCGTGATCGCGCTGCACGGCTGCGGCGGGCTCAGTGGCCATTCCGATTCCGTCCTGCCGCGCTATCGCGACTGGGCGGAGCGGCTGCTGAGGGCCGGCAATGCGGTGCTGCTGCCTGACAGCTACGGCTCGCGCGAGCTCGGGCCGCAATGTCGCGTCAAGGAGATGCACGTTAAGGCGCGCCGTGAACGCGTCACCGACATCGCGGCGTCACGCGCCTGGCTGATGAAGCAGAACTGGGTGGCGCGCGACCGCGTCAGCCTGATCGGCTGGGCCAACGGCGCCAGCGCGCTGCTCTGGGCGGTGCGGCCGCAGAGTGCCGCCCGCGATCTGGACCCGGATTTCCGTGCCGCGGTCGCCTTCTATCCCGATTGCCGGATCTCCGCCGGCCTCGGCTGGAGCACGCGGGTGCCGACCCTGGTGCTGATCGGCGCCAATGACGACGTCTCGTCGCCGCCGGCCTGCCGCCAGATGGTGGATGGCGCGCGCGGCCGCAGCGCGCTTGCGCGCATCGTGGTCTATCCCGGCGCTTATCACGATTTCGACCGCGCCAACACGCCACTGCACGCAGCCGCCGGCGGCACCGACGTAGCCGCGCCCGAGCATGGTCATCTCGGCACCGATATGCAGGCCCGCGCGGAATCGCAGAAGGACGTCGCGGAATGGCTGGCGCGGTGATCGCGGCGCCGTAGCCCGAACGAGCGAAGCGACATTCGGGGAGGTCGGTCCCGCAGATCGCGGCGCTCATGCGGACCACAAATCTGGAAGCGGGGCCGCCCGAGGAACAACATCAGGCGGACAGCGTCGCATCGACCACCGCCCTGTACGGACCATGATGGCCGACCGGCATCTACGGATCGCGCGCGGCGCCGTTTTTCAGCACATGGCCATGCCATCATTCGACCACGATGTCGACTAAACGCGTGTCATATGCGTAGCCGTATCGTCCTGTTCGCCTCCGCCCTGATCGTCTTCACCGTCGCGATCTTCCTGTTTGAAGCCCACGCCGGCGCGCCACAGCTCGTGCCGGAACATTGCGGCTTCTGGACCACGATCGACGCGGGGTTGTCGTGTAGGTAGAGCCGTAATACCTCCACATGCTCCGTCATTGCGAGCGCAGCGAAGCAATCCAGAGTCTCTCCACGGAGGGATTCTGGATTGCTTCGTCGCTTCGCTCCTCGCAATGACGAGCTTGTGGCTACGCTGGTTCCTACACACTCTCTGTCATCGCCCGGCTTGGGCGCCCCAGTACGCCGAGACGTCTGTGATTCACCGACAAGCCGCGGCGTACTGGCTTCCCCGCATCCGCGGGGAATGACACCGAGACCCGCGCCTAAAATAGGCTACCCTGATCCACCGGTTTGGCCACGCGCTTCGGCGCGGGCTTTGTCTCCTGTGCGGCCGGCTTCTGTTGCGCCGGGGCGCGCTTCGCCGCAGGCGCCGGGCGGTCCGCATCCGCAGTCGCGGCCACGCGGCCATCGGCAAATTCGATCTCGAGCCGCGCATTCGGTCCGACGCTGTCGGCCGCATGCAGGGGGTGGCCGGTTTCATCGCGCACCAATGCAAAGCCGCGCGCGAGCACGCTGCGGTAGGATAGCGCGGAGAGCAGCTTGCCGCTGTTCGCGACACGCGCATCGAGCCGTTGCAGCAGGGTGACGAGCGCGCGTTGCGCGCGCTCGGACAGCCGATGCGTGCGCTCGCGCTGGCGGAGAATCGCGTTGCGCTGGGCCTGCGCGTTGGAGAGCTTTGAGGCGCGCAGGCGAAGCTCGAGCCCGGCAAAGTGGTCGCGCCGCCGCCGCAGCAGCGAGCGCGCGGAGAGGCCGAGCCGCTCGCCGCAAACAGTGAGGCGGTGATCGGCCTGCGCGATCTGGCCGTGCAGCACCCGCAGCGTCAGCTTGGCGCTGGCGGCCGTAAACCTGCGGAAATGCGCGTGCGTGTTGGCCTTGAGGCCACGGGGCAGGGACGCGCCCGCCGAGTCCAGCCGCTGCCGCGGGATCGCGAGCAGGTCGCCGGCCGCCGGCAGCGCGCGCGCGGCCGCGCGCAGCTCGTTGCGGCGGTTTTCATGGCCGCGCTGCCAGCAGGCGCGGGTGCGGCGGGCGAGATCGGCGACCTCGACGAACAAGTCGCTGCGCACCGGCACCGCCATCTCGGCCGCCGCCGTCGGCGTCGGCGCGCGCTTGTCGGCGACGAAATCGATCAGCGTGATGTCGGTCTCGTGCCCGACCGCCGAGATCAGCGGGATCATGCTGTCGGCCGCCGCGCGCACCACGATCTCCTCGTTGAACGACCAGAGATCCTCCAGCGAGCCGCCGCCGCGCGCGACGATCAGGACATCGGGTCGCGGAATCCTGCCGCCTTCGGGCAGCGCGTTGAAGCCGCGGATCGCGGCCGCGACCTGCTCGGCCGAGCCTTCGCCCTGCACCTTGACCGGCCACACCAGCACGCGGCGCGGAAAGCGATCCTCCAGCCGATGCAGGATGTCGCGGATGACCGCGCCGGTCGGCGACGTCACGACGCCGATCACCTCCGGCAGCCAGGGCAGCAGCTGCTTGCGGGCCTCGTCGAACAAGCCTTCGGCGGCGAGCTTCTTCTTGCGCTCCTCCATCAGCGCCATCAGCGCGCCGATGCCGGCCGGCTCCAGCGCCTCGATGACGATCTGGTATTTGGAAGAGCCCGGATAGGTGGTGAGCTTGCCGGTGGCGATGACCTCGAGCCCCTCCTGGGGCTTGAACCGCATGCGGCTGTGCACGCCCTTCCAGATCACCGCCTCGATCTTGGCGCTCTCGTCCTTGAGCGCGAAATAGCAATGGCCGGAGGAGTGCGCCCCGCGAAAGCCGGAGATCTCGCCGCGGACCCGGACATGGCCAAAGGCGTCCTCGACCGTCCGCTTCAGGGACAGCGAGAGCTCGGAGACGGTGAATTCGGGCGCGTTGAGCAGTTGTTCCGCAGGCGGCATCTAGCAAACGATTCGGCATTTTGGGGTCAGACCCGACGTTAAGGATTTTCGCGCCCCGGCGCCAATCCGGATATTGATCGGGAGAGTACTCTGTGATATAGAGTTATCTATTGTTTGATGAGTTTCGGGAGATGAGCCATGGCGATCCGGCTGCTGCGCGGCGTTTTGACCGGCCTGAAATGGGCCTTGTGTGCCGTCGGCGGCGTGGCGCTGATCCTGGGCGCCATGATCGCAACGCCGCTGGAGCGGCCGCCCGAGATGCGATCGGTCTCGGATTCAGCCAAAGGCATCGACTGGTCCACGTTGCCACCGCTCGAACGCTTTCAGGCCCGCGATGGCACCTGGATCGGTTATCGCCACTATGCGCCGAAAGGCCCGGAGACGGGCCGCGGCGCGATTTTCATCCATGGCTCCTCCGGCTCCAGCGGCACCGTCAATCACGCGCTGACCCATGCGATCGCCGCGCGCGGGGTGGAGACCTGGGCGCTGGACATCCGCGGCCATGGCGGCTCCGGCACGCGCGGCGACATCGGCTATGTCGGCCAGCTCGAAGACGACCTCGTCGACTTCGTCGCTCATGTCCGCAGGAACGCACCTGATCTGCCGCTGATCCTGATCGGCCATTCCGCCGGCGCCGGCTTCTCGCTGCGCGTTGCCGCGACACCGATCATGCAGGACATGTTCGTCCGCACCGTGCTGCTCGCGCCCTATCTCGGCTATGACGCGCCGACCAACAGGCCGAAGGCCGGCGGCTGGGCCAACATGGACCTCCCACGCTTCCTCGGCCTGACCGCGCTGCGCAGGCTCGGGATCGACTGCTGTTCGCAGCTTCCGGTGCTGGCCTTGGCCGTGCCGGCGAGTTCGGCGAAATACCTCACCTCGACCTATTCCGACCGCCTGATGCGCAATTTCGCGACGCGCGGCTACCGCATCGATCTACCGGCAACGACACGCCCGATCACGATCTTCGGCGGCGCCGAGGACGAAATGATGATCTCGGACAAATATGCGGAAGCCGTGCAGGCGGTGAAGCCATCGGTTGACGTCAAGATCATCGACGGCATCAACCACATGGGCATCGTCACCAATCCAAAGGCCGTCTCCGCGATCGCCGAAGATGTGGCGACGCGCGGGGCAGGGCAGTCATGATCGACAGCAAGGAGGCGTCCGCGGCGCTGGCCGATATCGACGACATCGTCCGGCGCGTGAAGCAATCGCAGCTCTATGACCTGGCGAGCATCGCTGCCGTGTGGTGGGGCGTGTTGGTCTTTGCAGGGAATGTCGTGACCTGGCTCTGGCCGGTCTACGCAGTCTATGCCTGGGTTGCCGTAGACGTCATGGGCGTCGGCGGTCTGGTTGCGCTTCGCTTGTTCAATCCACCACATCACCCGCATGGTGCGGCCTTCGGCATCAGGCTGCTCCTGGTGTTCGTGTTGTTCTTCGCCTTCGGTTATCTCTGTACCAATGTGATCGGCCATTTCGGGCCACGCCAGTTGGGTGCGTTCTGGCCGCTCTACTTCATGCTGTTCTACGCGCTGGCGGGTCTCTGGTTCGGTTACGCCTTCGTTGCGATTGGTCTCGGCATTTCGGCGCTGACGTTGATCGGCTTCTTCTACATCGGTGAGGCGTTTCCGCTCTGGATGGCGTTCGTCAATGGCGGCGGTCTAATCATCGGCGGCCTCTGGATGCGGCGGAGCTAGAATTGGCCGAGCTCGACGACATCATCCACCAGCCGCTGCGGCTGAAGATCATGGCGGCGCTGAACGCGCTGCCGCAGTCGACCGGCCTGGAATTCGCGCGGCTGAAGAAGCTCACCGGCGCCACCGACGGCAATCTCGGCGCACATATCGAGACCTTGGCCAAGGCGGGGTACGTTTCCGTCGACAAGGCCTTCGTCGGCAAGAAGCCGCAGACCACGGTCACCGCAACCGCCGTCGGCCGCGGCGCCTTCGCGCGGCATGTCGCGACGTTGCAGGAGATCATCGCGGGGAAGCAGGTCTGATCGTCCGAAGCTGGCGCGAACTCTTACCCTCCCCTGGAGGGGGCCCTCCAGGGGAGGGTAAGAGCGGCTCTACGCGGCGGCCTGGAATGGCGGGAGTACGGGGGCCAGCCCCCTTGAGACCGACCGCGATTCGTGCGACCGACGCCGCAAGCCCACCCCATTTTCTGAGCCATCGATGCACATTCTCCTGCTCGGTTCCGGCGGCCGCGAACATGCCCTGGCATGGAAGATCGCAGCCTCCCCTCTGGTGACCAAATTCTGGTGCGCGCCCGGCAATGCCGGCATTGCGCGGGAGGCGGAGTGCGTGGCGCTCGATGTCGCCGACCACGCCGCGGTGATCGAGTTCTGCAAAAAGAACGCGGTCGAGCTCGTGGTGGTCGGCCCGGAGACGCCGCTGGCGGCCGGCATCGTCGACGACCTCACCGCCGCCGGCATCAAGGCGTTCGGGCCTAGCAAGGCGGCCGCCCAGCTCGAGAGCTCCAAGGGGTTCACCAAGGCGCTCTGCACCGAATTCGGCATCCCGACCGGTGCCTATGAGCGATTCACCAATGCCGAGGACGCGCGCGCTTACGTGCAGAGCCAGGGCGCGCCAATCGTGGTCAAGGCCGATGGGCTGGCCGCCGGCAAGGGCGTCGTGGTCGCCAAGACCGTGCGCGAAGCCGAGGACGCTATCGCCATGATGTTCGAGGGGGCGTTCGGCGAGGCCGGCGCTGAAGTCGTGATCGAGGAATTTCTGGCCGGCCGCGAGATCAGCTTCTTCGCGCTGTGCGACGGCGAGACCGCGATCCCGCTGGCTTCCGCCCAGGACCACAAGCGCGTGTTCGACCATGATGTCGGCCCCAACACCGGCGGCATGGGCGCCTATTCGCCGACGCCGCTGGTCACGCCTGCGATTCACGACGCGATCATGGCAAAGATCATCCTGCCGACGGTATCAGGCATGAAGCAGCGCGGCACGCCGTTTCGCGGCGTGCTCTATGCCGGGATCATGCTGACGACGCAGGGTCCCAAACTGTTCGAGTTCAATGTCCGCTTCGGCGATCCCGAGTGCCAGGTGCTGATGCTGCGCATGATGAGCGACATCGTGCCCGCCTTCCTGGCAGCCTGTGACGGGCAGCTGAAGAATTTCGATCTGCGCTGGCATCCGGAATCCGCGATCACCGTTGTGATAGCGGCGAAGGGCTATCCGGGCGACTACCAGAAGGGCACGCGCATCCGGGGGCTCGATGACGCCGCCAAGGTCGACACCGTCGAGATCTTCCACGCCGGCACCGTGGCGAAAGATGACGCGATCCTCGCCAATGGCGGCCGCGTGCTCAATGTCTGCGCGCTCGGCAAGACCGTGACCGAGGCGCAAGGCCGTGCCTATCAGGCCGTCGACCGTATCGACTGGCCGGAAGGCTTCTGCCGCCGCGACATCGGCTGGCAGGCGGTGGAAGCGGAGAAGGCCAAGAATAGCAAGACATAGCTCGTCTTCCGGACGGCAGCTCGAAGCTTTGGTGCCACCGCGCCGCCACATCGACAATCCAGATATGTGTAATCAGCGGTTGGGGTTAGCTGCCCCGCCGATAATACCGCTACTGTGCATGGGGTTGTTTTCGACAATTTACGTTGTCGGCCGCCCCCCGGGACTGACCAATAAGGATGCAAGAAGATGTCCGACCTCGCCGATCTCTATCCGGGCTTTGCTGCCGAATGGATCGATACCTCCTTCGGCCGCATCTTCGCCCGCGTCGGCGGCAGCGGGCCGCCGCTTCTGCTCCTCCATGGCTTCTCCGAGACCCATGTGATGTGGCACCGCGTCGCGCCGCAGTTGGCCGACAGGTTCACGCTGATCATTGCCGACCTGCCGGGCTATGGCTGGTCCGACATGCCCGCCAGCGATGCGCTGCATATCCCCTACAGCAAGCGCGCCATGGCTAAAGCTATGGTCGAGGTGATGGAGCGCCTCGGCCATGTCCATTTCGCGCTCGCCGGCCACGACCGCGGCGGCCGCGTCGCCTACCGCCTCGCGCTCGACCATCCCGGCCGGCTGTCGCGCCTGGCCGTGCTCGATATTCTGCCGACCTACAATTACTGGGAGCGAATGAACCGCGCCTACGCGCTGAAGATCTACCACTGGACCTTCCTGGCGCAGCCCTATCCGCTGCCCGAGACCCTGATCGCGAGCAATGGCGAGTTCTTCCTGCGCTTCAAGATGGCGAGCCAGACCAAGTCGAAGACGTTGGAGGCGATCGACGAGCGCGCGCTCGAGCACTACCTCGCCCCGTTCCGCGATCCCGCCCGGGTGCATGCGATGTGCGAAGACTATCGCGCCGGCGCCTATTTCGACTACGACCTCGACAAGGCTGATTTCGAGGCCGGCAAGAAGATCACCATTCCCATGCTGGCGCTGTGGGGCAATGCCGGCATCGCCCAGGCCGCCGCCACCCCGCTCGACACCTGGACGCAATGGGCCACGAATGTCGCGGGCATGCCGGTGGATTCCGGCCACTTCCTCACCGAGGAGAACCCGGACGCCACCGCGAGGGCGTTGCGCAAGTTCTTCCTCGCGGATTAGCGCCGCTCGCGAAAGAACTCCCGCAGCAGCCGCGCCGCCTCGCTCTCGCCGACGCCGGAATAGACGTCCGGCGCATGATGGCAGGTCGGGGAAGCAAAGAACCGCACGCCGGACTCGACCGCGCCGCCCTTCGGGTCGGTGGCGCCGTAATAGAGCCGTCTCACTCTTGCAAAGGAGATCGCGCCCGCACACATGGTGCAGGGCTCCAGCGTCACGTAAAGGTCGCAGTCGACGAGGCGCTCGCTGCCGATCTTCTTCGCCGCCTCGCGCAGCGCAATGATCTCGGCATGAGCCGTCGGGTCATAATCGGTCAGCGTCCGATTGGCGGCGGTGGCGATGACCTCGTAATTGCGGACCACGACGCATCCGATCGGAACTTCGCCCGATTTTCCGGCATTTTCGGCCGTCTTGAGCGCCAAATCCATGAAAGAAGGGGCTTTCATGCCTCGTATCATCGCCAGAAACCTGCTACTAGCTCCGCCTTCAGCAAGAGTGGATACCGATTTTGCCTGAGCATGCGGCTCGGAACGAGCGCGCACAATGCTTTCTGGCTACCTCTGAGTGAGATTATTCATGCCTCGCGACAGCGACAAAGACAATGATTCCCGCGGCCGGCGTGATCGTGGCCCGTCCACGGGCCGTACCGGCAAGCCCCGGGGACCGGACAAGAAATTCGCCAAGCGCAGCTTCGAGAGCAAGGGCGACCGCGACAGCCGTCCGCCTCGCGAGGGGCGTGAGGGCCGCCCGCTTCGCCGCCGCGAGGAGGGCGATGCGCCGCGCCGCGATTTCAGCGACCGTCCGCGCTTCAAGCGCGACGACCGCGGCGGAGAGGGCCGCGGCGAGCGCAGCTTCAAGCCGCGTGGCGACCGTCCGTTTTCCGATCGCCCTTCGCGCGATGGCGAGAAGCGGTCGTCTGGGCCGCGCGGTGATCGCCCGTCCTATGGGCGTGACGACCGTCCGCCGCGCGGCCGTGATCGCGACGATTCCCGCCCGGCCGGCCGCACCGGCGAGAAGAAATTTGGCGACAAGCGTCCTTACGCTCCGCGCGGCGACCGTCCGGAACGCAAGTTCGAGGGCGAGCGGAAGTTTTCGCGAGGCGGACCCGAGCGCGACCGCGGAGATCGCGCCGATTCAAAGCCGTGGCAGAAGCGCGACGATCGTCCGCGCGGCGATCGCCCGCGCAAGGATTTTGGCAAAAACTTCAGCGGCCGTGATCGCGGCGAAGAGAAGCCCTGGCAGAAGCGTGACGACCGCCGCGAAGGCGGCCGCGGGGATGATCGCCCGCGGTTCTCGCGATCGCGTGACGATCGTGCATCGGGCGGCGATCGTCCATTTCGTGAGCGGCCCAAATTCGACCGGCCACGCGAGGATCGCGCAAAGTTCGACCGGCCCCGCCGTGACAGCGATGGCGAACGTGGCGGGCGCGGTGGTGACCGCCCGAAATTCGCTCGTCCACGCGAGCGCTCCGAGGGCCGCTCCGACTGGCACGAGCACCCGCGCAGTGAAGGTCATTCTCGTGATCGTCCGCGCCGCGCGAACGAGGACGACAGCAGGATCTTCGAGAAGCGCCCCGCCTTTGGCGGCCGCGGTGCCTATCGCGAGCGCGATCGCGACTTCGAGGGGCGGCCGCGCCGTGAAGACGCGCCGAAGCCGAAGAAGGCCGGCGAGCGCATCGCAAAAGTGCTGGCGCGCGCGGGCCTCGCTTCGCGCCGCGACGCCGAGGAGATGGTCACGCAGGGCCGCGTCACCGTCAACGGCCGGGTGATCAACTCGCCCGCGCTCGACGTGACGCAGAACGACGTGGTCGCGGTCGACGGCAAGCCGTTGCCGCCGCGCGAGCGGACGCGGCTGTTCCTCTATCACAAGCCGCGCGGATTGATGACGACGCATGACGACCCCGAGGGGCGTCCGACCGTGTTCGACAATTTGCCCGAAGGTCTGCCGCGCCTGATCAGCGTCGGCCGGCTCGACTTCAATACCGAGGGCCTGTTGCTGCTGACCAATGACGGTGGCCTCGCGCGTACGCTTGAGCTGCCCGACACCGGCTGGCTGCGCCGCTACCGTGTCCGCGCCCATGGCGACGTCACCCAGGCCCAGCTCGACGAGCTCAAGCACGGTATCGAAATCGAGGGCGTCAAATACGGTCCGATCGAAGCGACGTTGGAGCGGGACCAAGGCGCCAATGTCTGGCTGGTGTTCGCGATCCGCGAGGGCAAGAACCGCGAGGTGCGCAACGTCTGCGCCCATCTCGGGCTCGAGGTGAACCGGCTGATTCGCGTCTCCTACGGCCCATTCCAGCTCGGCGAGATTCCCGAGGGCCAAGTCGAGGAGATCAAGTCGCGCGTGCTGCGCGACCAGCTCGGCGACAACGTGATCGAGAAGTCGGGCGCCGAGTTCGACGTGCCCGCAAAATCCGCTACGCGCGACGACGACGCACCGAAGAAGCCGATGAAGCGCGCCGTGATCAACGACCGCAAGGGCCGCCGCGTGCTGGTGCAGCGTACTGGCAGCGAGGAGGCGCGCGAGCGCAACGAGTTGGAAGCAAGCGGCTATGGCCCGCCGCGCCGCCCCAAGCGCGGCTATCACGGCAAGCGCGATTTGAAGCCGCAGGAGGACTAGTTGCGCGTCGTCGGCGGTCGTTTGAAGGGGCGCAATCTCGCCTCACCGTCCTCGCGTGACATCCGCCCCACGGCGGACCGCCTGCGCGAGTCCGTGTTCAACATCCTCGTGCACGCCTATGACGATCCGATTGAGGACGCGCGCGTGCTCGATCTCTTCGCCGGCACCGGCGCGCTCGGCATCGAGGCGTCGTCGCGCGGCGCGAAGTTCACGCTGTTCGTCGATACTGGCGCCGAGGCCCGCGCGGTGCTCCGCAATAACGTCGAAGCGCTTGGCCTAGGTGGCGTCACAAAAGTCTATCGCCGCGATGCGACCGATCTAGGTCCCGCGCATCCCGTCGAGCCCTTCTCGCTGGTGTTCCTCGATCCACCCTATGGCAAGGGTTTTGCCGAGAAGGCGCTGGCGAGCTTGCGCGATGGCGGCTGGCTCACGCCGGGCGCGCTGCTCGTGGTGGAGGAGGCGAAGGCCGCGCATTTCGTGACGCCTGAGGGTTACGAAGAATTGGAGCGGCGGGTTTATGACGACACGGAGTTCGTGTTTCTGAAGAGGCCGTAGTCCCGCTGCCGTAGGGTGGGCAAAGCGAAGCGTGCCCACGGCTTCTAGCGCGATCAAGAAAAGAGGATGGGCACGGCGCTTTGCGTCTTTGCCCACCCTACGAGAGCTCGGATCACCGCCGGCCGAACAGCTTCTCCACATCGCTCAGCTTCAGCTCGACGTAAGTCGGACGGCCGTGATTGCACTGACCGGAGTTCGGGGTGTCCTCCATCTCGCGGAGCAGGGCGTTCATCTCCTCCGGCCGCAGCCGGCGGCCGGCGCGGACCGAGCCGTGGCAGGCCATGGTGGCGGCGACATGCATCAGGCGACGCTCCAGCGGCAATGCTTCGTCCCATTCGGCCATGTGCTCGGCGAGATCGCGGAGCAGCCCGCCTGCATCGGTCTTGCCCAGCAGCGACGGCGTCTCGCGCACCGCGACCGCGCCGGGGCCGAAAGATTCGATGGCGAGACCGAACGACGCCAGCTCCTCGTTCCGATCGAGCAGGCGCTCCACCGTGGCCTCATCCATTTCGACGATCTCGGGGATCAACAGGATCTGCCGCTGCACGCCATTCGCCGAAAGCGAAGCCTTCAGCCGCTCATAGACGATGCGCTCGTGCGCGGCATGCTGGTCGACGATGATGAGGCCATCGCGGGTTTGCGAGACGATGTAGGTCTCGTGGATCTGGGTGCGCGCGGCGCCAAGCGGGCGGTCGACGAAGTCGCTGACGGGCTGCGTCTCGATCCGCACGTCCGCACTGGGTGCACCGACATCGAATGCGGCTTGCGCGCGCTCGGCGAAGGCCGGAGCCGCTGAACCTTCGAAGGACGCGATCGGCGCGGCTGGAGCGGATGGCGAGGCTCGCCAATCCCAGCTTGCCGGGCGCGGCGTGAAAGCGAGCCGGAACGAAGAGAGCGCGCTCTCGCCGCCATTGGCGGCGGTGCGCCGGCCCTCCCGCGCAAGCCCTTCCTTCAACCCATGCACGATCAGTGCGCGCACCAGCCCGGCGTTACGGAAGCGCACCTCGGTCTTGGCCGGATGCACGTTGGCGTCGACCTCTCGCGGATCGAGCGTGACGAACAGCGCCACCACGGGATGGCGGTCGCGGGGCAGGTAGTCGGAATAGGCCGCGCGCACCGCGCCGAGGATCAGCTTGTCGCGAACCGGACGGCCGTTGACGAAGAGATATTGCCCGAGCGCGTTGGCTTTCGTCAGTGCGGGCGCCGCGGCATAGCCGGCAACGACAACGTCCTCGCGCTCGGCATGAACCTCGATGGCGTGGCTGCGAAACTCCGCGCCCAGAATATCGCCGAGCCGCGTCAATCGTCCCGCCGCGCCGGGCAGCGCCGCTGCCCAGGTCACCGGCGCGCGCTCCTCGCCCGCGAGCGTGAAGGCGATATCGGGCCGGGCCATCGCCAGCCGCCGCACCACCTCGCGAATCGCCTCGCCCTCGGTGCGGTCGGTCTTCAGGAATTTCAGCCGTGCCGGCGTCGCATAAAAGAGATCGTCGACCTCGACCCGCGTGCCATGCGCGAGCGCCGCCGGCATGATCTCGGACTTCTCGCCGCCCTCGACCGTGAGCGCCCAGGCGTGCGGCTCGCTGGCGTGCCGGGTGGTGATGGAAAGACGCGCGACGGACCCGATCGAGGGCAGCGCCTCGCCGCGGAACCCCAGCGTGCGGATCTGCAGCAGATCTTCGTCGTCGAGCTTGGAGGTGGCGTGGCGCTCGACTGCGAGTGCGAGATCCTTTGCGGTCATGCCGCCGCCGTCATCGGTGATGCCGATCCGCCGCCGCCCACCGCCGTCAGTGAAAACGTCGATGCGGCTGGCGCCGGCATCGATCGCGTTCTCGACGAGCTCCTTGACCACGCTCGCCGGGCGCTCGACCACCTCGCCGGCGGCGATGCGGTTAACGATCTGTTCGGGAAGTTGGCGGACGGGCATGGGTTCACTCGGCGAATGTCCCAGTCTAGCGCCGCCTCGCAACAAATGCATGGGGAAGGTCGCGCTTCCCACATACCAGATGTGGGAAATCCAGCGCTTCTGGCAGGCCCGATGAATGCGGCGTGCGTGCACGAGCCGCCGTATATGAGGAGCACAATTCCGCGAAACCGCCGCGAAATCCCTAAACGATCAACACACCACGCGGCTTGCATCACGACCGCGCCGTTCGAACTCTCTTCGCGATGAACCGGTTCGGTGCAGGCGAGCGGCGCAGGAAGCAGCCGAACCGTCGTCGCGAAAAATCCAGGAGAAATGGATGAAATTGGTGAAGACCTCTGTGATCGCATGCGCTCTCTCGGCCCTGATTGCGACGCCCGTTCTTGCGCAAGGTACGTCATCTGGCGCCAGGCCGGGCGGCACCGTGCAAAGCAAACCCATGCAGGGCGGCGCGTCAGGAAACGAGGATGAGGACCTCGGCGCACAGCAGGGAGCCGCGGGCGAGAAGGTCGGCATGAAGTCGACCAAAGGCACCAAGGGCGCCGCCGGAACCACGGGCAGCGCGACGCACAAGGGCACGGCCGACGATTCCGTTTCGGGCGGTGCCGCGACCGGCAAGCGCTACTGACGCTAGCGCATGATCAGCAAAAGTGTGCAGCGGGTTTCCGCAAAGATCATGCTCAAACAATGACCTAAAGCGCGATGACGATTCATCCTGATCTCATCGCGATTTGGTCTGCGAAACGGCAAACCTCCGGTCGCTTGGCGGCCGGAGGTTTTTCGACAATCAGTCAATCGTCGAATCCGCGCCCGCGCTTCGCCTTAACGTCGCTGCGGCGCTTCTTGCCCTCGAGCCGGCGCTGCTTGGACGCGAAGGTCGGCCGTGTCGCCCGCCGCGGGATCGGGCGGACCATCGCCTCGCGCAGCATCTCGGTGAGCCGGTCGATGGCATCCTGCCGGTTGCGCTCTTGGGTGCGGAAGCGCTGGGCGTGGATCACGATCACGCCGTCCTTGGTCATGCGCTGTCCGGCGATGCGGGCAAGCCGGATGGCGGCATCCTCCGGCAGGGTCAGTTTGCGCGTGTCGAAGCGCAGTTGCGCCGAGGTCGCGACCTTGTTGACGTTCTGCCCGCCGGGCCCGGAGGCGCGGACAAAGCCGATCTCGATGTCGTCCTCGTCGATGACGAGATCGCGGGATATCCGCAGCATGATGGCACCATTCGTGATGTCCGGACATATCGCGGACGTCCAGGTTCGGCAATGGTGCATCTGGAACGCAAATGGCCGGGACGAGCCCGGCCATTTCAGGAGACTTTTTACCGGACCGTCAGTTTGACTTCGTCGCAGGTACGGCCGCCGGTTGTGCGGCGGCCTGCGGCACGCGGCCGACGACGACGGTCAGAAGGCCCTGGCCCCACAAGCGCTTGGCGGCCGCCTTGGCGTCGTCCAGCGTCACGGCATCGACGATGGCGTTGCGCTTCTCGATATAGTCGATCGGCAACTTGTCCTGCTGATACTGCAACAGCGCCTGCGCCAGCTTGGAGGACGTGTCGAGTGCCAGCATCTGCGAGCCCTTGAGGTAGGACTTGGCTTCGTCGAGCTCCTTCTGTGTCGGGCCCTCCTCGGCGATGCGCCGGACTTCCTTCTCGAGGGCGTCGATGGTGTCGCCGGCGCGGTCGGCGCGCGTGCCGGTATTACCGATGAAGAGCGCCGAATGCTCCATCCAGAGCAGCGATTCGTACACGGAATAGGCCAGCCCGCGCTTCTCGCGGACCTCGCGATAGAGCCGGGAGGACAATCCACCACCGCCGAGGATGTGGTTGACGACATAGGCTGCCATGAAGTTGGGATCGCTGCGCTTCAGCCCGGGGCCGCCGAAGGTGATCACGGTCTGCGGCACGTCGAGGGTCACGAAGGCGCGCTGCGGCGGCTTTGCGGCCTCGACGTCCGCGACCGGCGTGAGGTTGGCCTTGGCGGGGAGGGCGCCAAAGGTGTGGTCGAGCAGCTTGCCGAGCGTGGCCGGATCGATGTCGCCGACGACCGCGATCTTCAACCCATCCTTGGCGAGCACGCGGCCGACATAATCCTTCATGTCGGCGACCGTGATGGTCGGCACGCTGTCGAGGTTGCCGTTGCTCTGCCGGCCGTAGGGATGGCCGCCGAAGGCGACCTCCAGGAACTTGCGGCTCGCCAGCGACGTCGGATTGGTGGTCTCGCGGCGCAGCCCCGAGACGACCTGCGAGCGGATGCGCTCGACGTCGGCCGCATCGAAATGCGGCGAGGTCAGTGCCATCCTGAGCAGGTCGAAAGCCTCATCCTTGTTGTCGCGCAGCATGCGCAGGCTGCCACGGAGGGTATCGCGGGTGGCGTTGAACGAGAGCTCGATGGCGCGGCGGTCGAGCCGTTCATGGAACGTCTTGGAGTCGAGATCGCCGGAGCCTTCGTCCAGGAGGTCGCCAACCATGTTGGCGACGCCCGACTTGTCTGGGGGGTCCTGGGCCGAGCCGCCGGCGAAGGAATATTCCATGGCGATCAGCGGCACGGTTGCGTCCTGCACGAACCAGGCTTCGATGCCGCCCGGAGAGATCAGGTGCTGGATCTTTGCGGCTGCATACGACGGCGACACCGCAGCCAGTGCGAGGGCCGCGCCGGTAACGAAGGACAGCGCGAAATGTCTTGTTCGCAGGAAGCGCCTTGCGCGAAGGAGGGAATAGGTCACGAACGCTTCTCCTCGCGCTTGGCGGTGGCGGTGTCCTTGATCAGATAGCCCGTCACCGAGCGCTTCTTCTCGAGCCATTTCTGCGCAACGGCGCGAACCTGCTCGGCCGTGACCGCGCGGATGCGGTCGGGCCAGCTCCTGATATCCTCGATCGACAGACCCGTGGTCAGCGCGCCGCCATACCAGCGCGCCAGCACCGCCTGGTTGTCCTGGGCGTAGATCGCTTCCGCGATAAGCTGGGTCTTGACCCGCTCCAGGTCCTCGGCGCGGATCGGGTTCTGCGCGACATTGGCGATGACGCCATCGACCGCCTGCTCGACCTCGGCGAAGCTGACACCGGGCTTCGGCGCGGCCGAGATCGCGAACTGGGTCGGGTCGAGCGAGATGCTCGAATAGCTGGCGTTGGCGGAGACCGCGAGCGGCTTGTCGACGACGAGGGCGCGGTAGAGATAGGAATTGCTGCCGCTGCCCATCAGCTGCGCGAGCACGTCGAGGGCCGCGCTCTCGCCGGCCGCAGCGGTCGTCGCCGAGGGCACCAGGTAATAGCGCCGCATGTTCGGCTGCTCGACGCGCGGGTCGGCCAGCGTGACGGTGCGCGGGGCGGCCGGCTCCGGCTCCTGCGGACGAACGCGCCGCGCCGGGATGGCGGGCTGGGCCGGGATGGAGCCGAAATTGCGCTCGACCAGCGGGCGGACATCGGCGGCGTCGACGTCGCCGGCGATCACCAGGATGGCGTTGTTCGGCGCGTAGAAGCGGCGGTAGAAGGCGAGCGCATCCTCGCGATCGAGCTTCTCGATCTCCTGATGCCAGCCGATCACCGGCCGGCCGTAGGGATGATTGAGATAGAGCGCGGCCATGATCTGCTCGTTCAGCCGCGCGTCCGGATTGTTGGCGACGCGCATGTTGTACTCTTCGAGCACGACGTCGCGCTCGGGCAGCACGTTCTCGTCCTTGAGGATGAGGCCGGTCATGCGGTCGGCCTCGAACTCCATCATGGTCGGCAGCTGCTCGCGCGGAACGCGCTGGTAGTAGTTGGTGTAGTCGACCGAGGTCGAGGCGTTCTCGTTGCCGCCGACGCGGAGCACGGTCTGGGAGAATTCGCCGACGGGATGCTTCGAGGTACCCTTGAACATCAGGTGCTCGAGGAAGTGTGCGAGGCCGGATTTGCCCGGCGTCTCGTCGGCCGAGCCGACCTTGTACCAGATCATCTCCGTGACCACAGGCGTGCGGTGATCCGGGATCACCACGACCTGCATGCCGTTGCTGAGCGTGAAGCTGGCAGGCGGGGCCGATGTTACCGTGGTCTGGGCGAGGGAAGCGCCGGCCGTCAGGACACTCGTCGAAAGCAGCGCGGCAAGGAGGCAGGCAGCCGATCGGTAAGAGGACATCATGATCCTTATGACAGGCCGAGGTCCGGATCTCCGGCTCGGAGGCACGGCATGGTACACCGTGCGGCTGAGGCTTCGCGTCACGAAGCAGAGAACTCAACGCGTAGGCAAGCTACTGATCGGCAATTCGGGAACCGCGTCCGGCGTGCACGAGTCGCCGGCGCAGGGTTCGGTTCTGGCAGGACGTCGCGGCGCGACGGGAACGCTATTGTTCCTTGTCCTTGCCCGACATGATGTCGAAATAGGTCCGCCGCGACTTGTCCGGTCCGGAGCCATAGGCGTAGTTCGGCGACGGCGTCTGATAACCCGGCGGAGGCTCGACGAGCGATTGGCGCGGCGGCTCGCTGGTGAATGCCTTCTCTTCCGAGCTGTTGCCCTTGAACATGCCCCAGAGACCGCCGGAATAGCCGAGCTCGGCCGGCATCAGCGACGGGTTGCCGTTCGTGCCCGGCTGAATCGGATCGTTGCTGGTGCGGGGGGCCGCGGCGACCTGGCCGGCCTTCATCTCGGCGGGCGACAGCGGCTGAGCGGCTTGCCAGCTCTCCTGCGCCTTGTTGGCCTTCTTCCGCGCGGCAATGGCTTCCTTGCGGCGTTTCTCGTCAGGGTCCTTCGGCCAGTTCGGCGCATTCTTGGCCTGGGTTGCGGCGGGCGGCGGCAGGTCGAGCTTGGGCGGCACGACCAGCGGCGAACGCTCGCGGTACTCGATGCCGGGCTTCTCCATGCTCTTGGCGCCGATGCCGGACATCAGATTGTCGATGAGCTTCTCTTCGAAAGTCATGTCGTCGTCCTCGTCGTCGTCACCGGCGCGGGCGGCGCCGGACGACATGACGAGACCGATGCCGAGCGCGACTGCGGACAATTTCAATGCCCGCCAGAACCCTCGTTGGGGGTCTCGAACCATCGAACCGCTGGTCTTCGAGCTGCGCATCACCATACCTGTTCCATATTGTGGCAGATTGCCGCTCGCACGCGGCTTGACCCTCGCAAAAGCGGGTTCCACCCGCCGGTCGTATCGGCCGGGATCAGGGCGCTTTTGCGGCGGGTACCCCCAAGAAGGAATCATACAATAGCGCCGCCACCCCAGCAACGATGGCCACGTCGGCGAGGTTAAACACGTACCAATCATAGATATTTCCGCCAATCTCGATGTGAAACAGGGCGAAATCCACCACCGCGCCATAGGCCAGGCGGTCAATGCCATTGCCGATGGCGCCGCCGATGATCAGGCCGAGCGCGATCGTGGCAAGGAGGGTGTGGGAGCGGGCCATCCAGATCGCCAGCGCGACCACCGCGATACCTTTCACGGCCATCAGCGCGAGCTGCGCCGCCTGGCTGTCGTTCTGGAGCCAGCCGAAGCTGATGCCGATGTTCCAGGCCAGCACCAAATCGAAGAACGGCGTTACCCGGACCGCGCCGCGATGGGCGAGATCGAACACGTTCAACAGCCAAAGTTTAGAGGCCTGGTCGGCCACCAGCGTGACCATGGCCGTGAGGATGCCGGCGCGCAGCGGGGTCATGGCTGGCCGGTCAGACCGCCACCCCCAGCGCCTTCCATTCGCGCAGCGCCTTGGCGTCGCGCGGGGTGACGTCGGGGTATTCAGCGTCTTCGCCCACTGCCGTTGAGATCTTCCAGGAGCGGGCGCACTTGGTGCCGACCGCCTTCTCGACGACGACTGCGACGCCCGGCACGGCATCGAGACGGAACGCGGAAGCCGGCGCCTCGCCCTCGCGCACCTCGTAGTTCGAGGTGATGCAGACTTCGGCGAGATCGACGTCGAACAACGTCGCCAGCATGGCCCGGTCGGCGACATAGATCACCGGCGAGGCCTCGAGCGAGGAGCCGATGTTCTTGGCGGCGCGTTCGAGCTCGAGTGCGCCGGTGACGACGCGGCGCACGTTGCGGATCGTCTCCCAGTTGGCGGCGAGCTTGTCGTCGCGGAGATTCTCGAGGCCATCAGGAAACAGCGTCAGATGCACCGAGGGCTCAGCGTTCGGCCGGTACATGCGCCAGGCTTCCTCCGCGGTGAAGCTCAGGATCGGCGCCAGCCATTTCAGGATCGAGGCGCACAACAGGTCGATGGTCGTCAGCGCCGCTTTGCGCGTCAGCGAGGACGGCGGGTCGCAATAGAGCGTGTCCTTGCGGATGTCGAAATAGAACGCTGACAGCTCGCTGTTGAGGAAGGCGGACAGGATAGCGACCACCGTCTTGTAGTCGAACTCCCGATAGGCCTTGCCGATCGCGGCGGCGCGCACCGCGAGCTCGTGCAGCATCAAGCGCTCCAGTTCCGGCATCTCGGCGGGCTCGATTGCGTCGGCCGGCTTGTAGTGATGCAGCGTACCCAGCATCCAGCGCACGGTGTTACGGAGCTTGCGATAGGTCTCGACGGTGTTCTTCAGGATCTCGGGGCCGATGCGCTGGTCGTCGGTGTAGTCGCAGGACGCAACCCAGAGTCTCAGGATGTCGGCGCCGGATTCCTTGATGACGGCCTGCGGCTCAATGGTGTTGCCGAGCGACTTCGACATCTTGCGGCCGTCCTCGGCCTGGGTGAAGCCGTGGGTCAGCACGATGTCATAGGGCGCGCGACCGCGCGTGCCGCAGCTCTCCAGCAGCGATGAGTGGAACCAGCCACGATGCTGGTCCGAGCCTTCGAGATACATCACCGTGTCGGTGCCGCCGTCGACCTTGCGCCTGATGCCGGCAAGGCCAGGGAAATGTACGGGGTCTTCGAGCACAAAGGCGTGCGTCGAGCCTGAATCGAACCAGACGTCGAGAATGTCGTCGACCTTCTGCCAGTCTTCGTTGGCGCGGGGCCCGAGGAAGCGCTCGCGCGCTCCCTTCGCATACCAGGCGTCCGCGCCTTCGTTCTCGAATGCTTGCCCAATGCGCGCATTGACGGCCTCGTCCTGGAGGATCTCGGCCGAGCCGTCGCCCTTCTCGCGCACGAACACGGCGATCGGCACGCCCCAGGCGCGTTGGCGCGAGATCACCCAATCCGGGCGGGCCTCGATCATGCCGTTGATGCGATTCTCGCCGGACGGCGGCACCCATTGCGTCACCGAGATCGCGTGCAGCGCGCGGGCGCGCAGCGTGTCGCCGGACTTGGTGTTGCCGTCAGCGGCAACATCCTTGTCCATCGCGATGAACCATTGCGGCGTGTTGCGGAAGATCACCGGCTTCTTGGAGCGCCAGGAGTGCGGGTATTGATGCTTCAGCCGACCGCGCGCGAGCAGCATGCCTCTTTCGACGAGCGCCTTGATCACGGCCTCGTTGGCGTCGCCCTTCTCGCCCTTGTCGTTGATGACGCGCTTGCCGGCAAAGCCCGGCGCATGATCGGTGTAGGCGCCGTTCTCATCGACGGTATAGGGGATCGCGGTGTTGATGCCGCGCGCATCGAGATCGCGCGCCTGCGCCGTCCATGCGTCGAAGTCCTCGCGGCCATGGCCGGGTGCCGTGTGCACGAACCCGGTGCCGGTGTCATCCGTGACGTGGTCGCCGGGCAAGAGCGGCACGATGAAGTCGTAGCCGCCGGCGAGGCCCTTCAGCGGATGGGTACACTCGATCGCATCCATGGTGTCGCCGGGGACGTCGCGGACCTTCTCATAGGCCGTCACGCGCGCCTGCTTAAAGACTTCTGCAGCGAGCGCATCGGCGAGGATGAGGAGATCGCCGGGCTTGGCCCAATTGTCGGCGGGCGCGTCCGTCACCTTGTAGAGGCCATAGCCGATCTTCGGCGAGAACGAGATGGCGCGGTTACCCGGCAGCGTCCATGGCGTCGTGGTCCAGATCACGATGCTTGCGGAGGCGAGCGCACCGTGCGCGGGCGAGGTCACCGGAAACTTCACCCACACCGTGTCCGATGTGTAGTCCTCGTACTCCACTTCGGCTTCGGCCAGCGCGGTCTTCTCGACCACGCTCCACATCACCGGCTTGGAGCCGCGATAGAGCGTGCCGTTGGCGGCAAACTTCATCAGCTCGCGCGCGATCTGGGCTTCGGCGGGATAGCTCATCGTGGCGTAGGGATGGTCCCAGTCGCCGATCACCCCCAAGCGCTTGAATTCCTCGCGCTGCACGCCGAGCCAATGCGTGGCATAGGCGCGACATTCCTTGCGGAAGTCGATCATTGCGGCACTATCGCGGAAGTCGGGCTTCTGCTTGCCCTTCTTGCGATAGTGCTCTTCCTCGACCTTCCACTCGATCGGCAGGCCGTGGCAGTCCCAGCCCGGCACGTAGTTGGAATCGAAGCCGAGCATCTGCTGGCTCTTGGTGACGAGATCCTTCAGGATCTTGTTCAGCGCCGTGCCGATATGGATGTTGCCGTTGGCGTAGGGCGGGCCGTCATGCAGCACGAATTTTGCGCGGCCCTTCGCACTCTCGCGCAGCTTCTCGTAGAGGCCGATCTCATACCAGCGCTTGAGGATCTCCGGCTCCCGCTGCGGCAGGCCGGCGCGCATCGGGAATTCGGTCTGCGGCAGGAACAGGGTTTTCGAATAGTCTTTGATTTCAGACTTTTGCGACTTTTGCGGCTTTTCGGACATGAGGCTGACTGGCTCGGAAGGGCGCGGGAAACGGATGGCGATAGGGAATCGCGGGGTGAGACGACACATCCCGGTCTTGCGCCGAGCCGAAGGCTCAGGCGGAAGCCGGGCCGCTAATCCCTATGATGCGCCGCGCAAACATGGGCTCTCCATAGCAGCCGGACGGGGGAAGCGCAAAGGTTGGGGTGGCCCGGTTTCAGGCTCAATCGATCACGCCAAGCTTCGGAAACGCATCCGGGGCGGCGGCCAACATGGCGCGGGCGCGGGCGGAATCGTCGTCCATCTGGCGGATCAGGGCCTCCAGGCTGTCGAATTTCAGCTCTTCGCGGATGAAGCCGACGAAAGCGCAGTCGAGCACCTGCCCGTAAAGATCGCCCTTGAAGTCGAACAGGAAGATTTCGAGCAGCGGCGCGCCATTGTCGAAGGTCGGGCGGCAGCCGAAACTCGCCACGCCGTCGAGGCGCTCGGCGCCGCGGCCGACCCGCACGGCATAGATGCCGTGCTTGAGTCCGCAATTGGCGTCCAGGCGGATGTTGGCGGTGGGATAGCCAAGGTCGCGGCCGCGCTTCTCGCCGTGGATCACCTCGCCGGTGATGAACCAGGGAGCACCCAGCATGGTGGTGGCTTCATCGAGTTGCCCCTCGGCGAGCGCGATCCGGATCGCGCTGGAGGAGACCGGCCGCTCGTCGATATCGATATGGGGTTGCACGTCGACCTCGATGCCGAGCCGGGGCGCCTCGTTGACCAGCAGGCTCGGCGAGCCGACGCGACCCTTGCCGAAATGGAAGTCGTAGCCGACGGCAATTCCGCTGACGCCGAGCCGGCCGATCAGGTCATGGTGTATGAAATCTTGCGCGCTGGTTCCGGCGCGCGCCTTGTCGAAGGTCATGACCACGGCACCGGCAAGGCCGGTGCCGGCCAAAAGCCGCAGCTTGGCCCGCTCGTCCGTCAGGCGGAATTGTGGGGTGTTGGGGCTGAAAAACCGCCGCGGATGCGGCTCGAAGGTCAATGCCAGCGCAGGGCGGCCATGCGCCCGGCCCATTTCCAGGGCGGCCGTGATCACGGCTCGATGGCCGAGATGAACGCCGTCGAAATTGCCCATGGCGACCACTGCACCCCGCGGAATCGCGGAATCCGGCGTTGTGTCGCGGATGACGGTAAAAGGCGAGGCCATCAGGGGAATTCTCGAACCGGGGCAGGACCGGGCCGGACCGTGGCTCGACCGACCTGACCAAGTCAAGCGGGCGGAGCCGGACATCGAACACGATTTCAGTCCGTTGGCGGCGTCCGCAGTTAACGGGCTGTTTAACGCCTTGATGCTACTCCTTGAGGCGTGGAACTGCCGGGCTTCGCTTGGCAGGTCCGGTCGTAATATTCCTGCGTTTGCGTTGGGGGAGTCGAGATGGCGGTTGATTTGTCGATGCCGGTTCTGGTGGTGGATGACTACAGCACCATGATCCGTATCATCAGGAATCTGCTGAAGCAGCTTGGCTTCGAGAATATCGATGATGCCAGCGACGGTTCGGCAGCGCTGAACAAGATGCGCGGTAAGAAGTACGGGCTCGTGATCTCCGACTGGAACATGGAGCCGATGACGGGTTACGACCTCCTGCGCGAAGTGCGCGCGGATCCGAACCTTGCCACCACGCCCTTCATCATGATCACGGCCGAGTCCAAGACCGAGAACGTGATCGCAGCCAAGAAGGCCGGCGTGAACAACTACATCGTCAAGCCGTTCAACGCGGCGACGCTGAAGACCAAGATCGAGGCGGTCTTCCCGGACATGGCAAGCGCGTAAGGCACTTTGGCGTCCCCGGACAAGGCGCGGCACATCAGTGACGCGACGCTGAGCCGGGACCCAGTCTATCCACGACTTCACTTGCGGCGTCTGGGCCGTCGCTCTGCGCGCTTCGCCATAGCGCGTCGAACACGCGCGTAAACGCGCTTATGGCGTCCCGGGCACGATATTTCTACCACTTCAATTCGCGCATCAGCGCCTTCGGCGGATGGCCGAACAATTCCATCACGGACGCCGGGTCGAGCTGGTCGAGGCCCTCGAACTCTTCGGCATGAATGCCGCGGGTGACGAACAGGCAGTCGATGCCGAACTCGCGCGCGCCGGTGAGATCGGTGCGGACGGAATCACCGATCGCCAGCACCTTCCGCCGGTCGATCGGGTGGCCCTGGCGTTCACAGGCGAGCGCCATCGCGCGCTCATAGATCGGCCGGTGCGGCTTGCCGTAGAAGATCACCTCGCCTCCGAGCTCACGATAGAGCTCGGCGATGGCGCCGGCGCAGTAGATCAGCCGGTCGCCGCGTTCGACCACGATGTCAGGGTTGGCACACACCAGCGTCAGCTTGCGCTCGCGCGCCTTCAGCATCATTGCGCGATAGTCTTCCGCCGTCTCGGTCTCGTCGTCATAGAGACCGGTGCAGACGATGTAATCGGCTTGCTCCAGCGGCGCGGTCGTCGCATCGAGGCCCCGATAAATCGAGTTGTCGCGCTCGGGGCCGAGCCAGAACATCTTGCGGCCGGGATGCTCGGCGACATAGAGCCGCGTCAGGTCGCCTGACGAGACGATCGCGTCATAGGTCTCGTCCGCGACGCCGAGCTTGCGCAATTGCCGTTGCACGGAGTCGGCCGGGCGCGGTGCGTTGGTAATCAGGATCACCGTACCGCCGCGGCTGCGATAGGTATGCAGCGCCTCGCAGGCTTCGGGGAAGGATTCGAGACCGTTATGGACCACGCCCCAGATGTCGCTGAGTACGACGTCGACGCCACCCACGAGCTCGCGCAGGCTTTCGACAAAATGCAGCGTCGTCATGATGCGTGCGGCCGATCAGATGCGGCGCGCGAGCGCCGCGTTGCCGATGATACGCTGTGGCGGAGGCGCGGAAGATGTCCCGCCTGAGCTGGGTGTACCGGAGCCATTGGATCCCTGGATGTCCTGCGCCGGGGTCGGCGAGGCCCCGCCGGTAGCAGATGACCCTTCCGGCCGCAATGGCCGGGGCGGTGCGAACAAAAAGCCCTGGCCGAACCGCACGTCATAATCGAGCAGGTCGACCACCGCGCGCTCGCCCTCGATCCGTTCGGCGATCAGGTCGATGCCGAAGCGGCCGAGCAGGTCGGAGAGGTCGGACGGGTGGATGTCCGAGGCCGAGGCCTGCTTCGGATCGAGCAGCAGCGTGGCCGGCACCTTGATGAAGCGCACGCCGCGGTCGGCGAGCTCGCGCGGCTCGATGCGCAAATCCGTGACATGGTCGATCGAGAAGCGGAAGCCGCGCTGGGCGAGCGCGGCGAGATTCTCGGTCTCGGCCGGACCGAGGTTACGGAAGGTCGACTGCTTGAACTCCAGCACCAGCGAGGGCGCAAGCGCCCGGTTGGCTTCAAGGAAGTCGAGACATTGCGCGAAGGTGGTGGAATTGCCGAGCGTGGAGGCCGCGACGTTGCAGAACACGCCGACATCCTTGTTGCGCACCATCAGGCGCCGCAGCACCTGCACACAGCGCAGCATCACCATGTTGTCGATGCGCCCGATCAGCCCGGAGGCCTCGGCGATGCTGATGAACTCCTCAGCGGCGATCAGCTGATCGCGCTCATCGCGCAGGCGCGTCACGGCCTCGTAGAACCGCACCTTGCGCTGCGGCAGCGTCACCATCGGCTGGAGGAAGATATCGATGCGGTTTTCCTCGATCGCGTTGCGCAGCGTCGCCAACAATTGGGTCTGGTTGCGGCCGTTGGCGAGCTGGGCCGGGACCGTCTGTGCAGGCCGCGGCTGCGCTGCCGGGGGTGGAGGCGCAACGGCCAGCGGTGACGGGTCAGCCGGCCGCTCTTCGATCGTCGCGCTCAGGTCGAGCGGCGCGGGCTCCTGTTTCTCGACCGGGCTTGCGGCTGATACCGGAGCGCCGCCAGCCAGCAGGTCTTCATGGGCCGAGACGGTGGTGGCGAGCTGCCTGACCAGTCCGCCGAGTTCGTTGATCTCGCCGACCACCGACTGGATGCGCTCGGCGTTGGTCGAATTGGACGAGGCGATGCGTCCCTCGATTGCAGCTAACCGGCGGCCGAACTCGGCCACCTGGCGCGCGAGGTCGGCGGTGCCGCGCGAAAGGTCGGCGATCTGGCCGCCGACGTCGCTGCGGTCGCGCAGCCGCATCGATACCGCGTTGTAGAGGATCAGGAAGGTCAGCGCCACGATCGCGGATTCGGTTCCGCTGATGCCGGCGACCGAATAGAGCACAAGCCCGAGCGAGGCCGCGACCAGAACCATGCAGATGGCGATGAAGATCGTCGAAATGCGAATCATGCCGCGCGTTACGCCTCTAGAGCTGACTGTCTCACCGGGAAAACACGGGCCGCCGTCCGACGCGTCACGTCTCATGCTCCCCCGAGCCATGTGAGCTTAACATCATTGTTGATTCGAGGGGATAGCGGCGTCCGGCGCGCGGGCCGAGGTTGGCGCGCAAGCTTTGCAACCGGCGCTCACGATCAGGGGCGGACCGAATTGCAGCGTCAGGACGGCGCGGCCGCGCCGACCGTGTCGGCCGAGACGGCTTCGCGGCTGCCGAGCGGCTTCGGCCGCCCGGTGGTCGTATCGCGCAGGGTCTGCCGTTCGATCTCCGAGTTCAGCTCGGCTCCGAACATGATGACGATCGCCGACATCCACATCCACATCATGAGGCCGATCGCTGCCCCGAGCGAGCCGTAGGTCGCGTTGTAATTGGCGAATTCTGACAGATACCAGGACAGCAGCGCCGAGCCGGCGATCCAGAGGATGGAGGCCGTCACAGCGCCGAGGCTCAGCCATTGCCAGCGCGGCGCATCGCGGCTGGGCGCGAAGCGATAGAGGATGGCGAGCGCCACGAGCAGGATGAGGAACAGGAGCGGCCATCGTGCCAGCGCCACGATCAGCTTGCTTCCGGGCGCCATGCCGAGATGATTGAGCGCGAGCGGGAAGGCGACGACGGCGCCCACCATCAGCAGCAGCGCTACGATGCCGCCGACAGTGAAGGCCAGCGACACCATATTGAGCTTGATGAAAGTACGCTTCTCGCGCTCCTCATAGGCGACGTTGAGAGCGTCGAAGATCGCCTTGACGCCGGCATTGGCGCTCCAGATCGCAAGCAGAAGCCCGAGCAGGAAGGTGGCCCCGAGCGTCGTGTTGCCATGCGACACCACGCGCGCGACCTGGTCCTCGACGATCTGGAACGAGCCCTCGGGCAGCATGGTGGCAAGCGTCTGGAGATTGGCGCTGATGGTCGAGGGATCGGCGAACAGGCCATAAGAGGAGACAAGTGCCGTGACAGCGGGAAAGATCGCGAGCAGGCCGAAAAAGACGACGCCGCCTGCGGTCGCCAGCAGGCGATCCTCATCGATGCGCTGATAGGTCCGCCAGAAGATGTCCTTCCAGCCCGCCCAGGGGATCGTGAACGGGCTCTT
Organism: Bradyrhizobium sp. 137; assembly: GCF_023074095.1. NCBI lineage: Bacteria > Pseudomonadati > Pseudomonadota > Alphaproteobacteria > Hyphomicrobiales > Nitrobacteraceae > Bradyrhizobium > Bradyrhizobium sp. 137. The sequence goes on from NZ_JADPKU010000044.1 coordinate 210,341, forward strand.
GGCATGACGGCCGCGGCGGGGCTCCACGGCCGCGCTCGCCGGATGCGTTTCCGGTGAATTCGCCTCGGCCTTGCGATGGTCTTGCGGAGGCCCCGACTTGGCCAGGCCGGAGTCCTGGAAGTAGCGCTCCGCGGTGAGCACGAACACTGCCGTAGCCGCCACCAGCAGCCAACTGTCCATTTGCTCGGAGCGCCGCATCAGCATTCACGCTTCCAATCCGTGCCTGTGACGCCGCCGGCGTGCAGCCGTCAACCCGACCAGGCCGACGGCCGCGAGCATCAGGCCAAGTTGCACGGGACGGTTGGCGCGGTTCGGCCAGGCTTTGCTGTCGCGACCGCGTTCACCGGGCGCAAGCGGCACGAGGGGGATCGTCGTTGCGACCTCCTTCACTGCCTGCTTGACCGTTCCGCGAGGAATCCGCGGGGTGGCGATCGCAACCCGCATCCGGCTGGCGAGCGGCACGATCGGCTTGTCCCGACGCTTCACTTGAGCCAGAGCCACCCCGGCGCAGGTTGCGGCGAGCACCAGCAGCAAGGCTCCGACGGCGCCAAAGCCCCAGAATTGCCCGTAGGTGATCGCAACCCAACGGTACAGCGCGACCAGACCGACAAAGAAGGCCGCAATGACGAATAGCCCGGCCACCGCGAACAGGCCGGCTGCGACCGCATAGGACGTCGCCCGTCCGGTGGCTTGGTTGGTGCGGTCGCGCAAATACGATTGTGCGGCGCGTTTGAGGTGGTTGAGCTTGAGCGCCATGCCGGCGCGCAGCAATTCACCCGATGGCGCGAGCATGCGGACATCCTCCGAGAGCAAGACAATTCGTCGGGGGTGAACGTGGCGGAATTTGACTTGTTCCGAGGGAGCGTGCCCGTCGTAGCGGATCAGCCGAGATCGGCGGCTGCGATCCAGAACACCTCGCCCTCGGAGTCTTCGGTGTCCAGCCAGAGCAGCGGCAGTTCCGGAAAGGCCTCGTCGACTAGTCCGCGGCCGCGGCCGATCTCGCAGACCAGCCCGCCATCCGGCATCAGGTGATCGGGCGCCTCGCGCAGGATACGGCGCACCACGTCGAGACCGTCGGCGCCGCCGTCGAAGGCGAGCTTCGGCTCGGCCCGGCACTCCGGCGGCAGCGCGGCCATGCCTTCCGCATCGACGTAGGGCGGATTGGTGATGATCAGGTCGTAGCGTGCATCGCCGAGCGGGGCGAACAGGTCGCCGCGATACAGGCTGATCCGGTTCTCGAGCCCGTATTCGCCCACATTTCGCGCAGCGACCTCGATCGCGCCCTTGGAGATGTCAACGGCGTCGACGGTGGCGTTCGGAAAATGATGCGCGGCGAGGATGGCGAGGCAGCCCGATCCGGTGCAGAGATCGAGCACGCGCTCGACCGCCGTGGGATCGTCAATCAGGGATCCGGCAGTGCCGTGGCCGCCAAAATGCGAGTCCAGCAGTTCGCCGATGAAGGAGCGTGGAACGATGACGCGCTCGTCGACATAGAAGGGTAGCCCGCGCATGTAGATCTTGTTGACGAGATAGGCGGCCGGTTTGCGCGTGGTGACGCGCTGATGGATGAGATCGAGAACGGTCTTGCCCTCGGCGAGGGTGACACGCGCGTTGGCGAAAAGCTCGAACTGTTCGGGATTGAGATGCAGCGCCTCGCTGACCAGGAAGGCCGCCTCGGCAACCGGATCGGTGGTGCCGTGGGCAAAGGCGAGCTCGGCTTCGACAAAGCGGCTCACCGCATAGCGGACCAAATCGAGCAGCGTGACAAGCTCACCAGGAGCGACCTTAGCAAGACCGACCGTAGCAAGACCGACCTTAGCAAGTCTTGGCGCGCCGCGGCCACGCGCGGTCTTTTTGGATGCTCTTGCCATCAGGACCGGGTCCAGCGTGCGGCGGCTTCGTCGTCGCGGGCCTCGGCCTCGACCCAGCCGGTGCCGGCTTCGCTCTCTTCCTTCTTCCAGAACGGCGCGCTGGTCTTGAGATAGTCCATCAGGAACTCGGCCGCCTGGAACGCGGCCTGGCGGTGCTGCGAAGCGGTCAGCACCAGCACGATGTTCTGGCCGGGCATGAAGCGGCCGACGCGGTGAATCACCGTGACGCCGTTCAGCGGCCAGCGCGAGGTCGCCTCGTCGACGTGACGCTTGATCTCTTCTTCGGCCATGCCCGGATAATGTTCGAGCGTAAGCGCAGCGACCTTCGCACTATCCTCGTCGGCGCGGCAGATGCCCGAGAAGCTCACGACCGCGCCGATGTCGGTGCGGCTCTTGGTCAGGATTTCGATCTCGCGCGCGAGGTCGAAATCGTCCTCCTGGATGCGGATGGTGACGGGGCAGCTCATGCTCGCCCCGCTCCGACGGTGCCACACCTCTCCCCGATAGGGAGAGGCGTGGTGGCACCGTATGCTGGTGTGTTCGAGAACATTGGCCTAGCCGCCGGTCATCGGCGGGAAGAACGCGATCTCGCGGGCGCCCGCGATCGCGGTGTCCGGCTTGGCGTGGGCGTGATCGATCGCGGCGCGGATCACCTTCGGCTTCTCGAAGGCGTAGGCATAGGCCTCGCTCTGGGCGGACAGCCAGGCGATCAGCTCCTCGACGGTGCGCACCGTTGCGGGCGGTTCGATGGTCTCCTCGGCCTTGCCGACGCGCTCGCGCACCCAGGCGAAATATTTCACCTTCATCCCTCGTCCTCCTTGATGAGGTGATGGATGCCAGCGCGGAAATAGTCGTAGCCGGTGTAGATGGTGAGGATCGCCGAAGCCCACAGCAGCGCCAGCCCGATCATCGAGACCACCGGCACCACCTCATCACCGGCCGGGCCCGCGAGCAGGAAGCCGATGGCGACGAGCTGGACCGTGGTCTTCCATTTGGCGAGCTTCGTTACGGGCACGCTGACGCGCAGCGCGGCGAGATATTCGCGCAGGCCCGAGACCAGGATCTCGCGGCACAGGATTACGATGGCGGCCCACAGCGACCAGCCATGGATGATGCCATCGGCGGCCAGCATCAGCAGGCACGAGGCAACCAGCAGCTTGTCGGCGATCGGGTCGAGCATCCGGCCGAACGCTGATTGCTGATTCCAGATTCGCGCATAATAGCCGTCAAGGTAATCGGTCACCCCGGCGCCGATGAAGATGGCCACCGCCACCCAGCGCAGCCATAGCGGCCCGTCCATGATCGACTGCGCGTAAATGCATCCGACCACGACCGGGATCGCGGCGATCCGGCCGTAGGTCAGGATGTTGGGAAGGGACATCGAGCGCCTGGTTGCCCCTCGTGTCGTCGCGATGTTCATCCGTCCTACCAATACCGCTGGTGCCTGAACGTCAACCGTCCCGCTCTCCAAATGAGGCGCGGACGCAACGATCATATGACCGCGGTCCCCCTTTAGTTCATCCCGGCTGGGGATGGAAATACTCGAAAATCCTGCGGGCGCTTTCGGCGCTCACCCCCGGAACCTTGCCGAGATCGGCGATCGAGGCCCGCTCGATCTCCTTCAGGGTTCCGAAATGGTGCAGCAAGGCACGTTTACGTGACGGACCGATGCCCGGAATCTCCTGCAAACCGGCCTCGCGGATGTCCTTCTTGCGCAGCTTGCGGTGCGAGCCGATGACGAAGCGGTGAGCCTCGTCGCGCAGGCGCTGGATGAAATAGAGCACGGGATCGCGCGGCTCCAGCTTGATCGCCTCGCGCTCCGGCATGAACAGGGTCTCGCGACCGGCATCCCGGTCCGGCCCCTTGGCGACCGACATCAGCGACACCTGGGTCAGGCCGAGACCTGCAAAGATCTCGCGGACGGCGTTGAGCTGGCCGCGGCCGCCGTCGATGATGACGAGGTCGGGCCATTGCGGGAAATCGTCCTCCTTCGCCTTGGCCACGCCTTCCTCGGGCGGATTGATCAGTCGCTTGAAGCGTCGCTCCAGCACCTCGCGCATCATGGCGTAGTCGTCGCCAGGCGTCAGTCCTTCCGACTTGATGTTGAACTTGCGGTACTGGTTCTTCACGAAGCCGTCCGGGCCGGCAACGATCATGGCGCCGACCGCATTGGTGCCCTGGATGTGGCTGTTGTCGTAGACCTCGATGCGCTTGGGCACGTGCGGCAGGCTCAGCGTCGCGGCCATGGCCTCGAGCAGGCGGCTCTGCGTCGCGGTGTCCGCGAGCTTGCGGCCGAGCGCCTCGCGCGCATTGGTCAGCGCATGAGTGACGAGCTCCTTCTTCTCACCGCGCTTGGGCGCGGTGACCTCGACCTTGTGGCCGGCTTTGGTCGACAGCGCATTGGCGAGCAGCTCGCTCTCCTCGATCTCGTGCGAGAGCAGGATGTTCTTCGGCGGCGGCTTGTCGTCGTAGAACTGGGCGAGGAAGGAGCCGAGCACCTCCTCGGGGGTAAATGTCTTTTCCGCGCGCGGGAAATAGGCGCGGTTGCCCCAGTTCTGTCCGGTGCGGAAGAAGAACACCTCGACGCAGGAGAAGCCGCCCTCCTGGTGGATGGCGAACACGTCGGCTTCCTCGACCGTGCGCGGATTGATGCCCTGTTGCGACTGGATCGCCGACAGCGCGGCGAGGCGATCGCGATAGAGCGCAGCGCGCTCGAATTCGAGCTCGCCGGAGGCCTTCTCCATCTCGCCGGCGAGTTCCTGCTTCACCGCATGGCTCTTGCCGGAGAGGAAGTCGGTCGCTTCGCGCACCAGGGTCGTATAGCCGGGGAAGTCGATCTCGCGGGTGCAGGGCCCGGCACAGCGGCGGATCTGGTAGAGCAGGCAGGGCCGGGTGCGGCTCTCGAAGAAGGAATCGGTGCAGGAGCGAATCAGGAATGCGCGCTGAAGGGCCGTGATGGTCCGGTTCACGGCGCCCGCCGAGGCGAACGGGCCGAAATAGCGCCCCGGCCGGGTCTGCGCGCCGCGGTGCTTCAGGATCTGCGGCGCCCAATGGTCGCCGGTGATCAGGATGTAGGGAAACGACTTGTCGTCGCGCAGCTGCACGTTGAAGCGCGGCCGCAGCTGCTTGATGAGGTTGGCTTCCAGCAGCAGTGCTTCCGTCTCGGTGGTGGTTGAGACGATCTCCACGGTCACCGTGGCCGCGATCATGCGCAGGATGCGCGCCGGCTGCGGCGCACTCTGGCGCGCGTAGTTGGACAGGCGCTTTTTGACGTTCTTGGCCTTGCCGACATAGAGCACGTCCGCGTTCGCATTGAGCATGCGATAGACCCCGGGCGAGGTGGGGGCGAGCCGGACCGCGCGCTCGATCGCCTCATGACCGGTCGCCAGCGGGCCCTCGCCGACCGCGCCGCTCTCTTCCAGGATATCCGGCAGCCGCGCATCGTCCTCGTCGTCGCCGCTCGCTGTTGCGGGATCGAGGTCCGGCGGCGCCATGTCCGTTTCCGGAGGCGGGGCGTCCGGTGCGGTGACGCGCACGGGTTTGCGCGTACGTGCATCGTCCGGATTGTCGGGGGAATCGTGAACCATGGTGCGAATTTAGGCGCTGGGGGTGCCGATTTGAAGTTCCGGCCGTGGCGCACGCACAGGATGGCGGGCGCAGTTCCCGGTAACGCTTGGTTAAGCCTGTCAATAGCGCGGTAACCCGGCTTAACAGCCCTTTAACTTAAAGCTCTCGATAAATCTTACGCGAAAAAGTGGTGGTTCCGTAACCATGCGGTCTGGCTTCGCGCGGCGGCGCAGGCATCGCGGGGGGCGGCAGTTGCGTTGGAGTGTGTGATGAAGGGGCTCGTTGTGGGCGCAGCCGCGTTGGTTGCTGCCGGCTGGACAGCTTCGGCAGGGGCCGCCGATCTCAGTTACGGGCAGCGTGCCCCCTATACCGTCAATCAGCCGCTCAATGCGTACAGCTGGGCCGGTCCTTATCTAGGCGGCAACGTCGGCTATGAATGGGGTTCGGTCGACAACAATCCCTCAAAGCCTTCCGGCTTCGTCGGCGGCGTGCAGGCCGGCTATAATTTCCAGAATGGCCCTTGGGTGTTTGGCGTCGAGGGCGACATTCAGGCCGCCGGTGCCGACGATACCTTCGCGCCGTGGAAGTTCTCCAATCCGTGGTTTGGCACCCTGCGCGGCCGCGCCGGCTATGCCTTCAGCAATGTGCTGTTCTACGGCACCGCTGGCCTCGCTTTCGGCGAACTGCGCGCGCAGACCTTCGGCTGGACGGAATCGCACACCACGGCCGGCTGGACCATCGGTGCCGGCGCGGAAGTCGGCCTTGCGCCGAACTGGAGTGCCAAGCTCGAATATCTCTACATCGATCTGTCGACGAGTCAGTTCGCAATTACGGGCGTGTCAAACGGCTATAGCGCCAGCGTTGTCCGCGCAGGCGTGAACTATCACTTCTGATAGCTGAAGAAGAAAATACCGGACCAACCTCCCGGCCGCTCGCGGCCGGGATTTTTTAAGCCAGGCTCGCTAGGAGAGGATGACCAAATTGACCGCCTTCGGTCCCTTCCCCTTCTTGTCCGGTTCGACTTCGAAAGTAATACGCTGTCCTTCGGCAAGGTCCTTCAGTCCCGCCCGCTCTACGGCGGTGATGTGAACGAAGACATCGCGGCCGCCGTCGTCCGGCTTGATGAAGCCGTAGCCGCGCTCGCCGTTGAAGAACTTGACCGTTCCCGTCATGGCCATCGGGAAACTCCCCCTCATTGCTCCTCCGCCGCGACGCAGACTCGCGTCACGACATGACCGGACCTTACGAAGCCCGGGAGCTGGCCATCCTTGGGCGGACCTCATAGGTCCGGCCGGATCTTTCTTGGGCCTTCACTCCGCCGCAACCATTCGCGGAAGCGGAACGTAAAGCCAGTCACGGAAACAGCATAATACGGTTCGTCGCAGATTGACTACCGTTCCTGCATATTTTTCCCAAGAATGCCGGAGTGTTACGGCCTCGGCACCTCCAATCGGAATCTGGCAGCGCCGCCCTGGCCGAGCGGCATTTCGAGCTCGGGCAGGATGGTCTTGAGCTCGCCGTGCAGCGTGTAGGGCGGGTTGACGATCAGAAGACCCGTGGAGGTGAGGGCCGCGCCATCGAGCTGCGGCGCCACACTGAATTCGAGGCGCAGGCATTTTCCTGATGGCTTTGCTGCGGCTGCGAGCCGCGCCACCGTTTGCGCCAGCGTGTCGGTGGCGCGCCGGTTCTTAGCCGGATACCAGACGACGTAGATACCGGTCGGCCATTTCGCGAACGCCGCCGAGAAGGCCTCGCCAAGCCGCTCGAACTCATCCTTGGCCTCGAACGGCGGGTCGATCAGCACGAGGCCGCGCCGCTCCTTCGGCGGCACGAAGGCGGGCAGTGCCATCCAGCCGTCGAGATCGACCACGCGAGCCTGCTCGTCGCGGCGCAGCACGTCGATCAGCGCTTTCCGCGCCTTCGGCTCGAGCTCGCAGGCGATGAGGCGGTCCTGCGGCCTGAGCAGGCCGCGCGCGATCAGTGGCGAGCCCGGATAGGCCTTGAGCTCGCCCTTCGGATTGAAGGCGCGGACGATGTCGAGATACGGCTTGGTCAGCGCCGCGGTCTCGTTCGACAGCCGCGCCTGCATCAGCCGCGCAATGCCGGTCAGCCACTCGCCGCCACGGCGCGCCTCGTTGCTGTCGAGGTCGTAGAGGCCGGCGCCGGCATGGGTGTCGATGACGCGGAACGCCGCCGGCTTGTCCTGCAAATAAGTGAGGATGCGCGCCAGTACGATGTGCTTGATGACGTCGGCGAAGCTGCCGGCATGGAAGGCGTGACGGTAGTTCATGGCGGAGAGTTACGACATCGCGAGGCGAAAGTAACGGCCGTCATTTCGGGACGGTGCGCCAGCACCGAACCCGAAATCCATTTCTTTGAGAATGCGGACAGATGGATTCCAGCCCCGCGCTTCCGCCTTCGCTCTTCGGGCTGCGGCGGACAAGCCGCGCGCTCCGGAATGGCGATCCGAGGGCTCCCTCTACCCACCCCTGATCGGCGGCATCGTCACCTGCTCGCGGCGGCAGGTGCGGCGCTCGAGCTCGTCGCAGGCGCGGAATTGCAGATCCTTGCTGAGGCAGATGCGGACCTCAGACAGCCGTGTCCGGTTACAGGTGACCGAGATGGCGGCATTGCTGAGGCCGGGATTGGCCTTGATAAAGGCGTCCTCGACCTCCGCCGGCGCCACGGTCTTGGCCTGCGACAGATCGAGATATTCGGCCGGGATCTTGATCGCGGCGCGCGCTTTGCGGATCGTTTCGAAATAGCTGCGGCTCTCGAGCCCGGAGCAGGTGCCGTGCTTGTCCCATTCGTTGAAGATCAGGCCCGGCGCCGGCATCAAATCCAGCATCGAGGAGACGATGCCGCGGTTCAGCCGCGGTGCCGGCCGCTGGCAATATTCGGGGAAGCCGTTTTCATATTGCGGCCACAGCCCGTGCACCACGAAGGCGTAGGGCCGTCCGCTGCACTGCATGTGTGAGCGGCCGTTGCGCTCGGCCGCTTCCTCGCAGAAGGAGGGCGACCATGACAGCGACAGCACATAGAAATCGAACTCGCCCGGCGCGTTTTGCCGCTTGTCCTGGGCCTTTGCGCCGCCGGCGAACGAGGCCAGGCCTGCGGCAAGGATCAGGGGAAGGGTCAGCGAGATCACCAGGCGGGAAAATGAATGCAATCTGGAATGAAACATGGCGATGCCCCTCAACTAGACTGTGCAATGAAGCCTAGCAGGCGATAAGAACATTTCAAGAACAAAATGCAGCCACCGCCGCTCAGTCGCCAGATCGGCCCGACTCGGGACTCTTCAAATCAGGGCTTGGCGGCGCGGCAGGCTGGATTGTAGGCCCAGTTGCGGTCGACTCCGACGACGCACCATTCGACGCCATTGCCGTAGCCGGCGAAGCCGCCATCCTCGATAATCGAGAAATGCACCTTGCGCACCTTGCCGTCATTGAGCATGGCGTCGCCGGTGCAATACCGGCGCGGAATGTTGTCGGACTGCCAGGGCCGGAAAGCGGTCTCGCGAACGGCGGAGAAGCCGGTGATCTTCAACGAGGAATTCCAGAACGAGCTTTCCTTCTCCCAGAACTGGGTGGCGATCGTCGGCAGCGCCTTGTCGCAATCGGCGACGGCGCCATCGTAGCGCGGCCCGCTCAGCCAGAAATTCGTCTCGAGCGGATTGGCGGCCCTGGCCTCACCGAGCGATAGCGCCCCGAACATGAGGCCGAGCACGGCGGCAAAGCGGAGCGATTTCAGGGAGGGGGCGCGCATGGGCAATCCGGACTGCTGGGTCTTGCGAAGGTGGGACCGTGCCGCGAAGGCTGGGCGGGGTCAAGTGCAGCGCGGCAACACTTCGCCAGGAGTTGACCACAACGTCGCGCTCGGCATGGCTTCCGTTCTTTCCACTTCCATCCCGGCACCGTAAACTGGCGCCAACCAATTGGAGTGACGGGAATGCGAATCATTGCGGCCGCGGGTCTTCTCGCCAGCCTGGTTGTCTCGGGTATGATGGCGAGCCAGTCGGTGCGGGCCGATATTCTTCCAGTGCCGCCGTTCAAGGGCAACGACACCGGCGGCATCATCGCCTATTCGATGGCGACCCAGGTCGATGCGCGGCAGGTCGCGGTCGATCACTGCGCGCGCTACGGCAAAGTCGCCAAATTTCTCGCGGTGCAGGCCTACGAGGGCGGCTACATCTCGTTCTCCTGCCGCTGGGTGCCCTACGGCGCCGCCGAGCAGCCGATCCGCACGCTGTACTGAACCGCGGTCGTAACGCCGCAATCTCTCAGCCGGGAGCCCCCCCGATGACGCGCAAACTCGCTTTGCTCGGCTCGGCCGCCTGTCTCGTGTTGTTCGCAGGCAGCGCCAGCGCCGACGATCTGCCGCTGCGCAAGGCCGGCCTTTGGGAAATGAAGCTGGTCACGACCGGCTCGCCCGTGCCCGAGATGACCATGCAGCACTGCACTGACGAGACCGTCGACAAGGAGATGAGCAACAACGTCTCCCCGATGGCCAGGCAGATCTGCGCCAAGCAGGAGATCAAGAAGACCGCGACCGGCTATGTCAGCGATTCCGAGTGCAACGTCGCTGGCGTCAGCACGACCTCGCATGCCGAGATATCAGGCGATTTCAACTCGGCCTACACGGTGAGGACCTCCTCGCATGCGCAAGGCGGCGTCGCCGGCACGGCCGGGCGCGATAGCACCATGACGCTTGAAGCGAAATGGCTCGGGGCCTGCAAGCCGGACCAGAAGCCCGGCGACATCGTGATGCCAGGCGGCTTCAAGATGAACGTGCGCGACGTGGATAAGCTGAAGGGACTGCTGCCGAAGTAGCGAGATCGTAGCCGGAAAATCGGTGGGCTCCCTCGCCCCGTTCTAACGGGGAGAGGCAAGAGCAGTTACACGGGTATCCTCACGCTCGCCCTCAATCCTCCCATCGGGCTGTCGCCGAGCGTGATGTCGCCGCCGTGGGAGCGGGCGATGTCGCGGGCGATCGCGAGGCCAAGGCCCGTGCCGCCTTCGTCCTGGTTGCGGGCGTTGTCCAGCCGCAGGAACGGCTTGAACACCTCTTCGCGCAAATGCGCGGGAATGCCCGGCCCGTCGTCGTCGATCGTGACCGTGAGATAGCGGTGATCGCGCTGGCCGGTGATGGCGATGGCCTTGCCGTAGCGTGCGGCGTTGGTGACGAGGTTGGCAAGGCAGCGCTTGAACGAGGCCGGCTTCACCGTCACCACTGGCAGGCCGTGGAACGCCACGGTCGCGGTGTGGCCGTGCCGTTCGGCATCGCTGCGCAGCTCTTCCAGGGCCTGGGCCATATCGGTCGGCTGCGATTGCTCGCCGGAATCGCCGCGGGCAAAGGCGAGGTAATCCTCCAGCATCATCGACATCTCGTCGACGTCCTTGCGCATGCCCTCGAGCTCGGGACTATCGCCGATCAGCGCCAGCTCGAGCTTGAAGCGGGTCAGGATGGTGCGCAGGTCATGGCTGACGCCGGCCAGCATTGCGGTGCGCTGCTCCATCGTGCGCTCGATGCGCGATTTCATCTCGAGGAAGGCGACGGAGGCGCGCCGCACCTCGCGCGCGCCTCTGGGGCGGAAATTCGGCGCCTCGCGGCCTTTGCCGAAGCTCTCGGCGGCATCGGCGAGCCGCAGGATCGGCTTGATCTGGTTGCGCAGGAACAGCACCGCGACGATCAGCAGGATCGAGGACGTGCCGACCATCCAGAAAAGGAAGATTTCCGAGTTGGAGGCGTAGGCGGCGCTGCGCTGGGCGAACACGCGCATCACGGCATCGTCGAGCTGGATGCGGATCTCGACGAGGTTGGAGCGGCCGACCGTGTCGATCCAGAACGAACGCCCGATCTGGCGGCCGAGCTGCACCGACAGGGTCTGGTCGAGCAGCGAGAAGAACGGCTTTGGTCCCGGTGGCGGCATGTCACCGGCAGGCAGGAAATCGACGACGAGGCCGAGCCGCTGCTGGGCGATGCGGCGGATCTGGTCGCGATCCTTGTCCTGCGGATAGCCCTTGTAGACGTCGATCAGCGCGGCGATGTCCTGCACCACCGCGGCGGACAGGCGCCGAGTCACCGTGTTCCAGTGCCTTTCCATGAACACGAAGGCGACGACCGATTGCAGGATCACCATCGGCACGATCATGATCAGCAGCGCGCGCGCATAGAGGCCGGTCGGCATCCAGCCCTTGAATGCGTTGCCCATCCAGCCATTGGCGGCGGAGACGCGGCCAGCGGCGCTCTTCAGAAGCGTCAGGCCCGTATCGATCGTGCTCATCGGTGGCGCTTCACTGCTCTATGGGCTTTAAGGCAAGGCCACCAGCCGGTAGCCGATGCCGCGCACCGCCTGGAGGAATAGCGGATTGGCGGGATCGGTCTCGATCTTGCGCCTGAGGCGGTTGATCTGAACGTCCACGGCGCGCTCGTTGACGCTGCCGTTGCCGGTCAGCGCGCTGCGCGGCACGGTTTCGCCCGGCGTCTCCGAGAGGATGCGCAGCATCTCGCGCTCACGGTCAGTGAGGTGAATGACCTCATCGCCCTGGCGCAGCTCGCCGCGTTCGAGATGGTAGACGTAGGGTCCGAAAGCGATCTTCTCCACGGTCGCCGCCTGCGGCGGCGGCGCGGCGCGCTTGAGGATGTTGTTGATGCGCAGCGCGAGCTCGCGCGGCTCGAACGGTTTTGCGACATAGTCGTCGGCGCCGATCTGCAGGCCCTCGATGCGCGCTTCTGCCTCGTGCCGCGCCGTCAGCATCACGATCGGCACCGAGGACGAGGTGCGGATGAAACGGGCGAGGTCGAAGCCGGTCTCGCCGGGCATCATGACGTCGAGGATCAAGAGATCGAAATGCAAGCCCATGAGCTTGGCGCGCGCATCGCTGGCACTGGCGGCGGTCGAGACCCGATAGCCTTCGCTGGCGAGGAAGCGCGACAGCAGATCGCGAATGCGGCGGTCGTCGTCGACCAGCAGCAGATGCGGGGCATCGTCGGCGGGTTGCACCGGCGGGCGGGCGAGCGTGGCAGCGAGCGGCACGGTCACTCCTTGGCGTCGTGGTTGACGGAAGCGAAGATCGTCTCGAGCACCTTGTCCGGATCGTCGCGATCGATCATCGCGCGCAGGAAGCGCTTGACGGTCTCGGCATCCTGCGGACCTATCTCGGCAAGCGCCTTGGTGATCCGCGTGGTCTGGAGCCCGGCAAGCTTCTGCACCAGCGCTTCGCCTTTCGGCGTCGCATAGAGCAGGCGCTGACGACGGTCATTGTCGCCGGTCTTCTGCACGATATAGCCTTCGTCGAGAAGCTGCTTGAGCACGCGGCCGAGCGATTGTTTTGTGATGCGCAGGACGTCGAGGAGATCGGCGACCTTGAGGCCGGGATAGCGATAGACGAAGTGCATGACCCGGTGATGGGCCCGGCCGAAGCCGAAGGCCTCCAGCTCCTGGTCTGGATCGCCCACGAAATCGCGATAAGCGAAGAACAGCAGCTCGATGATATCCCAGCGCAAATTGCCTCCATCGCCTGCGGCCGGCCGAGGCTCGGCGGCGTCTTGAGACGGACTCGCGAAATTTATGTCAGGCATATTGACGTATCTTGGGTTCAATGTTACAAAACGACTGGCCCGTACGAAATTTTAGATCGTATCGCGACGGGCGGCGTCGAAGCAGGGACGGCGGAAACAGCCGGACAGGCGACGACGGCCGGAGCAGATCTACCGTGCGATTGTCGAGCGGCATTTCGACAAAACATACTGGACTTCCGCCTTCCGCAAAAGCATGTCCTCGGCGACATGCTGGCCACGGGAAACCGGCCGTAACAAGGCTGGCGGCGGTCCAGCCAGACACCTAATGAAGCCAGCCGGCCCCGAACAGGGGCGGGCCGGTGCCAGAACAGCGCCGATACCGGCAGCGGGAGCCAAGGACATGAGCATGACATTCGACATCCAGCCCGCATCCAATCCGACTCCTGAGAAGGACCGCGTCGCCAAGCTGGTGGACCCAGGGTTCGGGCGAGTTTTCACCGATCACATGGCGATCGTCCGCTACAATCAGGCCAAGGGCGGCTGGTACGAGGCCAAAATCGAGGCGCGCGCCAACTTTCAGCTCGATCCGGCCGGCGCGGTTCTCCATTACGCTCAGGAAATTTTCGAGGGCCTCAAGGCCTACAAGCGCGACGACGGCGGCGTGAACCTGTTTCGCCCCGACGCCAATGCGCGGCGATTCAAGGACTCGGCCGACCGCATGGCAATGGCGCAATTGCCCGAGGATGTCTTCATCGAGGCGGTCGAGCAGGTCGTGCGCATCGATCGCGCCTGGATGCCGGGCGGCGAGGGCAGTCTTTACCTACGGCCCTTCATGATCGCGAGCGAGACCTTCCTCGGCGTCAAGCCGTCATCCGAATACATCTTCGCGGTCATCGCCTCGCCGGTGGGCTCTTATTTCAAGGGCGGCCCTGCACCGGTGTCGATCTGGGTGTCCGAGAACTACACGCGCGCCGCGATCGGCGGCACCGGCGCCGTCAAATGCGGCGGCAATTATGCCGCGAGCCTGCGCGCCCAGGCGGAAGCGATCCAGCATGGCTGCGATCAGGTCGTGTTCCTCGATGCGCTCGAGCGCCGTTACATCGAGGAGCTCGGCGGCATGAATGTGTTCTTCGTGTTCGACGACGGCTCGCTGTCAACGCCGCCGCTCGGCACCATCCTGCCGGGCATCACACGCGACTCCATCATCACGCTCGCCCGCGATGCCGGAAAGACGGTGCGCGAGGAGCCCTACTCGCTCGACCAGTGGCGCAAGGACGCCGCCAGCGGCAGGCTGAAAGAAGCCTTCGCCTGCGGCACTGCCGCCGTGATCTCGCCGATCGGCAAGGTGCGCTCGGTGAGCGGCGATTTCGACATCAGTGGCGGCGCGGCCGGCCCGGTCGCCATGGGCCTGCGCAAGCAGCTCGTCGACATCCAGTACGGCCGCACCAACGATCCGCACAACTGGATCCGCAAAGTGTTTTGAGGCTTTTACCTATACCTTCTCCCCTTGTAGGAGAAGGTGGCGCGAAGCGCCGGCTGAGGGGTTGTCTTCGCGAGTTCAAGCGCGAGAGGTTTGTTCGCGGAGAGAAACCCCTCACCCGTCTCGCCGCTACCGCGAGCCACCCTCTCCCACAAGGGGAGAGGGCAAGAACGGTTGCCGCACCGCGCGTCGGCTGGTAAACGCCGCGCATGGCCGAGAAACCCAAAAAACCCCAGAAATTGAAGGCGCGCCTGCCGCGCGGGCTCGAGGATCGCGATCCCGCCGCGATCCGGGCGACGCGCGAGATGGTCGAGAAGATCCGCGCTGTTTACGAGCTCTATGGCTTCGAGCCGGTGGAGACGCCGGCGATGGAATTCACCGATGCGCTCGGCAAATTCCTGCCCGACCAGGACCGTCCGAACGAGGGCGTGTTCTCGTTCCAGGACGACGACGAGCAATGGATCAGCCTGCGTTACGATCTGACCGCGCCGCTCGCCCGCTACGTCGCTGAAAACTTCGACACGCTGCCAAAGCCCTATCGCAGCTACCGCGCCGGTTACGTGTTCCGCAACGAAAAGCCCGGTCCCGGACGCTTCCGCCAGTTCATGCAGTTCGATGCCGACACGGTCGGCTCGGCGACGCCGGCGGCGGATGCGGAGATCTGCATGATGGCGGCTGATACGATGGAGGCGCTCGGGATTGCACGCGGCTCTTACGTCGTGAAGGTGAACAATCGAAAAGTGCTCGACGGTGTTCTGGAAGCCATCGGGCTCGGCGGCGACGACAACGCGGCACGCAGGCTGACCGTGCTCCGCGCGATCGACAAGCTCGACAAGTTTTCCGCCGACGAAGTGCGCAAATTGCTCGGTCCCGGACGATGGGACGGCGGCGAAGAGGGCAAGGGCGACTTCACGAAAGGCGCCAATCTGAGTGCGGCGGAGGCTGACGTTGTTCTCGCCATCACCAAGCAGCGCGATGATTGGAAAGAAGCTATCGCCGCCGCAGAAACGTACCTCGCCAAGAGCGAAGTCGGTCAGGCCGGCGTGAGCGAGCTGGAAGAAATTGCCAAGCTGGTCATGGCTTCGGGTTACGGCGCGGACCGCATTCGCATCGATCCCTCCGTTGTGCGCGGCCTCGAATATTACACCGGCCCTGTCTACGAGCTCGAACTCCTGCTCGACACCAAGGACGAGAAGGGCCGCCCGGTGCGCTTCGGCTCGGTCGGCGGCGGCGGACGTTATGACGGCCTCGTCTCGCGCTTTCGCGGCGAGCCGGTGCCGGCGACTGGCTTCTCCATCGGCGTGTCTCGCTTGCAGGCCGCACTGACGCTGCTCGGCAAGCTCGACACGCGGCCGGAATTCGGGCCCGTCGTCGTCACCGTGTTCGACCGCGACCGCGTCGCCGACTATCAGAAGATGGTCGCTTCCTTGCGCACCGCCGGCATCCGCGCCGAGCTCTATCTCGGCAATCCCAAGAACATGGGCAATCAGCTCAAATATGCCGATCGCCGCAACGCGCCCTGCGTCGTCATCCAGGGCTCCGACGAGAAGGCGCGCGGCGAGGTTCAGATCAAGGATCTGATAGAAGGTGCCAAGGCCGCCGCTGCGATCGCCTCCAACCAGGAATGGCGCGAGAGCCGCCCGGCGCAATTCTCGTGCAGCGAGGCCGATCTCGTCGCCAAGGTGCGCGAGGTCCTGGCGCGCCATGACGTGAGCTGGGGCTAGCCATTCGCTCCATTCGTCATGCGCGGGCTTGACCCGCGCATCCATCTTCCAAATGATGGATTGCCGGATCGAGCCCGGCAATGACGAATAGATGATGAACGACGAGCAGGGAGAAGACGATGCCTGAGATCACAATCAGCATGGCCGAAGGCCGCACCGACGAGCAGAAGGCCGGCATGATGCGCGACATCACCCAGGCGCTCGTGAAGAATCTCGGCGTCGACGCCGATGCCGTCGTTATCCAGATCAACGAGGCCCCGCTGCGCCACAAGATGAAGGGCGGCAAGACCTTTGTTGAGCGCGCGGCGGCTGCGAAGAAGTGACGCGTTAGCATCATTCCGGGGCAGCCCGTCAGGGCTAATCTCTGGCTTCCGCGTTCGCGCTTTGCGCCTGGAATGACGAGAAAGAATATGGACGCACGCGACTTCATCACGATCGGCATGAGCGCAGAGCGCACGCTGGTGGTGCCGGTGGAGCGCACGGTCGGGCATTTCGTGCCCGGCATGCCGTTTGTTTATGCGACGCCGATGATGATCCTCGAGATGGAGATGACCGCAAGCGATGCGATCCGCTCCGCGCTTCAGCCCGGGTGGGTCACCGTCGGCACCGAGGTCGACATCCGCCATCTGGCGGCAGCTCGCGTCGGTGCGACGGTGCGGACCACAGCGAAAGTCGTCACGGTCGAGCGCCGCGTCATCCGGTTCGAGGTCGAGGCGTTCGAGAGCACCCGCAAACTCGGCGAGGGCCGCCACGCGCGCGGTCTCGTCAATGTCGAGATGTTCAACAAGCGACTAGGAGCGTAGCTGCGAGTCCGTTAGCTACTTCGCCAATTCCTTCGACCGCTTCGTCGCGGCCGCAATTGCGCGGATCATCAACTCGCGCAGTCCGGGCTCGCCCATCAGCACGTCGAGGGCGGCAGCGGTGGTGCCACCGGGAGAGGTGACGTTCTGGCGCAGCGTGCTTGAAGCAAGCTCGGACTGGTGCAGCAGCTCGCCGGAGCCGGCGACGGTCTCGCGCGCAAGCCTGGTCGCCAGCGCCTCGGGCAATCCCGCTTCCACACCGGCGCGCGCGAGCTCCTCGGCGAGCAGGAAGACATACGCGGGCCCTGAGCCGGAGACTGCGGTGACCGCGTCCATGAGGCCTTCATCCTCGACCCATTCCACCGAGCCGGTGGCGCGCAGCAGCGCATCGGCCACCGCGCGCTGAGCCGAGCTGACGTGTTGTGCGGCGACGGCGACGGTGATGCCGCGGCCGATCGCGGCCGGTGTGTTCGGCATCGCGCGCATCACGGCGCCGCCGCAGACCTCTTCAAGCGAGGCGATGGTGGTGCCTGCCATGATCGAGACCACCGACGTCTTGTCCGAAACGAATGGTTTCAGCTTGGCGCCGGCCTCGCGGAACATCTGAGGCTTCACCGCGACGACCAGCGTCTCGACCGTGC
This sequence comes from Bradyrhizobium sp. 137, assembly GCF_023074095.1. Lineage (NCBI taxonomy): Bacteria > Pseudomonadati > Pseudomonadota > Alphaproteobacteria > Hyphomicrobiales > Nitrobacteraceae > Bradyrhizobium > Bradyrhizobium sp. 137. The sequence goes on from NZ_JADPKU010000044.1 coordinate 227,945, forward strand.
CCGCCGCTTTCATGTCAGGATTGAGCGCAACGCCCTTGGCGGCAAGCGCGGTGATCTCGGGCGAGAGGTGCGGATCGATCACCGCAACGCGGCGCGGATCGAGCCCGCCCGCCAGCCATCCGCTCAGCATCGCGCCGCCCATCTTGCCGGCGCCAGCGAGGAGGATGGTGCCGGTGATGTTTTGGAGGGTGTTGTTCGCCATCGCTGCTGCCAAATCCGTCGTCCAGGCCAAGCCAGGACCCATGACCCCAAGTGGTTCTAGTGGATGGAGGGCAGAGCAACAAGCATCGCGAGATACGGAGAGTCCCCGCGGTATGGATCCTGGATCTGCGCGACGACAGCGCTTCGCGCCGTCATCGCTTGTCCAGGACGACGAAGGATGGGCGATGCCCTCCTCACGCGCTGGGGAGCGAGGCGCCCTACGCCTCGCCCACCGTGTCGAACATCGCCGCGTCCATGGCTTGCGCGGTGGTCTTGCCGGCCCACACCACGAACTGGAACGCCGGAAAGTAGCGCTCGCAGGCGTGGATGGCGCCTGCGAGCATGGCTTCGCATTGCGCGGTGGAGGCAGTGAGGCCGCCCGGCAGCACCAGCGCTTGGCGGTGCATGATCATGCCGGTGTTGGTCCACAGGTCGAAATGGCCGACCCACAATTGCTCGTTGACCGCGGCGACGAGCCGCTGCACCTCGCCCCGGCGCTGCAGTGGGATCTTCATGTCGAAGGCGCAGGCCAGATGCAGCGCCTCGATTTCGCCCATCCAGGTGAAGGAGAGCTGGTAATCGGTCCATTGTCCCTTCGAGACAATCGTGAGTTCGTCTTCGCCGGAGCGTTCGAACGGCCAGTTGTTGCTGGCAGCGATATCCTCGACCACCGCGAGCGGATGGCTCTTGGAATCGATAGTGCCTTCGAGCAGGGACATGCCGTCTCGACCTCTTGCCTTCTTGTTGTTTTGATACGCACGCGGTTGGCCCGGCGCGCGCTCCCTAAACGTCGCTACGGCGATCCCTAGGGTCGCTCTTGCGATCTCTTCGGATCAGCGCGGGCCTGTCGCGGATCAAGTGATGTGATTTGCGGAATCTGCGCAACCGCGTCCCGAGTCCGTCCACAAGCCAGGACTCGTTCGTCCACAGCTCATCTCCGCCACAATTGTTAACGGGGAGAGGCAAAACCGGACGAGGGAGAACAAACCGGAATCGCATTCGGGCGGCCGGCGCCAATTGCTAATTCCGTCCCGCGAGGGCCGCTCCCACCGCGACGGCATGGGACCATGCGCTTTGCCCATGCGGAACGCGCTTGCCGCAACGGCTCGCCGGCGGCATATTTGCTGGCAGGCCGTTCATCCCGAACGGCCGATGTTCTCAGGGCGGGGTGAAAGTCCCCACCGGCGGTAAGGGCCGAAAGGCCCAAGCCCGCGAGCGCCTTCCCCGAGGTTCTTTCCTGAAAAGGATTTTGCCGAAGGGAAGGGTCAGCAGATTCGGTGCAACTCCGAAGCCGACGGTCAAAGTCCGGATGAAAGAGAACGGTCGGTGGCAGACGCATCGCAAGATGCGGCTGTTTGTCGTTCCGTGTGCCCTGATTCTGGTCCTTAAACCGAGGAAAGCCATGAATCAGATGTTGCAAGATCCCCAAGTCCAAACCTCCACAGTCGAAACTGAAGTCGCCGAACCGCCGGTTCCGCAAGGACCCGCGCCCGAACACCCGCGCTTCGCAAAGCCGCAGCGGGTGGCCTTCGTGCAGGCCTGCTGGCACCGCGACGTGGTCGAGGAGGCCCGCCTCGCCTTCCTGAAGGAGGCAGAAGCGCGGCACCTCACCCATGTCGACGTGTTCGAAGTGCCCGGCTCGTTCGAGATCCCGCTGCATGCGCAGGTCCTCGCCAAGACGCGCCGCTACACCGCGATCGTTGCGGCCGGACTCGTCGTCGATGGCGGCATCTACCGCCATGAATTCGTCGCCGACACCGTGATCAAGGCGCTAATGGACGTGCAGCTCCGCACCGAGGTGCCGGTGTTCTCGGCCGTGCTGACGCCGCAGCAATTCCACGAGACCGAGGTGCACTACGACTTCTTCCGCAAGCATTTTGCGATCAAGGGCACGGAGGTCGCGGCCGCCTGTGCGGAGACATTGCTCGGCCTGGAACGTCTGCGCGGCCAGGTCGCGGCGGGGATCGTGGGGTAGGCAGACTGCCGTAGGGTGGGCGAAGCGCAAGCGTGCCCACCAGCTTCATCGAAAGAGAAAGGTGGGCACGGCGCTTTGCGCCTTTGCCCACCCTACGAGACTGAAGTCATTCCGGGGGCTCGCGTAGCGAGAACTACGGTGCGCAGTTGCGCACCTAAGAATCTCGAGATTCCGGGTTCGGCGCTGACGCGCCGCCTCGGAATGACAATAAAGAAATCAGTCGAACAGGCTCGACACCGACTCTTCGGCGGCCGTGCGCGCGATCGCGTCGGAGATCAGGCTGGCGATCGGCAGCGTGCGGATGTTCGGCGCCTTGGTCACCGCCTCGGTCGGCAGGATCGAGTCGGTGATCACCAGCTCCTTCAGCCTGGAGCCGGAGATGCGGGCCGCCGCGCCGCCGGAGAGCACGCCGTGAGTGATGTAGGCGTAGACGTCCTTGGCGCCCTTGGCGATCAGCGCGTCGGCCGCGTTCACCAGGGTGCCGCCGGAATCGACGATGTCGTCGACCAAGATACAGGTGTAGCCGGCGACGTCGCCGATCACGTTCATGACCTCGGACTCGCCCGGACGCTCGCGGCGCTTGTCGACGATCGCGAGCGGGGTGTTGATGCGCTTGGCGAGGCCGCGCGCGCGGGCCACGCCGCCGACGTCGGGCGAGATCACCATCACCTTGGAGAGATCGAACTTCTCCTTGATGTCGCGCACCATCAGCGGCGCCGCGTAAAGGTTGTCTGTCGGGATGTCGAAGAAGCCCTGAATCTGGCCGGCATGCAGGTCGAGCGTCATGACGCGGTCGACGCCCGCCTGCGTGATCAGATTGGCCACGAGCTTGGCCGAGATCGGCGTGCGCGAACCCGATTTGCGGTCCTGCCGGGCGTAGCCGAAATAGGGCAGCACCGCGGTGATGCGGCGCGCCGAGGAGCGGCGCAGCGCGTCGGTGATGATCAGGAGCTCCATCAGATGGTCGTTCGCTGGGAACGAGGTCGACTGGATGACGAAGGCATCCGAGCCGCGGACGTTCTCCTGGATCTCGACGAAGATCTCCATGTCGGCGAAGCGCCGCACCACCGCCTTGGTCAGCGGCAGGTCGAGGCCCTGCGCAATGGCCTGCGCCAGAGCCGGATTGGAGTTGCCGGCGACGAGCTTGATGGAGCCGTTTTTGGCCGACATGGACGCTTCCTCCCGCGCTTTGCTGGATACGACCTTCAACATCCTACGAATACCCATTGGAAGCACGGTTACGACGGGCGAGGAAATATCAGGCCGGGGGCTCGAATGGCAACCCGGGACGCTACGTTTTCCCTTCGAAAATCCTGAGTCGGGCCAACGGTTTGGCCGTAACTTGGGCCCGTGGTTTAGCGGGGGTTATGGCTCGGCGTAGCCGAGCGCCGTGGCCGGCATGTCCGGCGCGGGCGCGACCGGAATGATGGTCGCCACGGCCGGTCCCCGCAGGCCTGGAGCTACGCCTGAGGCATCCGGCGTTCCGTTGATCATGTTGGAAAGTCCGCTGAATCCGGCCTGGGCGATCTTTCGCAGCACCAGGTCGTCGGCAGCGCCCCAGGGGTCGCGGCCGCCCTTGGCGGACGTGGGTTCCTCGCCGGAGAGGCGCAGCGCCCGCTGCTGGTTGGCGTCGTAGACGTCCCAGACCCATGCAATCATGGTCTTGCCGCGCACGATTTGAGCCGAGAGGTAGCTGCGCACGCGATAGGCCGCCGTGCCCTCGCGGGAGACGACGGACAGACTGCGCAGCTTGGATTCGCTGTCGAGCACACCGACCATGCGGTCGAACACCTGCGGCGGCGGGCCGTCGATCGATTCGAAGGCGACCGTTGCGCCCGAGCCACCGTTCGGCGCCATCGCATAGGAATTGCTCGGCGCGTTGCCGCCGGCGCAGCCGGCAAGCATGGTCGCAGCCGCCAGCAGCATGACCGCCAGCACGCGTGCGCCCGCGCGACGCGGAAAAGATGACGCTTCCCTCATTATGGAGGGCAGCGATATCGTTAAAATCGATTAAGGTCTAGGGCAGGCTAGCCACAAACAGCACCGTCATCCCGGGACAACAGCGTGTTGCTCTTGTGTTCACGCTTCGAGCGCGATGGCATGAATGTGGCGACCGTAGTCCGGCTCCTTGCGATGCACCGAGCGGCGATAGCTGAAGAAGCGCTCATCGGCATAGGTGTCGAGACCGAGATCGTCGACCATCAGGATGCCGGAGGCTTCCAGCCGCGTCCGGATGAAGCCGGCGAGATCGAACATCGCGTGGCTCTCGCGTACCGACGGGATGAAGAACATCGCGTTGTCCGCATCCGCCTCGATGAAACGCGCCACGAACTCGTTGCCGACTTCGTAGCTCTCCTGCCGGATCAAGGGGCCGATCGCCGCGATGATGCCGTCGCGCGTGGCGCCGAGCTTCTCCATCGCCGAGATCGTTGCTTCCAGCACGCCTGATAGCGCGCCCTTCCAGCCGGCATGCGCACCGCCGATCACGCGCGCATTGGGGTCGACGAATAGCACCGGCCCGCAATCGGCGGTGGAGATGCCGAGCGCAATCCCGGATGTCCTGGTGACAAGCGCATCGCCCTTCGGCCGCGGCCCGTTCGGCCACGCGCGATCTACGACGAGCACGTCGGGCGAATGGATCTGGTGCAGGCTGAGAAAACGCTCCGGTGCGACGCCGACATGCTCGGCCATGCGACGGCGGTTTTCGGCGACGTGGGCCTGATCGTCGTTGGAGCCGAGCCCGCCGTTCAGCGCGGAATAGATGCCGCTGGAGACGCCGCCCTCGCGGGTGAAGAAGGCATGACGCAGGCCGGGCACGGCCGACAGCAGCGACGAGGCAAGCGTCATGAGGCTTCTCCGGCGCGTTCGAGATCGCTGAGACCGGCAAGACCGGTCAAACCTGGCTCGGAGATGCCGAGCACCTTGAACATCGAGCCCATGCCGCCGCGCCCCGTATCGGTCAGGCGCTTGAGCGCCACCGAAATGTCGGTTGCGACTTCGGGCGTAGCCTTCTGCATCAGCGCCGCCGCGCGGGTCTCAATGCCGATGCGCTTGAGGAAGTCGCCCTGCGTCACCGGCCCGTGCACGCGGGCCCCGACATCCTCGGCCGCACGCGCCAGCGCCTGGAAGTCGACATGGGCGGTGACGTCGGCTTGGCCCGGGGCCTTCAGGGGATCGGTGAAGCTGTGGCGCGCGATCGCCTGAAACGTATCGCCGGCATCGCTGCGCAAATGGCCGTAGTCGATGATCAGCGCCGCGCCGTCCTGGTCGCGCACGCGCGTGGCGAGCTTCATGATCTCGCTGTCGGGCCGCCATTCGAACACGGCACCGACCGGCGCGGCGCGCACCAAGGGCGGCAGCAGCACGTCGAAGCGTGGCGTCGGCTCGGGCGCGGCGCCGAACTGAAGTTTTCCGTTGGGATCGATCTCGATCACGCGCTCGTGCCAGCCGTTCTCGTAGCGGATCATCTGATGGATCGGCAGCACGTCGAAATATTCGTTGGCGAGGATGATACTGGGACCTTCCGGCACCTCGTCGATGCTGTCGTGCCAGGCGATGTTGCGCACGTTCGCCAGCGTCGCACTCTGCCGCTCGCGCAACACCGGATTGACCTCGACCATGTGGATGTGGAGTGCCTGGTAGAGCGGCGGCAGCACGCGCAATGCGCGCAGCGCGTCCGCCATCATGGTGCCGCGGCCGGGGCCGAGCTCGATCAGCCGCAAAAAGTGCGGCGAGCCCATCTGCTTCCACACCGAGGCGGCCCACAGTCCCAAGAGCTCGCCGAACATCTGGCTGACCTCGGGCGCGGTGGTGAAATCGCCCTCACGCCCGAGCGGATCGCGCGAGACGTAATAGCCGTAGCGCGGGTGCATCAGGCACAATTCCATGTAGCGCCAGACCGGCATCGGGCCTGAGGATTTGATCAGCGCCTTGATCTCGTTGAGTAGCGGCGAGTCGGTCACGATCTATGTTCTCGGAATGAATTAACGAATGGCCTCGATGGGCTTCGGCGCGCCGCGCCTGACTGCCCATACAATAAGTATGGTGCCGACGATAAGCATCGGGATCGACAACAGCATGCCCATGGTTAACCCGCCCCACAGGAAGCCGAGCTGGGCGTCCGGCTCGCGAAAATGTTCGCCGGCGATCCGGGTCAGACCATAGATCAGGATGAAGGCGCCGAGGATCATGCCGGGCCGCTTCAGGGCACCGAAGCGGATCATGATCGCGAGCACCGCGAACAACAGGATGCCTTCCATGCCGGCCTCATAGAGCTGGCTCGGATGGCGCGGCAGCTGTGTGGGATCGTTCGGGAAGATCATCGCCCAAGGCAGGCTCGCATCGGTAGCGCGGCCCCACAATTCGCCATTGATGAAATTGGCGATGCGTCCGAGCAGCAGCCCGACCGGGGCGACCGCGGTGGTGATGTCGCCGAGCGACAGGATCGAGATGCCGTTGCGATGAGCAAACAACATTACCGCGACGACGCAGCCGAGGAAGCCGCCATGGAAGGACATGCCGCCCTCCCACAATTTGAAGATCGCGGCGGGATGGTCGATGAAGAACGGCAGATTGTAGAACAGCACGTAGCCGGTGCGGCCGCCCAGGATGATGCCGAGCGTGACCCAGAGGATGAAATCGTCGATCTGGAGCAGCGAGATCGGTGCGGGTCCGCCCCACAGACGCTGGTTCTTGAGGAGCGATCTCGCATAGAGCCAGCCGAACACGATGCCGCAGATATAGGCCAGCGCATACCAGCGGATCGCGAACGGACCGATCTCGAGGGCGATCGGCTTGAAGGCGGGAAAGTCGATGAGCAGAAAGGGCATCGCGCCTTCTATGGCTGAACGAGATTGCGGCGATCGAGCGCCAGCAGACGCCCAGTGATTCTTGTTATGCAGGGACGTTGAATACGATTGCAAGGAAACCGGGGCATGACAAGGATGCCCCCGCTCGGCCCTTGAACCGGCCCAGTCGGATTGCCATTGTGTTTCGGAGAATTCGCGCAAAGTTTATCGGAGGCAGCCATGACCCAGACCAGCAACCGGTTTTTCGACGAGATCGGCCGCCTGATGAATGACGCTGCCGGTGCCGCCCAGGGCGTCAAGCGCGAGTTCGACACGGTGATGCGCACCCAGGCGGAAAAATTCCTGCGCGACATGGATCTGGTCAAGCGCGAGGAGTTCGAGGCGGTCAAGGACATGGCCCGCCTCGCCCGCGAGGAGAACGAGGCGCTGAAGGCTAGGATCGCGGCGCTGGAGGCCAAGTTCGGCGGAACGCCGACGTAAGGCACGCGCTCTTACCTCCCTAGAGGGGGAGGGTCGCAGCGCATGCAGCGAAGCGGAATGCGGTGAGGGGTGGGGTGATCCCTCCCCACGGGCATCGCCTCGATGGCGAGACTGTCACCCCACCCCGGCGCTACGCGCCGACCCTCCTCCTCCAGGGGAGGATGGCACCCCATTCTCCTTGTCATTTCCGCATCTTCCGGGTAAAAGCCCGCCACGTCTGCAGCCCCCGCACCCCTGGAGGCTTGCTGCGGATGCTGCCATGGGCCGCGCTGCGGCCCATTAACTTTTGCAAAAACAAGGACTTAACGACATGGCGACGACCGTCAAGGAATTGAAGGCGACCGCACGTCCGAAGAGCGGCAAGGGGGCCGCCCGGGCTGAGCGTCGCGCCGGCAGAGTGCCCGGAGTGATCTACGGCAACAACCAGCCCCCGGTGACGATCTCGATTGAAGATCGCGAATTGCGTCAGCGCATCCTCGCGGGCCGGTTCCTGACCACGCTGGTCGACATCGACCTCGAGGGCAAGAAGCACCGCGTGATTCCGCGCGACTATCACCTCGACCCGGTCAAGGACTTCCCGATCCATGTCGATTTCATGCGGCTGGGCGAAGGCGCCACCATCCGCATCAGCGTTCCGCTGCACGTGGTGAAGGCGGAAGGCTCGCCCGGCGTGAAGCGCGGCGGCACCGTCAACATCGTCGCGCATGCGATCGAGCTGGAATGCGGTGTCGAGAGCATCCCGCAATACATCGAGGCTGACGTCGGTTCGCTTGAAATCGGTCACTCGCTGCATCTGTCCGACGTCAAGCTGCCGGCCGGCGTGAAGGCGCTGACCCGCGAGGACGCGACCCTCGTCACCATCGTGCCGCCGTCGGGCTACGCCGAAGAGCAGAAGGCGGCAGCTGCGGCTGCGGCCGGTGGTGCGGCTCCGGTCGCGGGTGCTGCTGCTCCGGCGGCGGCTGCGCCGGCTGCGGGTGCTGCTGCTCCGGCAGCGGCTGCCAAGGCTCCGGCCGGCGGCGACAAGAAGAAGTAATCTCTCAAAGCTGGCGCGCGGTCCCCAGGATCGCGCGCCGAGCGAGGGGCGCGCCGCGTCATGCGACTCTTTGTTGGGCTCGGCAATCCCGGCGCGAAATACGCACGTAACCGGCACAATATCGGCTTCATGGCCGTGGACGAGATCGCGCGGCGTCATGGCTTTGCGCCATGGCGCCGCCGCTTTCAGGGCGAGACCTCGGAAGGCATGCTCGGACCAGAGCGCGTGATCCTGCTCAAGCCCACGACCTACATGAACGATTCCGGTCGCAGCGTGCAGGAGGCGGCCGGCTTCTTCAAGATCGCGCTGGGCGACGTCAGCGTGTTCCATGACGAGCTCGAACTGCCGCCGGGCAAGGTGCGGGTGAAGATCGGGGGCGGCATTGCCGGGCACAACGGCCTGCGTTCGATCTCGGCCCATATCGGCAACGACTATCGCAGGGTGCGGCTCGGCATCGGACATCCCGGCGTCAAGGAGCTGGTGCACGGCCACGTGCTGTCGGACTTCGCCAAGAGCGACAACGAATGGGTGGCGACGCTCTGCGAAGCGGTCGCCGAGCACGCCCCGCTGCTTGCCAAGGGCACCGACGCGACCTTCGCCAACAGGGTGCACCTTGCTATGCAGGCAAAGGGATTTTTGATCAAGGACGACAACGGCAAGGAATAACGCTCGTGGGATTCAAATGCGGGATCGTCGGATTGCCGAATGTCGGCAAGTCGACCTTGTTCAATGCGCTGACCGAGACGGCCGCGGCGCAGGCTGCGAACTATCCGTTCTGCACCATCGAGCCGAATGTCGGCGAGGTTGCCGTGCCCGATCCGCGGCTTGAGAAGCTCGCCGCCATCGCCAAATCGGGTCAGATCATTCCGACCCGGCTGACCTTCGTCGACATCGCGGGCCTCGTGCGCGGCGCGTCCAAGGGCGAGGGCCTTGGCAACCAGTTCCTCGCCAACATCCGCGAGGTCGACGCCATCGCGCATGTGGTGCGCTGCTTTGAGGATTCCGACATCACCCACGTCGAGGGCAAGATCGCCCCGCTCGCCGACATCGAGACCATCGAGACCGAGCTGATGCTCGCCGACCTCGACAGCCTTGAGAAGCGTGTCGACAACCTCTCGAAGAAAGCCAAGGGCAACGACAAGGACGCCAAGGAGCAGCTCGACCTCGTCAACCGCACCCTGGTGCTGCTGCGCGACGGCAAGCCCGCCCGCCTCGTCGAGCGCAAGGCCGAGGAGGAGCGCGCCTTCTCCATGCTGGGGCTGCTCTCATCAAAGCCTGTGCTCTACGTTTGCAACGTCGAGGAAGGCTCGGCCGCAACGGGCAATTCGTTCTCCAAGGCAGTCGAGGAGCAGGCCGCCAAGGAGGGCGCCGTCGCCGTCGTCATTTCCGCCAAGATCGAGTCGGAGATCGCGACCATCTCGCGGGACGAACGCGCCGACTTCCTGGAGACATTGGGTCTCGAAGAAGCCGGTCTCGACCGTCTGATCCGCGCCGGCTACCGGCTTCTCGACCTCATCACCTATTTCACCGTGGGGCCGAAGGAAGCGCGCGCCTGGACCATCCATCGCGGCATCAAGGCGCCGGCGGCGGCCGGCGTGATCCACACCGATTTCGAAAAGGGTTTCATTCGCGCCGAAACCATCGCGTATGAGGATTACGTCGTCCTCGGCGGCGAAGCCGGCGCGCGCGATGCCGGCAAGCTTCGGCTCGAAGGCAAGGAATACGTCGTCGCCGACGGCGACGTGATGCATTTCAGGTTTAATACGTAATTTGAAGCGATCATTCCGGGCGCGCGTCTTGCGCGAGCCCGGAATGACAAGGCTCACCGCACCCCGCCGCCCTGGTCCCTGATCGCGCCGAGATGCTCGTTGATGCGGAAGACGATCAGGATCAGCTCGGCGAGGATGCGCGAGAACACCACGCCGACGACGACGCTCGCGATCGACGACAGCAGCACCAGGAAGCCGCCGAACGGACTGATCGCCATCGCAGCCAAGCCGGAGAAGACGCCGGAGAGGCCGAACAGGCAGATCAGCGCGATTACCAGCCAGTAGAAGGTCTTGATGATCGTCGGTGTGATGAAGCGGTCCCACTGAAACAGGTCGCTGAATGAAAACATCGTTCTCCCCAGGGCAAAGCGGCTTTTGCCAGATCCGGCTTTGCTAAATGATCCTGACTTTCGGCTGATCCGACTCAAGACCAACCCCGCTGCATCGAATGTAGCACGAGCCATGCGGGCCCGCGGGTTGAGATTGCCACAAAGTGCGGCCACAATCTGTCATTTCCGCGAACCAATCCCAAGATGACCCTGACCTTCGAAGATTTCCCGCCCGGGCGGTTCGGAACGTTCGGCCCGCGCCATGTCACTCGCGACGAGATTTTGGCCTTTGCTGCCGAGTTCGACCCGCAGCCGATGCACCTCGATGAGGAGGCGGCGGCTAGAAGCATGCTGCGCGGCCTGTCCGGTTCGGGGTGGCACCTCTGTTCGCTGATGATGCGGATGATGGCCGATGGTTTTATTACGCGCGCGGCTTCGCTCGGCTCGCCCGGCGTCGACGAGGTGCGCTGGTTGTCTCCGCTCCGGCCCGGCGACGACCTCATGCTCGACGTCGACGTCGTGGAGGCGCGCACTTCGAAAAGTCGCCCGGAGCTCGGCATCGTCAAGTTCAAATGCACCGTGCGCAACGCTGCGGGGCAGGCGCTCGCCGAGATGACCTCGCCGATCCTGATCAAGCGGCGCGAGGGGACGGCCTGATGCGGTTCTTCGAGGATATCGAGATCGGCCAGCGCCGCGAGATCGGCACCTATACGTTCACAGCGGAGTCCATCAAGAGCTTCGCCGCCAAGTTCGACCCGCAGCGCTTCCACCTCGACGAGGAGGAAGGCAAGAACTCGCTGTTCGGCGGGCTCGCCGCCTCCGGTTGGCATGTCGGCTCGGCCTGCATGAGCCTGCTTGTCGCCGACGGCCAGCGCTTGGCGCGGGAAGCCGCCTCGCGCGAGGAGGAAGTTGCGGTGTGGGGTCCGTCGCCGGGCTTTCGCGATCTGCGCTGGATCAGGCCGGTGCTTGCCGGCGACACGGTCGCCTACGTCAACGTCGTCATCGACAAGCGCACCTCCGCCTCGCGTCCCGGCTGGGGCATTCTGACGGCTCGCACCACCGGCACTAACCAGCGCGGCGAGGAGGTCTATTCCATCACCGCCTCAGCCTTTGTGCCGATGCGCACGAACGGTGGTTAGATCTGTTCCAGGATGAACGGTCCAATTGAGTGCGCGAGTGTTGCCCGCGCGCTATGGACGCGATTCGGCGTGGCTGTCATAAGCCTGCGCGATATGGTTACCGCGAAGCAGTTTGGCGGAACCAGTGAGGTGCTAACTAATTATGAACCTGTCGCTGTCTATTTGAAACGAATGGGCAGAGGACAGGGGACGAGGACCATGGCAGATCGCGGCGCACTCAAGTTTGTCGGATTCATCTTCGCGACCGCGACGCTGGCCGTGATGCTGGTTGCCGGCATGGTGGTGAAGGGCTATGCCGATGGCGCCTACACCCTGGAAGCCTCGACCGTGGAAGCCGCTCGGTAAGAGTTCGTTACTTGTCGGGGCCGCCGCGCGTCAGCGGCTGTAGACGAACGCCAGCACCGCGACCGCAACCACCAGCAATCCGACAAAGCGCAGCATGATCGTGCCGAGCTGATTCGGTGCCGGCCGCAGCGATATAGGGTCCGTGTTATCGGGCCGAATGCTTTCCATGACATGTCCCCCCGCCAGGCCGTAAGACGGCCATCGACGCTTGGCATTGGTCGCTGCGGAAGGATGGAGGGTTCAAACACCCTACGCTGTCACGCCCGTGCTGCCACATCCTCCGCTGTCGTGCCCCGCGAAGGCATCCAGTACGCCGCAGCCCCTCCGTATCCTGGCACTGTCTCGGAGTACTGGATCGCCCGCCTGCGCGGGCGACGACACCTATCATGTCGGCGCGTGTGCGCACCTATCACATGCCCCATGAATCAAAACCGCCGCGCTCCCCTTCCGGGAACGCGGCGGCCGATGATGCGGTGCTTCGCGGTCAGCTGTTGCGCAGGCCGTCGGCGGCGCGCTTCCACTGCGCGACGTTGTCGGCGATCATGCGGGTCGACTTCATCGCGGCCTGGCTGAGCTGGGCGTAGCCGGAGATCTCGCGCTGGACGCGCTGGCCTTCGGCATGGAGCAGGTCGCGCAGGCTCTCGAGCTCGGAGATCAAGTTCTCGATCTCGGCCAGCGAGGTGCCGGCGACGCGCTGGATCAGCGAGTTGACGTTGTTGACGGTGGCTTCGGCGCTCGGGTCGAGCGGCGGCGCGTCGGTGGTCGTCGATGCCGGACGGCGCAGATAGGCGATGTCGTTGCGGACGAAATCGCGGATGCCGGCCTCGACCTCGGTCACGGCGGCGAGGTTGGTGTCGACCGTCTCGGTCTCGGTGGTTTCGGTCTTTTCCGGACGCATGGCGTTCATCGTTATTCCCCTGTTCGCGTTGAGCGCGGCGCGAGTGTCCCCCGCACGACGACGTCTATTTTGGCGACTAGGGCGTCCGATTTTGACCGCAAATGGGCCGAGATGCGGCAAGGGCGGACCATTCGGGGGTTTTGCCGTGGCGTATGGTTAGGAGAATGTGAATAGGGAACCGCGACGGCAAGCCATCCCCTCATGGTGAGGAGCGCGCCCTTCGCGCGGGTCTCGAACCATGCAGGCCCCGCTGTAGCAGCGAGCCCTCGATCCTTCGAGACGCGCTCCTTCGGAGCGCCCTCAGGATGAGGGGAAGTGGCGGCTCGCCCTACCAGCTCTTCTTGAAACCGGCCGTCAGGCTCTTGTTGATCGCGCCTTGCGAGGTCTCGCCGACCGAGCCTGAGACGGTGACATTGTCGAACAGCTTTTGCTCGGCACCGAACTTGCGCAGCCATTTGTCGTCGGTGGTCGACAGCGTCTGGCCGGCGGTAATGCTGGTGCCGGTGTCGGTGAGGGTGATCTTGGCGGTCTGATCGGTCTCGTAATTTCGCATGACGTGGCCGCCGATGCCGGGGACGGCGGTCGTGCCCTGCTGGTTGACGCTGTAGCCGTTCTGGAGCGTTAGCGAGGTGTCGCCCGACAGCGGCACCGACTTGGTCAACGAGGCGCCGATCTTGCTGTGTTCGGTGCCGGGATCGACCCGGGCTTCCACCGCGGTCTTGTCCCAGATCGAGCCCGCGCCCGGCGCTGTCGCCGCCGCCCAGGCGCTGCCGGAGGATTGCGGTAGGCTGCCGCCATTGGCGGCCTTCTGCGCCAGCAACTCGGACATCGTCCGCGGCTCGCTCGTCACCGTCATGTCGGCGCCGATCCGCGTGTCCCAGAACGAGAACACCGATTGCTTCACCGTCACCGCCGAGGAGCCGTTTGCATTTGGATTCGACGACCAGGCCAGGCCGTCCTTGGCCGCGGTCTGGGCGCGCTTCTTGGCGGCCATGGGGTCAATGCCGGTGCCGGCATCGACCGCGAGCTGGCTCCAGTCGAGCTTGTCGACGTCGATGCCTTTGAGCACGTCGGGGTCATTGACGTCGGGGGCCTGCGCCGCCTCGGTCTCGGCCTCATCGTCAGGCGCGATCGTCGCGGATGGAATGATCTGTGCCGAGACCGTCAGCACGGAGCCCAGAATGAATGCGGCCGCCAGCAACGGCAGCCTGGTCCGGCCAAACCCTGTCGAGAATTCCATCGTCCTGCCCGCGAACCCCAGCGCACGCTTTCCAACAATATATATCGGCCTTCGGCCGTGCGCCATTCCGCGCGACAGATGCTGATCCATCGTCACGAAATTGTGGCGGCTCGCCTCGCATAACGAACCAACGGGCCGCGCGAAAGGCGCGCGCCCGACGACGAGCTGTGACACGACCGCATCCGGCGGGGCTGGAAGCCAGGGCGTCATGTGAGCGTCGTCATCGGTCCCGAACAGCGGGACCCGTTGGCGTCCCCCTCAGCCGGCGCGGCTCATCTTCGGCAGATGAATGGCGCGGCCGAGTGCCTGCTCGACCAGGTCGAACGTATCGATCAGTACCCGCATGCTGGTGAGCTTTCCCGCCCTGAACTGGGCGAACTGCTTGTTGGAATCGAGCGCCGTCAGCGAATAGCGCAGCATCGAGGCGGCTGAATCAACGCCGAGCATGATGCTCTCGCGGTCGAAGCGGCGAACGTGGAAATTGTCGGCGAGCTGGCGGATGACGTCGAGCACGGCGTCCTTGCCCTGGCGCGCGCCAAGGAACGGAAACATGTCGATCGGGCCGTACAGGGCCCACTCGACGTCCTCGTCGATCAGGGCCTCGATATCCCTGAACTGCCGGTCGTTGATCGCGCCATGCAACGCGCGCGAGAAACGCCAGAGGCTGTGCTCTGTCATTTGGGCTGTCCTGAAGCTGGCTGCAAAAAAAACGGAAAACAACCCCATGCACAGTAAGGTGCCGGGGCTCAGCTCGTTCGTGTACAAATAACTACGGGATTTCGGCCAAAACGCAATTCACGTTTTCGCAATGCACCATTGAATGCGATTTGTGAGATTTGCAATAGAGTCCCGCAATTTCCCGGTGCTTGCCGGTTAGATTCCTCGGATCGCGGACGCCCCCTTCAGCGGACAACAGCGGGGAAGGGCCGCGTGACCCGTCTCACATCACCTCTCCACCATCGCGCCTAACGTCATCCCATGTCATCAGGGAGACGTGTCATGGCCGCCATCGCCACCGTCAGAAAGTCCCGCCTGCACAACGCGGTCGAAGGGCTCGCGCTGACCGCGACGCTGCAGAGCTTCCCGACCTTCGCCGCCGCCGCTTTCCTGCTCAAACTCGTCGGCGACCACGACCTCGTCGGCGACCCCGGCGTCGCCATCTTCGTCGCTGTCGCCTCGCTCGCCCACGCGCTGCTCGCGGTGACCTTCGGCCCGAGCTTCCCGGCCTTTTTCAAGACCGTCTACGAGCCAAAATTCTTCGAGGCCCATCTGACGCTCGCCGGCAAGATCACGGCATGGCGCACCCAGCCGGTCGCCTCGCTCCAGCTCGTGACCATCGTGCTGCTGCTGTCGGTAATGGCGGTGGTGACGGCGAGCGTCGGGTGAGGAGCGGGCTATCCCTCTCGTCATTCCGGGGCCCGCAAACCGGCGAGCCCGGAATCCACTGCGATCAGCGGCGCGGATGCGCCGCCTACCTCTTCTTCCACCCGCCCCGTCGCCCCGGCATCCCGCCTGTCGATTTCGGCGCCGGCCCGAACTCCGGTCCCGACTGCCGCGAGTCGGTTGGCTGGATGATCCGGCTGGTGCTGCCGAACGGCTTTGACGGCAGGCTCGGGCTTTCGCGATAGGGCAGCGATTCCGGGCCGTGCATCTCGTCGAGATGCGGCTTGTGCACGCGGGAGCCTTTGCCGCTGCCGGCCTTGAGCGCCGTTACGGCGCTCTTGTTCTTCATGGCACTGACCGGCAAGTTCGCAGCATCGCCGTACTTCTTCGTGCCCGCATAAGCGCCGGCCTTGCCCTGCACGGTGCGCTGCTTCGCGGTAGGGTCGTCGACCACGGCGAGCTCGGTGGCGCGCAGGCGCTTGACTTCGTCGCGCAGACGCGCGGCTTCCTCGAAGTTCAAATCGGCGGCGGCCTCGCGCATCCTTGTTTCGAGATCGGCAAGCACGGCTTCGAAGTTGTGGCCGATCGAGATGACGTCATCGGTCATGTCGTGGCCGCCAACCTCGACCAGCACGTGGTCGCGCTCGTAGACGGAGTTGAGGATGTCGCCGATCTGCTTCTTCACGCTCTCCGGCGTGATGCCGTTGGCAGTATTGTACTCGACCTGTTTTTCGCGGCGGCGGTTGGTCTCGGCGATGGCACGCTCCATCGAACCGGTCATCTGGTCGGCGTAGAGGATCACCTTGCCGTCGACATTGCGCGCGGCGCGGCCGATGGTCTGGATCAGCGAGGTCTCGCTGCGCAGAAAACCTTCCTTGTCGGCGTCGAGAATCGCGACCAGCGCGCATTCGGGGATGTCGAGGCCTTCGCGCAAGAGGTTGATGCCGACCAGCGCGTCGAACGCACCGAGGCGGAGATCCCGGATGATCTCGATGCGCTCGATGGTGTCGATGTCGGAATGCATGTAGCGGACTCGGATGCCCTGCTCGTGCAGATATTCGGTGAGGTCCTCCGCCATGCGCTTGGTCAGCACGGTGATCAGCGAGCGATAGCCGGCCTGCGCGGTGGCGCGGACCTCGCCGACGAGATCGTCCACTTGCGTGCGGGCGGGGCGGATGTCGACGGGAGGATCGATCAGACCTGTGGGGCGGATCACCTGCTCGACGAACACGCCGCCGCTCTCGTTCAGCTCCCAGCCGCCCGGCGTCGCCGACACCGCGATGGTCTGCGGCCGCATCATGTCCCACTCCTCGAAGCGCAAGGGGCGGTTGTCCATGCAGGAGGGCAGGCGGAAGCCGTATTCGGCCAGCGTCGCCTTGCGACGGAAGTCGCCGCGGAACATGGCGCCGATCTGCGGGATGGTGACGTGGCTCTCGTCGGCGAAGATCAGCGCGTTGTCGGGCACGTATTCGAACAGCGTCGGCGGCGGCTCGCCGGGGCGGCGCCCAGTGAGATAGCGCGAATAGTTCTCGATGCCGGCGCAGCTTCCGGTCGCCTCCATCATCTCGAGGTCGAAGGTGGTGCGCTGCTCCAGCCGCTGCGCTTCGAGCAGGCGGCCCTGATCGTGGAGCTGGTCGAGCCGTTGCTTCAATTCTGATTTGATCGACTTGATCGCCTGCACCAGCGTCGGCCGCGGCGTCACATAGTGCGAGTTGGCATACATCTTGATGAACTCGAGCTCGTCCTGCTTGTGGCCGGTGAGCGGATCGAACTCCTCGATGCTCTCGATGGTGTCGCCGAACAGGTTCACGCGCCAGGCGCGGTCCTCATAGTGCGCGGGGAAGATGTCGATGACGTCGCCGCGGACACGGAAGGTGCCGCGGGTGAAATCGGCCTGGGTGCGCTTGTACTGGAGCGCGACGAGATCGGCGATGAGCTGGCGCTGGTCGATGCGCTCGCCCTTCTTCAGCGCGAAGGTCATCGCGGTGTAGGTCTCGACCGACCCGATACCGTAGATGCAGGACACCGAGGCGACGATGATGACGTCGTCGCGTTCGAGCAGCGCGCGCGTCGCTGAGTGGCGCATGCGGTCGATCTGCTCGTTGATCGAGGAATCCTTCTCGATATAGGTGTCGGTGCGTGGGACGTAGGCTTCCGGCTGGTAATAGTCGTAGTAGCTGACGAAGTACTCGACCGCGTTGTCAGGGAAGAAATTCTTGAACTCGCCATAGAGCTGGGCGGCGAGGGTCTTGTTCGGGGCCAGGATCAGGGCGGGGCGCTGCGTCGCCTCGATCACTTTGGCCATGGTGTAGGTCTTGCCCGAGCCGGTGACGCCCAGCAGCACCTGCGAACGGTCGTTGCGATTGATGCCCTCGACCAGCTCGGCGATCGCAGTCGGCTGGTCGCCCTTGGGCTCATAGGCCGACTTGATCTCGAAGCGCACGCCGCCCTCGGACTTTTCCGGGCGCGGTGGCCGGTGCGGCGTCCAAATCCGCATCGAGCCGTCGTCCTTGCGGAATTCCGGGCGGCCCTCGCGGATCAGCGATTCCAACGCATCCGCGGTGGCCTTGACGCCCAGCGCCTCCATTTTTGAGCGCGGCGGCCGCGCCAGCGCCTCGGCATCGTCTTCTTCTGTTGGCAGCCCGAGCTGCCGCGCCAGTTCCGGATCGAGTGTCGGGATCGTGGCCGAGGTTCCGTAATTGGCCTGCGGCGCCTCGTCGAAGCCTTCGGTGGGTGCGCGCGCTCCAGCCGGCTGCGGATTGGTACGCAGCGGCATCGGCTTTGTAATGTTCTTGGCCGTATCCTGCGGAAACTCCTTCGGCGTCGAGGCGCGCGCGCGATGCGCGGCGGCCTCGCCCCCGGCACGGCGATCGCGCGAATTGTCCGGCGGCGGCTGGAGCCCGGTGCCCGATCCCAGGCCCGCATCGCCGCGATTGATCGCAGGATTGAGCAGTTCGGCCAGCGCCGGCCCGATCGGCTGCACATCGGGGCGATGCGCCTTCGAGTTCGGAGCCTTGGTCTTCGGGGATTTGCCAGATTTTTCGGAGGATGCAGGTTTCTTCGCCATAGGGCGAATATGGGACGAGTCCGCCTCTCAGGAAAGAGCGAATGCCCGCCGCTATGCAGCCTGCTGACAGCAGGTTGGCAGCAGGCTTGGCGTCACCCCGCCGGCAGCGGCCCCTCGTCATCCTCAGCCGCGATATTCGGCTCAAGGATGTCTAGATGGATGCCGCCGCAATCGGTGCAGCGCATGGTCCAGTACTCGCATCCAGCGCGACCGCCGATCACACGGAGCACCATGAGATCGCCGTCGCATTCCGGGTAGTTGGACAGCACGGCGCGCGCATAGATCCGCGGCCGCACTGAGCCGATTTCGGTGATAGACATGACCGGTTCCCCCTTGCGGCGCCCCGCCGCTGGTCCGCCCGCGGACGCTATTCGTCGTCGCTGTCGGCCCGGCGGCGGAAGCGATCGATGTGTTGCTTGGCATCGGCAATCGCGGCGTCGCGGTCGGGCCAGGCGAGGCCGACTTCCATGGCGGGAAACAGCACGCCGTCGATTGCAAGCGGGCTGAAATCGGAGCGCCGGATGCGGGCGTGCCACAGTCCTTTTCCAGCTTCGAAGGATTCGATGTCAAAGCCGTCGTAGAGGGTCGTCATTCTTGTCGGTCCCACGTTTTTTTGTCAGAGGGTCAGGGGACCACATTTGCGAATCCCGGGATGTGAAGCCGTTCACAAGCCGCGAGGCTTTTTTGCCGAGCGCGTCAGTTCCGCGCCGCAGCACGACCGAGTCGCCGCGCCGGACGCGCCGGTTCCGACGCCGCGCGCATGATCCAGCGGCGAAACGCGGCGAAGTCGCGTTGCTCGGTCTGGAAGCTGCGATAGAGCAGGTACCAGCGCATGCCTTTGGGCACCGAGAGATCGAACGGCGCCACCAGCCGTCCGGCGGCGAGATCGTCGTCAATATAGGGTCGAATGCCCATGGCAACGCCGAGTCCGTCCGCGGCGGCCTGCAGCGCCTGACCGTAGAACTGGAACTCGGGCCCGCGCGCGTTGATGCGCGCCAGGTTCGCGGCCTTGAGCCAGAGCGGCCAGTCCTCCGGCGAATGCGCGACGCGGATCAGGCTCGGTCCCCTGAGATCCGCCGGCCGCTTCAGGCCGCTCGCAAGGCGCGGCACGCAGACCGGCGTGAGGTCGCCCGCGAACAGCGGCTCGGCGACGAGGCCGGGCCAGTCGCCGGTGCCGAGCTTGATGCCGCAGCTCCAGTCCTCGCCGAACGGCACCGAGGCGCCGCCGGTGGTGAAGCGCACCTCGATGTCGGGCTCCTCGCTGCGAAACTCCGACAGGCGCGGGATCAGCCAGCGCATCGCAAAGGTGTGGCCGACGCCGATGGTGAGCACGCGCACGCTGGAGGGCGCCGTCACCTGCGCGGTGAGGCGCGCCAGCGCATCGAAGATCGGCGTCAGCCCGCTTTGATAGGCGCGGCCGGCCTGCGTCAGCACGAGCTTGTTGGCCTTGCGCTCGAACAGCGCGAGGCCGAGGCGCTCCTCCAGCAGATGCACCATGCGGCTGACGGCAGCGGCCGACACGTTCAGCTCGAGCCCGGCCGCGGCAAAGCTGCCGGTCCGCGCCGCCGCCTCGAATGCCTTGATGCCGTTGAGAAACAGCAGCCGCCGCAAATGCCCGACCCTCAGGAAAGCTGATGCCAGGCCAAGATAACTCAGTTTGCACGTGGGGGGCAAGCGAGGCACAAGAACGAGTGTAATTCTAAGTTGATTTCGGGCAGCCGCAGCGCTCTTCGCTTCTCGCCGCAAGCGAGGCGAGGCAGCGCCAGCAGCCTGCGTCCCTTACCTATGTTGAGGAGAATCCTTTCGTGGCGCCCATCGTGATCGCTGCCCTTGGCATGCTGATGGTCGCCACCGCGTTCCTGTCCGGGCTGTTCGGCATGGCGGGCGGGCTGATCCTGATCGGCGTGTTGCTGGCATTGATGCCGCTGCCGGCGGCCATGGTGCTGCATGCGATCACGCAGATGGCCTCGAACGGCTGGCGTGCGTTTTTGTGGCGCGCGCATATCCGCTGGCGCCCGGTCGCGAACTATCTCGCCGGCTGCGCGGTCGCGCTCGCGGCCTGGTCGCTCACGCGCTACGTTCCGGACAAGCCGGTCGCGCTGCTGCTGCTCGGTATCACGCCGTTCATGGCGCGGCTGCTGCCGTCAAACATCAAGCCCAACCCCGACAGCGTCTGGCAGGGCTCGGTCTACGGCTCGATCTGCATGGGCTTGATGCTGATGACCGGCGTCTCCGGCCCGCTGCTCGACACCTTCTTCCTCGGCGGCGATTTCGGCCGGCGCGAGAAGGTGGCGACCAAGGCGATGTGCCAGCTGGTCAGCCATTT
Source organism: Bradyrhizobium sp. 137 (assembly GCF_023074095.1). Lineage (NCBI taxonomy): Bacteria > Pseudomonadati > Pseudomonadota > Alphaproteobacteria > Hyphomicrobiales > Nitrobacteraceae > Bradyrhizobium > Bradyrhizobium sp. 137. The sequence continues at coordinate 248,938 of NZ_JADPKU010000044.1, forward strand.
CACCAAGCTGGTCTATTTCGGCGGCATCATCGACCAGGCGGCGAGCCTCGATCCCGTCCTCGCCGGCGTCGCGATCGCAGCATCGATGCTCGGCACCACACTGGCGCGCCGCATCCTTGAAGCCATGACCGACCAGCAATTCGTAGCCTGGTCGAACAAGCTGATCACCACCATCGCCTGCTACTACATCGCCTATGGCGGCTGGCTCCTGCTGCGTACGGAGGTCGCGGTCGCCTTCGACAAGGGAGGTTTGCGATGAGCGAGACCGCCGATCCGCTGGTGCTGGATTTCGTCGAATGGGTCGCACGCGAGCCGCGCGCCTATGCCGAGGTGATCGCGACCTGGAAGACCTCGTGCCCGCGCCTTACCATCTGGGAAGACGCCACTGAGCGCGGCTATGTCGCGCGGAAGATGGTGCCGGGAATCGGGCTGATCGTCGCAGTGACGGAAGGCGGCGAGAAGCTGCTGCGGACGAACCGGCGGTGATGCGCACTTCCGTCTCGACATCGCCATTGCGAGCGTAAGCGAAGCAATTCAGAATGTCTCTGCCGCGCAGCCTGGATTGCTTCGCGGAGCCTGTCATCGGGTCGCGCTTCGCGCGGCACCGTTGGCTCGCCATGACGGAGCAAGCGGAGGCCTCTCATGTCACTCAAACTCTACGAACTCGTCGGCACCGACGCAGCGCGCCCGTTCAGCCCGTATTGCTGGCGCACGCGGATGGCGCTCGCGCATAAGGAGCTGACGGCGGAATCGCTGCCCTGGCGCTTCACCGAGAAGAGCGCGCTTGCGCCGCATGGCTCCGAGAAAGTCCCGGTGCTGCTGCATCACGGCAAGCCCGTGGTCGATTCGTGGACCATCGCGAATTATCTCGAAGACAGTTTTCCGGATCGTGCATCGTTGTTCGGCGGCGAGGGCGGTCGCGCGATGGCGCGCATGATCAATACCTTCGGCGACATCGCCATCGTCGGCGGCATCTTTCCGTTGATCGTCGCCGACATCCCGAAGAACCTCGCCGAGGTCGACGCCGCCTATTTCCGCCAGTCGCGCGAGGCACGCTTCGGCGGCAAGTCGCTGGAACAGGTCATGGCCAGCCGCGACACCGGCGTGATCGCGTTCCGCAAGTCGCTGGAGGTGATGCGGCAGACATTGAAGAAGCAGCCCTATCTGGGCGGCGCCGCTCCCAACTACGCCGACTATATCGTGTTCGGCGGTTTTCAATGGGCGCGGGTGGTGAGCCCGTTCAAGCTTCTGGAAGCCGATGATCCGGTTTATGCGTGGCGGGAAAAATTGCTCGACGCGTTCGACGGCATGGCGCGCAGGTCGCCGGGATTCGCGGTGTAGGGTAGGCTCCCTCCATCGTCGTCCTGGCGACGCCAGGGCCCATCTCGCGTGATCTATCGATCGTTTGCGGTACGGTACCGAACGGGGAATTTTCGTGGCGTGCTCGCCGGGGTAATGGGTCCTCCCGGCTCACGACACGGAAAACGTGGTCGGCTCTCGTGCCTAACGAGCAGCACTCGCCGCCGCCTGCCGCAAACATGCCCGGCACAAACAATCCTCGCCCTCGACTGGCATTGGCAGTCTTGCCGTCTCCTCCGCGCACCAGCAGCTGCCCGAGAGGTCGCAGCCAAACTCGGCGCCGCAGCGGGAGCAGGCGAGGCGCCGGGATTCTGGCAACGCAGATTCTTGCTGATTTGTCATGATTTACGTCGAAGCTAGGCCGTCATTTTCATGTCGGGTTCATTGGCCGCTGCGGTATATTATGCCTTGCGCACGGACTCGGAAAGCGGCTCCCGGCGCGCGAAGGACAGACCGATGGCCCGTGATTCGCAAGCCGCCCTCGTTGCGCTCAACCGCTTCGGCTTCGGCGCCCGCGGCGGCGCGTCCGGCGATCTCATCGATGCCGCCTCCGACCCGCGCGGTTTCGTCAAGGCAGAGCTCGCGCGTCCCAATGGCGTGCTGCTGGAAGCGCCGGGTCTGCAATCGACGCCGCAGCTCGGGCAGGCGGTGTTCGCCTATCAGGACGAGGTCAAGCAGGCGCGCGAGGCCGCCAAGGCCACGGCGGCCGCTGAAACGCCGACACAAGCGTCTGCCGATCAGAAGCCCGCCCTGCGCCGCAATCTCTCGCTGAACGCAGCCGCAAGCGAGGTCGCCGGCCAGATGGCGGATGCGAGACCAGCGGACAACGCGGCGAAGCCGGAGGCCATGCAGCCCAGCCCCGGCGCGCCGCCCGCCGCAAAGCCCGCGCCGCAGCCGCTCAACGTCATCCAGAAGACATTTCGCGCCGAGGCGCTGGCGCGGTTGCAGCGGGCCACCCTCGTCGAGTGCGGCTTCACCGAGCGACTCGTCGTGTTCTGGTCCAACCATTTCTGCATCTCCGCGAGCAAGGGCGAGCTGGCGCGGATCTGGGCCGGCGCGTTCGAGCGCGAGGCGATCAGGCCGCACGTACTCGGGCGTTTCGCCGACATGCTCAAGGCGGTCGAGCAGCATCCGGCGATGCTGTTCTTTCTCGATAACCAGCAATCGCTCGGACCGGATTCGCGTGCGGGGCAAAACCGCAAGCGCGGGCTGAACGAGAATCTGGCGCGCGAGATCATGGAGCTGCATACGCTCAGCGTCGGCGGCGGCTACACGCAGGACGATGTCACCTCGCTCGCGCGCATCATCACGGGCTGGACCTTCGCCGGCCGCCAGGGGCAGCTGGGGGCGCCCGGCTCCTTCGTGTTCAACGTCAATGCGCATCAGCCGGGGCCGCAGATCCTGCTCGGCAAGACCTACGGCCAGGCGGGCCTCGCGCAAGGCGAGGCCGCGCTCGCCGACCTCGCGCGCCATCCCTCGACCGCGAATTTCATCGCCACCAAGTTCGTCCGCCACTTCGTTGCCGATGATCCGCCGCCGTCTCTCGTTGCGCGGTTGCGCGACATCTTCGTCAAGACCGATGGCGACCTCAAGGCGCTTGCCATGGCGCTGGTCGATTCCGACGAAGCGTGGAAAGCGCCGCTGACCAAGATGCGCTCGCCTTACGATTTCCTGGTCGCGAGCGGCCGGCTGCTCGCGCGCGTGCCGGAAGATCCGAGCCGTTATCTCAATGGCCTCAACCTGCTCGGGCAACCGCTATGGTCGCCGGCCGGGCCCAACGGCTTTCCCGACACCAATGCAGCCTGGGCCGCACCCGAGGGCATGAAGCTCAGGCTCGATATCGCGGCGCAAATCGGCTCGCGGCTCGGCAACACCATCGATCCGCTCGACCTGCTGGAATTCGCCGCAGCCGATGCGGCCTCCATCGAGACGCGACGAACCATCGAGCGCGCGGAGTCGCGGCAGCAGGCGCTGGCGCTGCTGCTGATGTCGCCGGAAATGCAGCGGAGATGACGATGATCGACTGCGTCGAGAACCGGCTCCTCGCCTCGCGCCGCGGGCTCCTGCTCGGCGGCGCCTCTTTCGCGGCCTGGGCCTACCTGCCGAAATTCGCACGCGGCGCCGACGGGCACGATCCGCGCCTGGTCGTGGTGATCCTGCGCGGCGCGCTCGACGGGCTTTCGACCGTTGCCCCGATCGGCGACCCCGATTACGCCGGCCTGCACGGCTCGATCGCGCTCACGGCTGACGGCGCACACCCCGCGACCATGCTCGATAGCTTCTTTGCGCTGCATCCCGCCATGCCGGAGTTCGCACGCATGTACCGCGACAAGCACGCCGCGGTGATCCACGCCGTTGCAACACCGTATCGCGATCGCTCGCATTTCGACGGCCAGGACGTGCTCGAAAGCGGCTATGCCGGCCCGGGCCGGGTGCAGTCCGGTTGGCTCAATCGCGCGCTGGAAGTGCTACCGCGCGGCGAGCGGGTATCGAGCGGCCTCGCTGTCGGCCCGACCACGCCGCTGGTGCTGCGCGGCAATGCGCCGACCGTCGGCTGGGCGCCGGTCGCGCTGCCGCAGGCCGACGACGACACTGCAATGCGCCTCGTCGAGCTCTACCGCCATCGCGATCCCGTGCTGGCGACGGCCTTGGCGCAAGGCCTTCAGCTCGACAAGGCCGCAAGCGGCGACGACATGAAGCCGAAGGGCGGCAACGCAGCCGCGCAGATGCGCCAGGTGGCGCACGGCGCGGCAAGATTGATGGCGGCCGACGATGGTCCGCGCATCGCGGCGCTCGCCTTCGACGGCTGGGACACACACGCCAATGAAGGCGGGCCTGTGGGGCGTCTCGCCTTCCTGCTCGGCGGCCTCGACGGCGCGCTCGCCGAATTCGAAAGCGGGCTCGGCGAACGCTGGCGCGACGCGGTGGTCGTCGTCGCCACCGAGTTCGGCCGCACCGCGCGCATCAACGGCACTGACGGCACCGATCACGGCACGGGAACGATGGCGCTGCTCGCCGGCGGCGCGGTGAAGGCCGGCCGCGTCATCGCCGATTGGCCCGGCCTCAAGCTTGCCAACCTCCACGAAGGGCGCGACCTCAAGCCGACTACCGATCTGCGCTCCGTGATCAAGGGCGTGCTGCAAGGACAATTTGGCCTGTCCGATCGCGTGCTGGCGGAGACGGTGTTTCCAGACAGCGCCGCCGCAAAGCCGATGAAGGGGCTGGTGGCGTAATAACAGCCCGTCATTTCCGGGGCGCGTAGCGCGAACCCGGAATCGCAAAATGGATACCGGGCCCGCGCCTTGCCGCGCGCCCCGCAATGACGCGATAATGATGCGACATCAGGAGATCACCGCAATGTACATCGCCATGAACCGGTTCCGCGTCGCCAAGGGCTCCGAGGCCGCTTTCGAGCAGGTCTGGCTCACGCGCGACACTCATCTGGACACGGTGCCGGGCTTCGTCGAATTCCATCTGTTGAAGGGCCCCGAGCTCGAAGACCATACGCTCTACGCCTCGCACACGGTGTGGGCGAATTACGCGGCGTTCGAGGCGTGGACCAAGTCGGAGGCATTTCGCGCGGCGCATCACCGGGCTGGCGACAACAAGCCGCTCTATCTCGGCCATCCCCAGTTCGAAGGTTTTGAGGTGATGCAGACGGTCGGGCGCGGCGCGAAGTGACTGCCATAAAAAATGCGGCCCCTGTCAGACGCGGCGACTGACGGGGACCGCTTGGGGCGCTTGATCGGTGACGGGGGGCCTGACCAGACGCAGGTGCAGCGTAGTTCCGCTGTGTTACGCGCGGGTGACAGGCAGGAATTATCCACAGGCGCTGCCTGCGAAGATTAGAATATCTTGCGATAGACGATGAAGCCGGACCGCTCCGCGACCTTGTCGTACAGTCGCTGCGCGGTGACATTGGTCTCGTGCGTTTGCCAATAGACGCGCGGCGACCTCGCCAGTTTCGCCCGCTCATACACACCATAGATCAGCGCCGAGGCAACCCCCTTGCCGCGCGCGGCCTCGCGCGTGAACAAATCCTGCAAATAGCAGGACGGCTCGATCGCGGTGGTGCTGCGATGGAAGAGATAATGCGTCAGTCCGAGCAATTGGCCGTCGCTCTCGGCGACCAGCGCATGCACCGGCTCATAGGCGTCGAAGAAACGTTGCCACGTCATGCGCGTGATCTCTGGCGCGAGCGCGGTCGGGCCCGAACGGCCGTAGAAGGTGTTGTAGCCGTCCCACAGCGGCAGCCATTGTTCGTAATCCTGCTTCGTGACGGAGCGAATGGTGAGGGACATCTGAAATTCCTGGGCTCGGAGGATGCCAACGGCCGGTGAGGCATCCTTGATACGAGATTATCGCGCTGCCGATCAATCCTGCTGTCGCATCACTCTGCAAGGCGCAAAGAGCGGATCAGCCTTCGGTTCGCCGGATCGCGCAGCGAGCGGTAGTAGTCGGCACGCGCGGGCGCGTCGGTGTGGCGCACGAGATCGGTCACCGGCGTGTAGCTCAGCATGCGGCCGCCGTCGGGCAGCGCGGTGCAGACGAAACGCAGCACCTCGCCATTGCGCAAGGCGATGTTGATCGGCCTGGCATCGCCGATCCGCACCATCTCCATGCGCTGCGCGATGAAGGTGCCGAGCTCGTCCTCGGGCAGCTCGAACGCGCCGGTATCGCGGCCGTGATACATCAGCGCGATGAAGGGCGGCTTGCGGTCGGCGATCTGGTCGGGCACCGCAAAATAATCGCGGAACGCGCGGTTGATGAATTCGGCTCGGGTCTCGGCATCGAGCAGCACGACGCCGATATCGATCTGGTCGAGCGCGGCCGACAAGCGCGCGGCGGTAGCGTGGCTCTGGCGCTCGCCCGCGAACGTGCCGAGCAGCCGCTCGCGCATCAGGCCGGTGACGGCTGCGGTGCCGGCGGCCATGATTGCCAGCAGGCCGAGCCGGACCAGGTCTGCGATGCCGTATCCGGAGACGCCATGCTGGTTAAGGAAGAGCAGCGCAGCGCCGGCGACCGCGATGGCTGCGCTGGTCATGGCGGAGGCGAGACCCGACAGCGCACCGGCCAGCGCCACGATGCAGACCAACAGCGGCGCAGGGGAGGGAGTGGGGATGAAGTGATCGAACAGCATCGCCAGCAGCAGCGTCGCTGCCGTCAGCACCGGACCGGAGATCGCACGCCACCCGAGCCGCATGGGCCAGTCTCGCTCCTCCTGAACGAGGCAACGCAGCAACACTGGCTCATCGTTGCGCTGATGCGATGCGATTTCGCGCGGCGCGCTTAAGAGACCCTTGCCGCGGAGCGCAAATCTTTCGGATGATTTTAGACCAAGTGCGAGTGCCTGAGGCGCTGTTGCAGCGACGGTGCATTCAGCGTCGAGGTGCCCGAGCTCTTGCGCATGCCGGTGAAAATCAACAGCGACGCCGCGACCAGGATGGCCGCAGTCAGCGTGATTGCAACGACTACCACAGGTGACTTCATCGAGGTCCTGTCGCAATGCCGGTCGGCAAGGGCCACACGGCGGCTTGAAGGCTGGTCCAGGATGAAACGGGAATCAGATCGGCAGGCCCATTGCCATGGTCGCCTTGGTCGACATGACCGTCAGCGTGACGATCAGGCACAGCGAGAGCGCGGCGACGGCGAGCGAGGCCGCGACCGCATTGGTCAGCCGGGAAGACGCGACGGTGGCGGATCGGCCCTGGAAGCCTGCCGTGCCGGACGCCCGAGTCATGGGTCTAAATCCTTCAACACGCGAGCGAATCACCCGCGACGCGGGACAATTTCACCGTTTCAACGGGCAACATTGCGGCGGCCGTCGCGCCGAAAACGGCGAGATTGCGGCAAAGACGACCCTTGTGCCCGCTATTCGCCAGCGGGGACTAGCCTGTCAGGCGCCCACGGCGATGCTGGCGGGGTCGTCGACGTCGGCCGGGCGCCAGTCCATCGTGACGAAGCCGGGCGCAGATTCGACGCGCTTCAGCCAGTCCCGGATCGCCGGGAAGGTCGAAAGGTCGAAATCGCAGCGGTCGGCGAGGTGGGTGTAGCCGTAGAGCGCGATGTCGGCGACCGTCAGCTGGCGCGCGGCGAAATAGGCGTTGGTCTTGAGATGGTTCTCCATGACCTGGAGCGCGCCATAGCCGCGCTCCATCCAGTCCTCGAGCGAATGGGTCTGGAGATCGCGGCCGCCCTTGACCAGCGACAGCCAGAAATAGGCCGCGCCGATGTTGGGCTCGAGCGCGTGCTGCTCGAAGAACATCCATTGCAGCGCCTCGGCGCGGTCGATGCGGTTCTCTGGCGCGAGCGGCGTGCCGACGGCGACGTACCAGAGGATGGCGTTGGACTCGGCGAGATAGCGGTCGCCGCCGACCTCGAGCAGCGGCACCTGGCCCGACGGGTTCTTCGCCAGAAAGTCCGGCGTGCGGCTCTCGCCGCGCAGAATGTCGACCTCGATGGCTTCGTAAGGCACGTTGAGCAGCGCCAGCGCAAGGCGGACCTTGTAGCTGTTGCCGGAGCGCTGCATCGAATAGAGTTTGTACATTCTGGGAGTTCGTTTCCGAGGACGGGAAGGCGCGGCGCTGGCTGCCCTGCAGCGCGGCTAAACAATGATGCCGATGCGAATCCGCTGCAAGAGCCAGCCAATAGAAAAACTCGAAATCCCTACCGCACTGCAACGCCACGAAAGATCATTTCCGCGCGACCGCGCAAACGAGATCACGCTTGCGTTAGAGCACGGGCGCGTTGCGTCGGGCATTCGTGAGGTCGGCGACGATCGCATGCGATTTGGATGCAGCGCGCCGTCATGCCCGGGCTTGTCCGAGGCATCCACGTTCTTCGTGCGCGCGGCCAGGTGTAGATGGCTGGGACGCGGCTACGCCAAGGCTTCGCCATTTGGGCCGGCGAAACTTCAGACGACGGCAAGCGCGCCATGAGAAAACTTCGGCCGGAAGCGACAAATTGCTCCGAGGACAAGCCTTGCCGGATATGAGGGATTTGGCTGGCAAAGTTGCGGAACATTGCGGTAATCGCGCCTCGAAGCGCGGGAAATCCGTAAACTTCTTCGAGATCGGGCCGAAGTTTCTTGCGGTGCAGCGGCTCCCGTTTTAGGGTGGCTCATTCCCACAATCGGAGTCGTGAGGCGAAGGGCTTCACGACGCTTGTCAGGAGATGACGATGTCCTTCCTTGCCGCTGCGCTCGACCGTGTGAAGCCGTCCGCGACCATCGCGGTCACGGATAAAGCACGCGCGCTGAAAGCGGCGGGCCGCAACGTCATCGGCCTCGGCGCCGGCGAGCCCGATTTCGACACGCCCGCCAACATCAAACTGGCGGCGATCCGCGCTATCGAAGCCGGCAAGACCAAGTACACTGCGGTCGACGGCATTCCCGAGTTGAAGGAAGCCATCATCGCCAAGTTTCAGCGCGAGAACGGCGTCGTCTACAAGCCGAACCAGATCATCGTCGGCACAGGCGGCAAGCAGGTGCTCTACAACGCGCTGATGGCGACCATCAATCCGGGCGACGAGGTGATCATTCCCGCGCCCTATTGGGTCAGCTATCCCGAGATGGTGGCGCTCGCCGGTGGCGAGCCGGTACCGGTGGTCTGCACCGCTGCGACAGGCTTCAAGCTTCAGGCGGAGGCGCTGGAGCGCGCGATCACGCCGAAGACCAAATGGGTGATCCTGTGCTCGCCGTCGAACCCGACGGGAGCTGCCTACACCAAGTCCGAGCTGAAGGCGCTCACCGACGTGCTGCTCAGGCATCCCCACGTCTGGGTGATGACCGACGACATGTACGAGCATCTCGTCTATGACGACTTCCAGTTCACCACGGTCGCGCAGGTCGAGCCGAAACTCTACGACCGCACACTCACCGTGAACGGCGTGTCGAAGGCCTATTGCATGACCGGCTGGCGCATCGGCTATGCCGGCGGCCCGGCGCAGCTGATCAAGGCGATGTCGACGATCCAGTCGCAGTCGACCTCGAACCCGTCGTCCATTGCGCAATGGGCTGCGGTCGAAGCGCTGAACGGTCCGCAGGACTTCATCCCAGCCAACAACAAGGTGTTCAAGGAGCGCCGCGATCTCGTCGTCTCCATGCTCAATCAGGCCAAAGGCATCGAGTGCCCGCGGCCGGAAGGGGCGTTCTACGTCTATCCGTCCTGCGCCGGCACGATCGGCAAGACCGCGCCGTCGGGCAAGGTGATCGACAATGACGAGACGTTCGTCACCGAGCTGCTGGAAACCGAAGGCGTCGCCGTGGTGCAGGGGTCGGCTTTCGGCCTGGGACCGGCGTTCCGCATCTCCTATGCGACCAAGACTTCGGACCTCGAAGACGCCTGCAAGCGCATCCAGCGCTTCTGCGGCAATCTGCGGTAAGCGCGCAGCAACGACGTGAAATCAAAGGGCCCGCGGTTAGTGGGCCCTTTTTCTGTCGCGTCCGCGCGAGCTGGCCCCACCACAACTATTATGGCATAGACCATCATGCGGCGTGTGCCGCGCCTTCCTGCTCGCACCCCATCATCGCCGGAGACGTTTCATGCGCCGTTCGTTCCTCCTCTCCGGGCTCGCAGCGGCAAGCCTCGTTGTCTCCGTCGCTGCCGCCGGCGCGCAGCAGCGGATGGCACGGGTCGGCGTGCTCGAGTGCCGCGGCGGCGCCAGCGTCGGCTTCATCGTGGGATCGGTGACCCATCTCGGCTGCGTGCTGCGCGCCGATGGTCTACCCGACGACCGCTACGTCGCGACCATCCGCAAAGTTGGTCTCGACATCGGCATCACCCAGGAGACGGCGCTCGCCTGGGGCGTGTTCGCGCCGGTCGACCGGCTCGGCCCCGGCGATCTCTCCGGCAATTACGCCGGCGCGCAGGGCAGCGCCTCGGTCGGCGTCGGCCTTGGGGGCAACGTGCTGGTCGGCGGCTCCAACAATTCGATCGCCCTTCAGCCGCTCAGCGTGCAGGGCCAGGTCGGCCTCAACGTCGCCGCCGGTCTGGAGAGTCTGGAACTCCGTCCGGGCCGCTGATTGCCGTCAATTCTAACTGCACCGGCGGCGGCTCGCCTCCCCCGTCGCGGAGAGGTGGAACGCTCGGGCCGATAGTCGTACCAATCGTCAAGAGTTGAAGTCTTGATCGAGCCGACGACGCACCGCAGCGACGTTTGATGCTTGCCAAATCTCGGGGACGGGCAGAGCATCTGCGCTTGCCGACCCAATCATGGGCCGAGCTCCACAAAAAAGGAGGCGGCGAATGGGACAGGACGTCAGAAGTCCCCGAGGTCCACGGTGCATTGCGCTAGTGGGCCCATTCCAAAGCGGTAAAACCACGCTTCTCGAAGCAATCCTAGCGCGAACGGGCGCAATCCCCCGCGCCGGCAGCGTCGATGCCGGAACTTCTGTCGGTGACGCCACGCCCGAGGCCCGTCATCACAAGATGACCGTCGGCCTGACTGCCGCCACCACGACCTTCATGGGCGACAGCTACACCTTCCTCGACTGTCCCGGTTCCGTTGAATTCGCCTATGACATGCGCGCCGTGCTGCCTGCGGTCGACGCCGCGGTCGTGGTTTGCGAGGCCGACGAGAAGAAGCTGCCGCAGCTTCAGATCATCCTGCGCGAACTGGAAGAGCTGAAGATCCCGCGTTTCCTGTTCCTCAACAAGATCGATCGCGCCACCGAGCGCGTCCGCGAGAGCCTCGCAACGCTACAGCCCGCCTCACGCGTGCCGCTGGTACTGCGCCAGATCCCGATCTGGAAAAGCGAGCTGATCGAGGGCTTCGTCGATCTCGCGCTCGAGCGCGCCTTCATCTATCGCGAACACAAGGCCTCCGAGGTGATCGCGCTCGAAGGCGGCAATCTCGACCGCGAGAAAGAGGCCCGCTTCTCGATGCTGGAGAAGCTCGCCGATCACGACGATGCGCTGATGGAGCAGCTTCTCGAGGACATCCAGCCGCCGCGCGATGCCGTGTTCGACGATCTCGCCCGTGAATTGCGCGAAGGGCTGATCTGTCCGGTACTGCTGGGCGCCGCCGCGCGCGAAAACGGCGTGCTGCGCCTGATGAAGGCGCTGCGCCATGAGGCGCCGGGCGTCGCGGAGACCGCAAAACGTCTCGGCGTTCCCGAGACCAAGGATGCGCTCGGCTACGTCTTCAAGACGTTGCATTCGCAGCATGGCGGAAAATTGTCGCTGACGCGGCTGCTCGCCGGCCATCTCGACGACGGCGCCACGCTGCAATCCTCTTCCGGCGGCGCGGGGCGCATCTCCGGCATCCTCGCCGTCAATGGCGCCTACGACACCAAGCGTGCCTCGGCCGAAGCCGGCGACACCGTCGCGCTCGCCAAGCTCGATCCCGTGAAGACCGGCGACACTGTCTCGAGCGGCAAGACCCCGCCGGCTGCGCTCGTCACCGTGGAGCCGACGCCGCCGGTGCTCGCGATCTCGATCGCGGCGACCGATCGCAAGGACGACGTGAAGCTCGGCCAGGCGATGGCCCGCCTGCACGAGGAGGATCCATCGCTGGTGGTCGTGCAGAACGCCCGGACCCACGACACCGTGCTGTGGGGCCAGGGCGAAATGCATCTGCGGGTCGCCGGCGAGCGGCTGCGCGACCGCTTCGGCGTCAAGGTCACCTCGCACCCGCCCGCGATCGGTTATCAGGAGACCATCCGCAAGCCGATCGTCCAGCGTGGCCGCCACAAGAAGCAGTCCGGCGGTCACGGCCAGTTCGGCGACGTCGTGCTCGAAATCAGGCCGCTGCCGCGCGGCGATGGCTTCAAGTTCGCCGAAAAAGTGGTGGGCGGCGCGGTGCCGCGCAATTACATCCCCGCGGTGGAGGAAGGCGTCGTCGACGGATTGGCGCGCGGCCCGCTCGGCTTCCCTGTCACCGACGTGCAGGTGACGCTGACCGACGGCTCCTATCACAGCGTCGATTCCTCCGACCTCGCCTTCCGCACGGCGGCACGGATCGGGCTCAACGAGGGCCTGCCGCAATGCCAGCCGGTCTTGCTCGAGCCGATCCACATGGTCGAGATCGTCTGCCCGACCGATGCCACCGCCAAGATCAACGCGATCCTGTCGGCGCGGCGTGGCCAGATCCTCGGCTTCGACACCCGAGACGGCTGGAGCGGCTGGGACTGCGTCCGCGCCATGATGCCGGAAGCCGAGATCGGTGAGCTGATCGTCGAGCTGCGCTCGGCCACCGCCGGCGCCGGCAGCTTCACCCGCCAGTTCGACCACATGGCCGAAGTGACCGGCCGCGCCGCCGACCAGATCATCGCCGCTCATCAGCACGCGGCGTGATCTATTGGGGAAGCACAGTCCCCTTACCCTCTCCCCGCCCTTGCGCGGAGAGGGCGAGGGGAGACGCTGGCTTGTCAACCTTTATTGATTGCAGAGAGACAGACATGGGCAGCCCATGAAACCCTTGCGGTTGGCCCCGAATGATGTATTTTGCATCATTGTATATGCTCCAGATATCATTTATAGATTCTGATACGTGAGGCCACGGTGATCACGTCGTTCCAGATGCGGGCAGCGCGCGCGCTGCTCGGCATTGACCAGAAAACCCTGGCCGAACTCGCGGGCGTTTCGCTGCCGACCATCCAGCGGATGGAAGCCAGCACCGGCAATGTTCGCGGCGTGGTCGAGACCCTGATCAAGGTGGTCGAGGCGTTCGATCGGGCGGGCGTCGAGCTGATCGGCGAGCAGGCCCGCAGCGACAGCGGCGGGCGCGGCGTTCGCCTCAAGCAGCCGGGGCCGCCGCGGCGGGTGGGGGCATGATCGGGCGTTGATCATGCTCGGGATCAGGATGGGCTAGCGCATCGTCGCACCTCGGCAACACGGGACGCACGATGCTTCGGAGCATCGTGGGGCATGAGCATCACAAGCGATCACGCGGGCAGACTGCATCAGCTTCGCCGGCCGACTTTTGCCGAATTATACTTGCCAAAGCTCGTCACCGTCTGGCGTGAGGGATACGGCGCCGCGGACTTTCGCGCCGACGTCTTCGCCGGCCTCACGGTCGCGATCGTGGCGTTGCCGCTGTCGATGGCGATCGCGATCGCATCGGGCGTGACACCGGATCGCGGCCTCTACACCGCCGTTATCGGCGGCTTCATCGTGTCGCTGCTCGGCGGCAGCCGTTTCCAGATCGGCGGACCCGCGGGCGCTTTCATCGTCCTGGTTGCGGTGACGGCCGAGCGGCACGGCGTCGAGGGCGTCATCCTCGCCACCCTGATGGCGGGGCTGTTCCTGGTCACGGCGGGCCTGTTGCGGGTCGGCACCTACATCAAGTTCATTCCCTATCCCGTAACCGTCGGCTTCACTGCCGGCATCGCCGTCATCATCTTTGCGAGCCAGCTCCGCGATCTCGGCGGCATCACGCTTGCGGGAAAAGAGCCCAGCGAATTCGTCCCGAAACTCGTTGCGCTCGCCGGCGGCCTCAACACCGTCAATCCAGCCGCCGTCGCGGTCGCGATCGTCAGCATCGTCATCATTGGCGTGTTGCGTCGCTGGCGGCCGTCCTGGCCCGGCATCCTGATCGCGGTCGTGTTTGCGGCGGTCGCAACTGCCGTATTGTCGCTGCCGGTCGAGACCATCGGCTCGCGCTTCGGCGGCATTCCGCGCGAGCTGCCGTCGCCAGCGCTGCCCGCCTTCTCGCTTGAGAAGGCAAGGGCCGTGCTGCCGGATGCGATTGCGTTCGCGCTGCTGGCGGCGATCGAATCGCTGCTATCGGCAGTGGTGGCCGACGGCATGACCGGACGCCGCCACCGTTCCAATTGCGAGCTGGTGGCGCAAGGCGCCGCCAATATCGGCTCGGCGCTGTTCGGCGGCATCTGCGTCACCGGCCTGATCGCGCGCACCGCGACCAATATCCGCGCTGGCGCGCGCGGGCCGCTCGCGGGGATGCTGCACGCGTTCTTCCTGCTGTTGTTCATGCTGATCGCGGCGCCGCTCGCAAGCTACATTCCGCTGGCTGCGCTCGCCTCCGTGCTCGTGGTCGTGGCCTGGACCATGGCGGAGAAGCACGAATTCGCGACGCTGCTGCGCTCGTCATGGGGCGATGCCGTCGTGCTGCTCGCGACCTTCCTGCTCACGATCTTTCGCGATCTCACCGAAGGCATTCTGGTCGGCTTCGCGCTCGGCGCGGTGCTGTTCATCCACCGCATGGCGGAGACGACGGGCATCGAGGAGCGCACGCCGCTCGTGGCCGCCGATCGTCCCGACGACGGCAACGGTTCGCGCATTCCCTACGACCCCGCGCTTGCGGTGGACCGCGACGTGCTGGTCTATCGCATCACCGGCGCGTTCTTCTTCGGCGCCGCCTCTGCGATCGGAAGCGTGCTCGACGGCATCGCCGACCGGCGCAAGGCCTTCGTGGTCGATTTCGCCGCGGTGCCGTTCCTGGACTCCACCGCGGCGAACGTGCTCGGGCGCGTCGCCGCGAGGGCTCATCGCCAGGGCATCAGGCTGTTCATCACGGGCGCCTCGCCAGCGGTTCGCCGCGCGCTGCTCACCCATGGCGTGACGCCGCCCCGCGCGCGCTATCGCCAGAGCCTCGAGCGCGCCATTGCTGACATCAAGAGCTCTGCAGCCGATGAGGCTGCTGCGAGCTGACGGCGCCGTGGCGATGCGGCGCTCGTGCGCTTGACAGAGCCGTCGGGACGCGAAATGGATCGCCTTCCATATCGCTTGAGGGAAGGACGACCGTGACCAGGGCTCCCGCCGCTTGTCTGATCGGATGGCCGGCGGCGCATTCGCGATCGCCGCTGATTCATCATTACTGGCTGCGCACGCTCGGGATCGAGGGCGGCTACGTCATCGAGGCTGTCCCGCCCGAGGATTTGCGTGACTTCGTGCTGCGGCTGTCGCTGCGCGGCTTCGTTGGCGCCAACGTCACCATCCCGCACAAGGAGGACGTGCTGGCGCTGTCGAAACCCGATGCGCGCGCAACGGCTGTGGGTGCCGCCAATACGCTGTGGTTCG
This sequence comes from Bradyrhizobium sp. 137, assembly GCF_023074095.1. NCBI lineage: Bacteria > Pseudomonadati > Pseudomonadota > Alphaproteobacteria > Hyphomicrobiales > Nitrobacteraceae > Bradyrhizobium > Bradyrhizobium sp. 137. The sequence goes on from NZ_JADPKU010000044.1 coordinate 264,276, forward strand.
AAGACGGCGAGCTGCACGCGACCAATACCGACGTCGAAGGCTTCATCGGCAATCTCGACGCCAGCGCGCCCGGCTGGAATGCGGCTGAGGAGGCGCTGGTCCTCGGGGCTGGCGGCTCCTCGCGCGCGGTCGTGTTCGGCCTGCGTGAGCAAGGCATCAAGCGCATCCATCTCGCCAATCGCACCATCGCGCGGGCGGAGACGCTGGCAAGTCTCTTTGGGCCAAAGGTGCATCCTGTGACATGGGACAGCATCAACGACGTGCTGCCGCGTGCAAAACTTCTCGTGAACACGACCTCGCTCGGCATGCACGGCCAGCCTCCGCTCGATATCGATGTGGCGCGCCTGCCGGAGGCGGCGGTGGTCGCCGATCTCGTTTATGTCCCGCTGGTGACGCCGCTGCTTGCGGCAGCCAAAGCGCACGGGCTGAAGACCGCCGACGGGCTCGGCATGTTGCTGCACCAGGCGGTGCGCGGCTTCGAGCTGTGGTTCGGCCGGCGTCCTGAAGTCACCACCGAGCTGCGCGCGCTGGTCGAGGCCGATCTCACAAAGACTTGAGAGAATGGCGCGGCTGTTCCGGAGTTCTATCTCCGTGGGGACAACCGGAGACCGCCATGTCTGTTCAACGCGCAACTTTCACACGTCCACTTCTCGCCATCGCGATGGTGACCCTCTCGACCTACTGCGCCACCGCCCAAAAAGCGCCGGTGCCGACGCGTGTGCGCGGCACGATCGAGAACGTCAATGGCGACACCATGCAGGTCAAGTCGCGCAGCGGCGAAGATTTCAAGCTTCACATCGCCGCTGATGTGAACGTCTCGGGCATCACCAAGATCTCACTCGCCGACATCAAGCCCGGTTCGTTCATCGGCGCCACCACCGTGCCGGGGCCGGATGGCGGCCAGAACGCGGTCGAGGTCCACGTGTTTCCGGAGAGCATGCGCGGCACCGGCGAGGGCTCGCGGCCCTGGGACCTCAAGCCCAACTCCAGCATGACCAATGCGACGGTCGCCGAGAGCGTGGTCGGCAATGACGGCCACACGCTGCTGGTCAAGTACAAGGACGGCGAGAAGAAGGTGTTCGTTCCCGACAACACCCCGGTGGTGACCTTGGTGCCCGGCGACAAATCCGATCTGAAGACCGGTGCCAAGGTCATCGCCTTCATGAAGCAATTGCCGGACGGCTCTTTCGAGACCAACCGCGTCAGCGTCGGCCGCGACGGCCTCACGCCGCCAATGTGAGGGGAGAGCGGTCGCCTCCGCCGGGACGAGGCTGTTAGTGTTGCTGCATCTCGCCGAGCAAGGGGCAAAGGCGCGCTCGCGCCGTGCCCACGTCTTCTCTCAACTTGGAACGAAGGTCGCCACGCTTCCGCCTTCGCTCGTCGAGCTACGGTGGACAAGCGCCCTGCCCACCCAAGACGCTACGGTGCTGCCGCAATGATATGATCGTCGATCTCGTCGATCCGGTTGACGCCGCACAGGCCCATGGTGGTGAGCAGCTCCTTCTGGATGATGTCGATCGCCTTGGCGACGCCGGCCTGGCCGCCAGCCCCCAGGCCATAGGCATAGGCGCGGCCGATCATGCAGGACTTGGCGCCGAGCGCGAGCGCGCGCATCACGTCCTGGCCGGAGCGGATGCCGCCGTCGAACATGATCTCCATCTTCTCGCCGACCGCGTCCGCAATCTCGGGCAGCACCTCGATCGATGACGGCGCGCCGTCGAGCTGCCGGCCGCCATGGTTGGAGACGACCAGGGCCTGCGCGCCGGTCTTGGCGGCTTCCTCGGCATCCTCGACGTCCAAAATGCCCTTAAGGATGAGCTTGCCAGGCCAGATGCTGCGGACCCACTCGACGTCCTTCCAGTTCAGCGAGGTGTCGAACTGCGACGCGGTCCATTCGGCGAGGCGGTTGAGATCCTCGGTGTTCTTCACGTGGCCGGCGATGTTGCCGAACGTGCGGCGCTTGCCTTGCAGCACGCCGGAAACCCAGGCCGGCTTGCTGGCGAAATCCAGCAATTTCGATAGCGACCATTCCGGCGGTACCGTCATGCCGTTCTTGATGTCGGCGTGGCGCTGGCCGATCACCTGAAGATCGACGGTCAGCACCAGCGCGCTGCACTTCGCTGCGATGGCGCGCTGGATCAAGTCCTTGATGAAGCCGCGGTCCTTCATGACATAGAGCTGGAACCAGAACGGCTTCTCGACATTGGCGGCGATGTCCTCGATCGAGCAGATCGACATCGTCGATTGCGTGAACGGGATACCGGCGGCCTGCGCGGCGCGGCAGGCATGGATCTCGCCGTCGCCATGCTGCATGCCGAGCAGGCCGACGGGCGCGAGGATCAGCGGCATGGTCGAGGGCTCGCCGAGGATTGTGGTCGAGGTGTCGCGTTTGGAGACGTCGACCAGGATGCGCTGGCGGAACTTGATCGCCTGCATGTCCTCGCGGTTGGCGCGCAGCGTCTCCTCGGCATAGGAGCCGCGGTCGCAATAATCGAAGAACGCCTTCGGCACGCGGCGCTTATGCAGCGCACGGAGATCGTCGATACAGGTGATGTGCTTCATGATCGTTTCCCCGGCCCGTCTTGCATCGGATGATTTCGGGGTCATCTAGCATGGTTGGATGCACAGCCAAATCGTTTGCCAGACCGTTTTGCAGGAGGGCGCCATGACGAGGCCGCACGCCGGACCTTCGCCGGAAGAGACCAAGGAGAAGCGCGCCCTCGGGGAAGCGCTGGAAGAAGGTCTGGAAGAGACCTTTCCCGCCTCCGATCCCGTCAATGTCACCCAGCCGCCGCCGAGCCGCGGGGACGGGCATGTGAAGCGCACCGGCTAGGGACAGGTTCCGTTCCCGTTCCGGCTTCCCAGTTCGGAAATATAATGTTAACAATACGTTATCAGGGCAGCGGCGTGCCCGGTTCCGTAATGATTTATCATATTTTTTGAAGCCAACTTAGCCGCGATGGCTTTATAAGTGCTCGGCAAATCAGGGATGCGGGGCCCTTTCGGGCAGCCCGTGGTTGTAGAGGGGTCCCTGGTTGTTGCCTGGGGGACGATATGAGCCGCAAATATTTCGGGACGGACGGGATTCGGGGCCGCGCCAACGGACTGATCACGCCGGAGCTCGCGCTCAAGGTCGGCCAAGCCGCAGGGCTTGCGTTTCAGCGCGGTGACCATCGCCATCGAGTCGTGATCGGCAAGGACACCCGCCTGTCCGGCTACATGATCGAATACGCGATGGTCGCGGGCTTCACTTCGGTCGGCATGGACGTGCTGCTAGTCGGCCCGATGCCGACACCGGCGGTCGCGATGCTGACCAAATCCATGCGGGCCGATCTCGGCGTCATGATTTCGGCTTCGCACAATCTGTTCGAGGACAACGGCATCAAGCTGTTCGGCCCGCAGGGCTTCAAGCTCTCCGACGACGTCGAGAGGCAGATCGAGCAGCTGCTCGATGAATCCCTCGACAAGCGTCTCGCACAGAGCGCGAGCCTGGGGCGCGCCCGCCGCATCGACGGCGTGCATGACCGCTACATCGAATTCGCCAAGCGCACGCTGCCGCGCGATCTGTCGCTCGACGGCCTGCGCGTTGTGATCGATTGCGCCAATGGCGCCGCCTACAAGGTGGTGCCGGAAGCGCTATGGGAATTGGGTGCGGATGTGGTGCCGATCGGCGTCGAGCCCGACGGCTTCAACATCAACAAGGAATGCGGCTCCACCTCGCCGGAAGCCTTGTCGAAGAAAGTGCGCGAGATGCGCGCCGACATCGGCATTGCGCTCGACGGTGACGCCGATCGCGTCATCCTGGTCGACGAGCGCGGCCATCTGGTCGACGGCGACCAGCTGCTCGCGGTGATCGCGCAAAGCTGGAAGGAGGACGGCCGGCTGTCGCGGCCGGGCATCGTCGCCACCGTGATGTCCAATCTCGGCCTCGAGCGCTTCCTCAACGGGCAGGGGCTCGATCTCGTCCGCACGCCGGTCGGCGACCGCTACGTGCTCGAGCAGATGCTGAACGGCGGCTACAATCTCGGCGGGGAGCAGTCCGGCCACATCATCCTGTCCGACTACGCGACCACCGGCGACGGCTTCGTTGCGGCCCTGCAGGTGCTGGCGGTGGTGCAGAAGCTGCGCCGCCCCGTCTCCGAAGTCTGCCACCGCTTCGATCCGCTGCCGCAGATCCTGAAGAACGTCCGCCACAAGGGCGGCAAGCCGCTCGACGATTCCGACGTCAAGTCGGCGATCTCCGACGGCGAGAAGCGCCTCAACGGCCACGGCCGCCTCCTGATCCGCTCCTCCGGCACCGAGCCCGTGATCCGCGTCATGGGCGAGGGCGAGGACCGCATCCTGGTCGAGGACGTCGTCGACACTATCGTCTCCGCGCTGGGCCAGGCGGCGGCGTAAGGGCTCTTCCTTCTCCCCTTGTGGGAGAAGGTGGCGCGAAGCGCCGGATGATGGGTTCTATCCTCGCCCCCAACTGCTAGAGAGACTCGCGGAGGCAGACCCCTCACCCGTCTCGCCGCTGACGCGGCGATCCACCCTCTCCCACAAGGGGAGAGGGTAAGACCCGCGCATCCCAGCTATTTGCCGTTGACGCTGGTTCTACTGCCGCTTGCATCGTACCTAAGAGGTCGCGGCAATCTGCCGCGCCGGGATTGCTGCATTGAACAAGCCTGTCGTCGTCTCAGAGGAAACACTGACCGAGCCCGTCGTCGTCAACGACGTGGCGCCCGCCAAAGCGCCAGGGCCGGTCTACGTGGTGCTCGCCGGCATCAGCGTCTCGCACTTCCTCAACGACACCATGCAGTCGCTGATCGCCTCGGTGTATCCGATCCTGAAGGACACCTATGCGCTCGATTTCGCGCAGATCGGCATGATCACGCTGGCCTTCCAGTTCACGGCCTCGCTGCTCCAGCCGGTGGTCGGGCACTACACCGACAAGAAGGCGCAGCCCTATTCGCTGGCGATCGGCATGGCCTCGACCTTCTTCGGCCTCTTGCTGCTCAGCGCCGCGCATCAATACCTCGTCATTCTCGTCGCCGCCGCGCTGGTCGGTCTCGGCTCGGCGGTGTTTCACCCGGAGTCGGCGCGCATCGCGCGGCTCGCCTCCGGCGGCCGCTACGGCTTTGCGCAATCCGTGTTCCAGCTCGGCGGCAGTTTCGGCACCTCGATGGGACCGGTGCTGGCCGCGCTCATCGTCGTGCCGTTCGGGCAGGGCAGCATCGCCTGGTTCTCTTCGATCGCCTTCCTCGCGATCCTCATCCTGTGGCGCATCGGCCGCTGGTACGCGCCGCAGATCACGGCGAAGAAGGCAGCCCCCGTTCACAGCCAGCCGGGTGGTCCGAGCTCGCGCCGCGTCGCGGTCGCGCTGCTCGTGCTGGTCGCGCTCTTGTTCTCCAAGCAGCTCTACGTATCGAGCCTGTCGAGCTATTACATCTTCTACCTGATCGACCGCTTCGGCGTGTCGACGCAGGCTGCGCAGATCTATCTCTTCATCTTCCTGGCGGCGAACGCCGTGGGTGCGTTTCTCGGCGGTCCCTTGGGCGACCGCTTCGGCCGCAAGATCGTGATCTGGATCTCGATCCTCGGCGCGCTGCCGTTCACGCTGGCGCTGCCCTATGCCGGCCTCTATGCGAGCGCGGTGCTCAGCGTCGTCATCGGCCTGATCATCTCCTCGACGACGTCATCGATCATCGTGTTCGCGCAGGAACTGGTGCCGCATCGCTTCGGCATGATCTCCGGCGTGTTCTTCGGTGTCGCCTTCGGCATCGGTGGGCTGGGCGCGGCCGTGCTCGGCAAGCTCGCCGACCACACCTCGATCGCTTTCGTCTATCAGGTCTGCGCTTTTCTGCCGGCGATCGGCCTGCTTGCAGTGTTCCTACCCAGGCTGCCGCGGCACGCGCGTTAACACATCCTCTCTTGCCGCCTTGCGGTTTCACACATCGTTAGGGAATGCGGCGAAGGAAGTCGCATTTGGCGCTGCTTTTTTGCAACGCTGGCGCGGCGCGCGCGTGTACTGTCAGAAAAAATCAACCTTAAAAATTAGGGTTAAGCGGCGCTTAAACATTTGGTGCCATCGTCCTCCCGTGAGTTTCCAGAACGTGGGGCGGCTGCATTTTGCCTCACCGGCCATAAGGACGAAGCCAATGCGTAGCGTTAAGTCTCTCCTCGCCGCGGGTGCGGCAACCCTGATCTCGTCGATGGCATTCGCCGCCGATATGCCGATCGCGGCGCCCCCTCCGATGTACGCGCCGCCGGCCCCGCCCGCCGATTTCGGCGGCTGGTATCTGCGCGGTGATATTGGCATGACCAACCAGAGTGCCAAGCGCATCGATAGCGCGCTGCCGGCTGGGTATCAGAAGTCGACTGAGGGACTCGGCTTCGACTCTTCGCCACTGTTCGATCTCGGCGTCGGCTATCGCTTCAACAATTGGTTCCGTGCGGACGTGATCGGCCAGTACCGGGGCAAGGCTAACCTGCACGGTGCGGACAACGTCATTGGACCCGGCTTCGTCGGCACAAACAATTACAGCGGGAGCAAGTCCGAGTGGGTCGTCATGGCGAATGCCTATGTCGATCTCGGCACCTGGTGGTGCATCACCCCGTTCATTGGCGCCGGTGTTGGCGGCTCCTACAACAAGATCAGTGGCTTCCGTGACGACGGCGTTTCTTATAGCGCCGCGCTGACCCCGACTCCGAGCAACAGCGTCGCCTACTTCGCAGACAGCGGAAAGTGGAACTTCGCCTGGGCCGCTCACGCCGGTCTCGCCTACAAGGTCAATCCCGGGTTCACCGTCGAACTGGCCTACAGCTACATGAACCTCGGCGACGCGGCGCCTGGCAACTACCGCTTGTTCGACAACAGTGCCTCCGGTCCGACCTCTATCAAGATCAGGGAGCTCACCTCGCACGACGTCAAGCTCGGCGTGCGCTGGGATCTCAACAGCCCGCCGGTCTACGCGCCGCCGCTGGTCACCAAGGGCTGATCGGCAGCCTCATCGGTTAAAGTCTCTTAACGGCGCGGGGTCAGCCCGCGCCGTTTTGCTTTGCGGATTTTTCATGGCGCAGCAGCGACGAACGTGGCGGACGCAACCATTGGTTAAGGTTAACAGGGGATGATCATCGCAACTGTTCGAGTCCATGGAGCGTTGCGATGCGTAGGCTGATGGTGGCGGCGGCGATGTTGGGGACGGTGTCCGCCGCAAATGCGGCCGACATGCCGGACCTGCCGATCCTGCGCGGCAGCTTCACCGACGGCCTGACGAGATCCGGCGTCAACTGGCAGGGCTTCTATGTCGGAGGCCAGGGCGGCTATGGCTCGTCCGACGAAAATTTCAACGGGTCGACCAGCAATATGATGGCCGCGCTGCTCGCGGACACCCTGATCGAACAGGAGATGCAGGTCTCGCAATGGAATCTCGGCCTCGGAAAGGCCTCTCAGCGCAGCAGTGGATACGGTGCTTTCGCGGGCTACAATGGGCAGTGGGACGATGTCGTGATCGGCCTGGAAGCCAGTTACCTGCACGGTAAGTTCGGAGGATCGACCACCGCCAGCGAAGCACGTAGCCTCCAGCTGTCCGACGGCAACGTGCACAGCGTGACTGCGAGTTCGACGGCCTCGATCGCGATCAAGGACATGGCAACGTTTCGCGGCAGGGCCGGTTACGCGTGGGGCTGCTTCCTGCCCTACGTGTTCGGCGGGCTCGCGCTCGGCAACGCGGATATCGTTCGCACGGTGAGTGCTCAGGATTACGTGACGCCCGCCGGCGTTCTGCTGGGGCCGGTCTCCGCGAGCGAAGCGCAGCACAATCATCTGATCTACGGCTACAGCGGCGGCCTCGGTGTAGACGTCAACCTCGTCGGCGGTCTCTTCATGCGCGCCGAGTGGGAATACATTCGCTTCACGTCCCAGGTCGACACCAGCATCAACACCGTCCGCGCCGGCCTCGGCTACAAGTTCTGACGCGGCGACACGCCGCGGTTGACAGCCTCCTTCCGTCCTGATGCTCTGTCGCCCAAAAGCGGGACGGCGGCGATGCAGATCTACGGCGATAGCAATTCCGGCAATTGTCTGAAGGTGAAGTGGGTCTGCGACAAGCTCGCATTGCCCTATCAGTGGGTTGAGATCGACACGAGCAAGGGCGAGACGCGCACGCCGCAATTCCTGAAGATGAACGGCGCCGGCCAAGTGCCGACCGTCGCGTTCGACGACGGCCGCACGCTGGCGCAATCCAATGCCATCATCCGCTATCTCGCACGCGACAGCGCCCTCGTTCCGCGCGACGCCTTCATCGCTGCCAAGATGGACGAATGGCTGTTCTGGGAGCAGTACAGCCACGAGCCCTATATCGCGGTGTGCCGCTTCCTCCTGGTCTATCTCGGCAAGCAGGCCTCCGAGCTCGATCCTGAGAAGGTCAAGCGCGGTTATGCGGCGCTCGAGCGCATGGAGCAGCATCTTGCGGCCAGCCGCTTCCTCGCCGGTGAGGCGGTTTCGCTCGCGGATGTCTCGCTGCTCGCCTATACCCGCGTTGCGCATGAGGGCGGCTTCGATCTCGGCCGCTTTGCGGCCATCCGCCGCTGGATCGACCAGACCGAGGCCTTTCTCGGCCTTGCGCCGGCGCGCTGAGTCTGGAGCATCGCGCATGAACGCCGAAGCCGTCTCCATTCGCCGCGCGCGCCGCGACGACATCGCCGCGATCGTTGCAATGCTCGCCGATGATCATCTCGGACGCGCACGCGAGCGCGTGGAGGATCCGCTGCCCGCCGCCTATTACGAGGCATTTGCGCGGGTCGAGCGCGATCCGAATCTGACGCTTGTGGTCGCCGAGAGCGAGGGCAGGGTGGTCGGCTGCCTGCAACTCGCGATCCTGCCCGGCATCAGCTCGCAAGGCGGCGTGCGCGGTTTGCTCGAAGACGTCCGCGTTGCTTCCGATTGTCGCAGCCGCGGCATCGGCGAGCGGTTGGTGCAATGGGCGGTTGCGGAAGCGAAAGCACGCGGCTGCAATCTCGTCGAACTGCTGACGCATCAGACGCGTGTCGATGCGCAGCGCTTCTACAAGCGGCTCGGCTTCACGGCGAGTCATGTCGGTATGACTGTCCGCTTTTGACGCAGCGTGACGCAGGCGTTGCGCGATCAGCGGAATCGGATCGCGCATTCGTTCGTGTTAAGAGCCGGTAAACTACCCGTCCGTCGTTCACATTGATGAAGGAACGAACGGTGCTACGGCAGCGTCAGACACCGAGCTCGGTCGGTTCGGGGATTTCGATGACAAGCTATTCGATGATCAAGGTCGGCAACGACTACGTCGTGCAGGCCAATGACAAATGCATTTTGAAGGTCGGCAGCCGCCGCAGAGCCGCGCAATTGATCAGCGAAGCCACGGACTTGCTGAATGCGCTCGCTGCCGTCGACTCGCCTGATCTCGCGCCGGAGGCGCCTTCACTCCGCCGTGAGACGCCGGAACTTCCTTGACTGGTCTGCCCGATTCCCGTATCAGCCGCGGCGGGACACCTCCCCCCAACGGGAGGCTTACTATCTGGAAGGGTAGATCATGACTGTAGCGAAGCCCGCTTCGCGGCCGAACGTGCCGCATTTCTCCTCCGGCCCCTGCGCCAAGCGCCCCGGATGGAACGCCCAAAATCTCAAGGACGCAGCCCTCGGCCGCTCGCATCGCGCGAAGGTGGGCAAGGCCAAGCTCAAGCTCGCGATCGATCTGACGCGCGAAGTGCTCGAGGTCCCCGCCGATTACCGCATCGGCATCGTGCCGGCCTCGGATACCGGCGCGGTCGAGATGGCGCTGTGGTCGCTGCTTGGTGCGCGGCCCGTCACCACGCTTGCCTGGGAATCCTTCGGCGAAGGCTGGGTCAGCGATATCGTCAAGGAATTGAAGCTCAAGGACGTCACCAAGCTGAACGCAGCCTATGGTGAGATCCCCGATCTCTCCAAGGTGGATCCCAAGAGCGACGTCGTCTTCACCTGGAATGGGACCACGTCTGGCGTGCGCGTGCCGAACGCGAACTGGATCAGCGCGACCCGCGAAGGACTCACGATCTGCGACGCGACCTCGGCCGCATTCGCGCAGCCGCTCGATTTCGCAAAACTCGACGTCGTCACCTTCTCCTGGCAGAAGGCGCTCGGCGGCGAAGCCGCCCACGGCATGCTGATCCTGTCGCCGCGTGCGGTGGAGCGGCTCGAAACCTACAAGCCGGCCTGGCCGCTGCCGAAGATCTTTCGCATGACCAAGGGCGGCAAGATCAACGAAGGTATTTTCGTCGGCGAGACCATCAACACGCCCTCGATGCTCTGCGTCGAGGATTATCTCGACGCGCTGAACTGGGCCAAGTCGATCGGCGGCCTCAAGGCGCTGATCGCGCGTGCCGACGCCAATACCAAGGTGCTCGCCGACTGGAAGGCGAAGACGCCCTGGATCGACTTCCTGGCGAAGGATCCTTCGATCCGCTCCAACACTTCGGTGTGCATGAAGTTCACCGATCCCGCGATCACCTCGCTCTCCGAGGATGCGCAGGCCGAGTTCTCCAAGAAGCTGGTCGCGCTGGTCGAGAAGGAAGGCGCAGGCTACGACTTCGCCTATTACCGCGATGCGCCGGCCGGCCTGCGCATCTGGTGCGGCGCCACCGTCGAGGCTAGGGACGTCGAGCTGCTGACGCAGTGGATCGACTGGGCCTTTGCCGAGACCAAGGCCGCTCTGCCCAAGGCGGCGTGAGCAGGTTTCACTCGTCGCGTTATCTCAACTCGTCATGGCCGGGCTTGACCCGGCCATCCATCAATCAAGAGAGATGGTTCCGCGGGTCAAGCCCGCGGATTCCGTAAATGCAGCCCGCACCCACGGATCACACCCATGACCAAACCCAAAGTTCTCATTTCCGACGCGCTCTCGCCCGCCGCCGTGCAGATCTTCAAGGACCGCGGCGTCGAAGTCGACTTCCAGCCCAATCTCGGCAAGGACAAGGACAAGCTCGCCGAGATCATCGGCAATTACGACGGCCTTGCGATCCGCTCCGCGACCAAGGCGACCGCCAAGATCATCGAGAAGGCGACGAGGCTGAAAGTGATCGGCCGCGCCGGCATCGGCGTCGACAATGTCGAGATTCCCGCCGCCACGGCCAAGGGCATCATCGTGATGAACACGCCGTTCGGCAATTCGATCACGACCGCCGAGCACGCCATCACCCTGATGCTGGCGCTCGCTCGCGAGATCCCGCAGGCCGACGCCTCGACCCAGGCCGGCAAGTGGGAGAAGAACCGCTTCATGGGCGTCGAGATCACCGGCAAGGTGTTAGGCGTCGTCGGCTGTGGCAATATCGGCTCGATCGTGGCCGATCGCGCGCTCGGCCTGCGCATGAAGGTGATCGCCTTCGATCCGTTCCTGTCGCCGGAGCGCGCCAAGGACATCGGCGTCGAGAAGGTCGAGCTCGACGATCTCCTCAAGCGCGCCGACTTCATCACCTTGCACACCCCCCTCACCGAGAAGACCAGGAACATCATCGACGCGGCCGCGATCGCCAAGATGAAGAAGGGCGTGCGCCTGATCAACTGCGCCCGCGGCGGCCTCGTCGACGAGCAGGCGGTGGTCGATGCGCTCAATTCCAAGCACATCGCCGGCGCCGCCTTCGATGTCTTCGTCGAGGAGCCCGCAACCAAGAACGTGCTGTTCGGCCATCCTAACGTGATCTGCACGCCGCATCTCGGCGCCTCCACCACGGAAGCGCAGGAGAACGTCGCGCTCCAGGTCGCCGAGCAGATGTCGGACTATCTGCTCACCGGTGCGATCTCGAACGCGGTCAACTTCCCCTCGATCACCGCGGAAGAGGCGCCGAAGCTGAAGCCGTTCATCGCGCTCGCCGAGAAGCTCGGCTCGTTCGCGGGCCAGCTCACCGAGAGTGGCATCCTCAAGGTCGAGATCACCTATGAAGGCCACGTCGCCGAGATGAAGATCAAGGCGATCACCTCCGCGGTGCTGTCGGGTCTGCTGCGCCCGATGCTGGGCGAGGTCAACGTGGTGTCCGCGCCGGTCGTCGCCAAGGAGCGCGGCATGGTGGTGGACGAGATCGTGCGCGCGGCGCAGAGCGACTATGAGAGCCTGATCACCGTCACCGTCATCACCGAGCGGCAGGAGCGGTCGGTTTCGGGCACCGTCTATGCCGACGGCAAGCCGCGCCTCGTCGACATCAAGGGCATCCGCGTCGATGCCGAGTTCGGCAAGTCGATGATCTACGTCACCAACGAGGACAAGCCGGGCTTCATCGGCAAATTCGCGAGCCTGCTCGGCGACGCCAAGATCAACATCGCCACCTTCCATCTCGGCCGCGTCGCGCCCGGCAGCGATGCCATTGCCCTGGTCGAGGTCGACGGCGCCGTGCCGGCCGATTTGCTCGCCAAGGTGCAGGCGCTGCCGCAGGTAAAGCAGGCCAAGGCGCTGACGTTCTGATCCTTCACCTCTCCCGTAGGGAGAGGTCGGATCGCATCGCAAGATGCGATCCGGGTGAGGGGTTAGGCTCTCACCGAATGCTGCGGCCCCTCACCCGGATGGCTCAGGCGCGCAATTGCGCGCCATGGCAATCCGACCTCTCCCCGCTGGGGAGAGGTGACTCGCACCAGCCATTTGAGTCTGATGAGTCTGATCCTTCGTCCCGGCGCAGATATATTCCGACCCGCGGAACAACGCCGCCTCCGTCACCGGAGGCGGCGTTTTTATTTCTCCCGCCTCGGCCAAACTTTGTGTACCAATGGCGGTAAGGACGCTCCGTTCAAAATCGTTCGACAAGGGAGAAACACATGCGTGAAGCCGTCATCGTTTCCTATGCGCGCACGGGCCTGGCCAAGTCCGGCCGCGGCGGGTTCAACATCACGCCGCCGATGTCGCTCGCCGCCCACGCCATCCAGCACGCGGTGAAGCGCGCCGGCGTCGACAAGGACTATGTCGAGGACTGTTATCTCGGCAACTGCGCTCATGGCGCGCCGAACATCGGCCGTCAGGCCGCGCTGCTCGCAGGCCTGCCGAAGTCCACCGCCGGCGTTTCTGTGAACCGCTTCTGCTCCTCGGGGCTTCAGACCATCGCGATGGCTGCCAACTCGATCCGCTCCGACGGCGCCGACTGCATCGTCGCCGGCGGCGTCGAGAGCATCTCGATTCCCGGCGGCGGCTCGCCGAAGGAATCGATCGATCCGGAACTGCTCAAGGTCGCCCCTGACATCTTCATGGCGATGATCGACACCGCCGATATCGTCGCCGAACGCTACAAGCTCAGCCGCGAATACCAGGACGAGTTCTCGCTGGAATCGCAGCGCCGCATGGCCGCGGCGCAGCAGGCCGGCAAGTTCAAGGACGAGATCGTCCCGATGAAGACCAAGATGAAGGTCGTCGACAAGCAGACCAAGGCGGAGTCGATCGTCGATTACGTCGTCGATCGCGACGAGTGCAACCGGCCCGATACCACGATGGAGGGCCTTGCCAAGCTCGAGCCGGTGAAGGGCCCCGGCAAATACGTCACCGCCGGCAATGCCAGCCAGCTCTCCGACGGCGCCGCCGCCGTGGTGCTGATGGAAGCCAGGGACGCCGAGAAGCGCGGCCTCAAGCCGCTCGGGCGCTTCGTCGCCTGGGCGACCGCGGGCTGCGAGCCCGACGAGATGGGCATCGGCCCCGTGTTCGCGATTCCGAAGCTCTTGAAGCGCACCGGGCTCAAGATCGACGACATCGATCTATGGGAGCTCAACGAGGCCTTCGCCAGCCAGTGCCTGTATTGCCGCGACAAGCTCGGCATCGATCCCGCCAAGTACAACGTCAACGGCGGCTCGATCGCGATCGGGCATCCCTTTGGCATGACCGGCGCGCGGCTCACCGGCCATCTGCTCCAGGAAGGCGCACGCCGCAAGGCCAAGTGGGGCGTGGTGACGATGTGCATCGGCGGCGGCCAGGGCGGCGCCGGCCTGTTCGAGATCTATCACTGAGACCACCGCAAGGATTGTGTAGGGCACGGCGCGACAAGCGCCGTGCCCTTTCGTTTGAGCGACAGCACGGCAGACCTGGTTCCTGCAACCGAAGGCTTTATTCCGGCTGGTTTGGAAATCTTCGCGGTGTCGGGCGTTTACGCGCGAAGGGGCAAGCGGAGGAGAAACGCTCATGCGAACGACAATGGCAGCCATCCTTATCGCGGCCCCGCTGATGGCGGGGCCCGCAATCGCGCAGCAGGCAACACCTAACCAGAACGTGCAGAGCGAAGCGGACAAAGGCCTCAAGACGCAGAATTCCGGCGCCTCGGGCTACGTTGGAGCGCAGGACAAGCCGGGCTCGGCCGCGACCGCGCCGGGAGATCACACGCGCACGGACAGCAGCAGCGGTGTCGCCAACGTCCCCAGCGCGCAGAACTCGGGGACGGGTATCGCTGGGGCTCCCGGCAACAAGAACGGTCCTCCCGCTCGCACCGGAACGGTTGGCTCGAACTCGCAAAACCCGACCGTCCAGCAGCAGGATACCTCGAACATTAAGGGCTTGCCGGGCAACAAGAGCGGCCCGCCGGCCAAGCGTTGAGAGCGGCGTGAAGGAGGGCCGGTCCGTTGGGACCGACCCTCCGCAAAATGCTCACTCACGCCTTCGCCAGCGCCGGTGCGAACACCACCTCGATCAGCGTGCCGGAATTGCCCGCGTTCTTGATGTTGAACTGGGCGCGGTTGGCTTCGACCAGCGCCTTGGTCAGCGATAGGCTGAGCGCGGAGCTGTCCGCGGCGTCGCCTGGCGGCGGGGTGCGGAACGGCTCCATCGCGGCGGCGACTTCGCGTTCGCTGAGGCCATGGCCGGTGTCGCGGATGCGCAGCGCGATCTCGCCGCGATCGGTCAGCGCGGTCGAGACGATGACCTGGCCGCCGGCGCTCGCAAGCCGGATCGAGTTCGAGATCAGGTTTACGGTGATCTGCCGCATCGCGCGCGCATCCACCGTGACCTGCGGCAGCGCATGCGCCAGCGAGGTGCGGATGATGATGCGCTCGCGATTGGCCTGCGGCTGCATCACCACGACGCAGGCCTCGACGAGGTCGTTGAGATTGAGGTTGGCGAAGTTGAGGTCGAGCTTGCCGGTCTCGATCCGCGACAGCTCCAAGAGATCGTCGATGATCGCGATGACGCGCTCGCCGGAGGCGCGGATGTCCTTCATGTATTCGCCGTAGCGCTCGTTGCCGAGTGCGCCGAAACGCTCGGAGATCATCACCTCGGCGAAGCCGATGATGGCGTTGAGCGGGGTGCGGATCTCGTGGCTGATCCGCGCCAGCATGTCGGCTTTGGCCGTCGCTGCGCCGTCGGCGAGACGGCGGGCCCGCGTCAGCTCGCTCTCGCCCTTCTTGCTCTGGGAGAGATCGCGGAACACGGCGAAGAAGTTCGGGCCGTCCGGCCGTGTGCGGCCCATGATCATCGCGAGCGGAATGACGCCGCCCTTCTTCTCGCGGCCCAGCACCTCGCGGCCGTGGTCGAGCAGGCTCGCAATGTTCTGGCTCTTCAGGCTTTCGAGATAGTCGGCGACGATCTGCTGGCTCTCAGGGGCGAACAGCGTCGCCAGATTCTGCTCGAGCAGGGCTTCGCCGTCATAGCCGAACAGCGCCTCGGCGCTGCGGTTGCAGGCGTGGATGTTGCCCTCGGCATCGAACATCACGATGCCCTCGGCCGTGGTGTCCAGGATCGCGGCGAGATCCTCGGCGTCGGCATCGCCGGCCGCGGGCTCGAGCTCGGGCGCAAAGGGCAAGGATTCGGAGACAATCGTCTCGGCGATATCGGGCGCGGCGACCATTGGCGCGGCCTGCGGCAGCGCGCAGATCAGCGCATGCGCGCTCTCGCCGTCCCAGTCGATCGTGTGCAGATGCGCTTCCGTGGTCGCAAGCGGCTCTTCGCCGTTCGCGATGGCCGCGCTGATCGTCACCGGCGTGCCTGCTTGCGACGTGCTGCTGGCCGTGGAGACGCCCGGCTCGACATAGAGCGCGTCCAGCCCGCCGGCATCCTCCAGCGCGCTCAGGTTTGCGTAGCCCATGCGCGCGAGGAAGGCGGGGTTGGCGTAGAGCAGGCGGTCGAGGCGATAGATCAGGATGCCGGTCGGCAATAGGTCGAGCAGCGCGCGGTCGCGCACGGGCTCGCCGCGTGCCGGCGGCGCCGGCTCGGTCAGCCATTCGGCCGCAGCCTGCGGCGCCTCGGGCTCCGGCGCGGGTGGTTCGGGCGCGAATTCGGCGGCCGGCGGCTCAGACGTGTCGGCGGCAATCGTCTCGCGGTCGCGCTCGAGCCGCTCGGACAATTGCCGGGCGAGCTCGTTGAACGCGCTGTTCTCGACCGGCGTCAGCGTCGGCGAGCGTGCATCGCCATGCGGGCGGAACGGCACGACGTTTGGAGGCGGCGTTTCCACTGGCGTTTCCGGATCGGTTGGATGTGAATTCGCGTCGGGTGTGGGGTCCGGCAGTTCGGCTTCAGGCTCGGGCGCAGGCGGCGCGATCGGCGGAGGCGGCGTCGCTGCCTCGGCCTCCGGCTCGACGCTTTCGGCGGACAGGCCGTGCTGCGCCGGCGCTTCGGCCAGCAGCTCGAAGCGGCGGAGCGCCTCGAGCCGGTTGAGGCCATCGAGATCGCGGCAGACGCCAAAGCCCTTGAAGCCGGCGAAGTTGCGCTCCCGATCGTAGATCGGCAGGCCCGCGAGCTCGACCGGAAGATGCTCGCCGCCATCGGCGGGCCAGTTCACGGTGATGCCGGCCCAGGTGTCGTGGCTCTCGAGCGCCTCTGCGATGCGCCCGTCGGGATCGAGCGCAAATTCCGCGGCGATCTCGCGCCAGCGGCGGCCGAAGCGGGCGGCGGTGTGCGGACCGATGAGACGGATGAATTCGTCGGAGCGAAGCACAAAGCGTCCCTCGGCATCCATCTGCCAGAGGAAGCGCAGCGGATGCTGACGCGGTGCGGGCGTCTTCTCGTGGCCCGGCGGCGGCTCGACCATGCCGATAGTGATCGGCGCCGGCCGCGGCGACACAATGGCCTGGGCGCAGTTTTCAACCGGAGTTTTGGCCGCGGCCTCCGCGGTCTGCTCGGGCGCCGGTTCTTGCACGGCGTCCACGGCCGCTTCGCTCACGGCCGGTTCGGGCGCGGGCGTCGTCGTCGCGGCTATGTCGGATGTTTCGATCGGCTCAGCGAAGGCGTCGAACAATGCGATCCCGGCCTCCGCATCCAGCGATGACGGCTCGTTCGTCATCTCGGCGTCCTGCTGCGCCGCTTCGACCGGGGCTTCGGCTGTGGCTTCCGTCGTATTCTCCGGCGCCCATGCTGCGGGCGCCTGTTGCGCGGCGGTGGGCTCGATCAGCGCGATAAGGCCGATATCGGCGCCCGTGCCGACCCGTTGCAGCACCATCTGGCCGATTCCGATCGGCGTCGCGGCGCGGCCGCAGGTCAGCGCTTCGCTGCGGGCCCGGTCGAGGCCCGCTTCGCCGAGATCGCGAAAGCCGAGCAGAGAACGGGCGGCCTCGCTGGCGCCGACGAACAGGCCGTCAGGCGCGAACGCGGCCATCGGCACCTTGGCGCCGTCGACGAGACGAAGCAGCCGCTCGAGCAGCGGCATGCTGCTCAGCGACGGGTCCATCGCGGCGACAAGCACGCCATGGCTGCCATCGGCGAAGTGGAGGCGGGCGCAGGCGCAGGTCATCAGCATGCCGAGCCGGGCGCCGAAGCCGCGCAGCCGTTCGAGCCGCACAGTGCCGGTCGGCGGCAGGCTGCGGGCGAGCCGGGCGACCTGGCGGCGGTGGCTGTCCGCCGGGCCGAACGTCCTGTCCGCGAGGGCTGTGGCATGGGCCGCGCCGAACAGTTTTGCGCCGACCGGATTGGCCCAGAGCACGCGCGTGCCGTCGATCGACCAGAGCCAGGCGGGCAGCGGAGAGGTCGCGTGCACGGCCAGCCGGGGATCGCCCACGCCTCGCAACTGGAAATCCGAACTCTTCATCCGACCGGCTTTAAGTCTCGCTTGTCAGCATCGCGTTAAGGCGGCTGCCGCGAATGACAGCCTTAAGAAGGGGTTAGTATCGCCTGCGCCCGCGGGCAGGTCCACGGCTGCGGCCCTTCGCACACGGCCCAAAGCCGCGATAACCTTAATCCAGCCGACCCCGCAAGCCGCAACGCCGTTGCATCCAAGGGATTCGCGGCACGACCCTCATCATCCCGGTTGGCGGAAGAGACTCCTCGTTGCTACGACGAAGTCCCGTTCCCTCCCCCCTTGTGGGGAGGGCTAGGGAGGGGGGTAGCCCAGGAAAAGGTGCCAACTGTTGATGCTGCACCCAAGCCGATGCCCTCCGGAAAAGTCCCCGAATGGGACTCCTCCTGCCCCTCCAGGGCGAGGGAACGAGAGAGTGGATCTCTCTGGCTAACCAACAACGCACCCAGCTACTCAACCACCGGTTTCCCAATCGGGAACTTCATCCTGCGGGATTAAATTCTCGCAACGCACCCTCCTGGCACAGTGCAATGCACAATGTTGACACGATGGGCTGCCATAGTCCTAGGCGCTGGGCGAGCCATCTCATTTGTTTCGCGTTTCCAGTCTTCGTACCCGCTGAATGCGAGGGCCCAAATTGGGGCCGGCGGGCGCGCCAGAAGGCTCACTCCATTTTTTCATTTAGCGTGAGGGACAACATGACAGGTGCGACTGATCCGTTTTCTGCCTCGATCATTCCGTTCGAGGTTCCCGAGCAGATGCGTGCGTTCGCCGAAAAGGGCGTGTCGCAGGTCCGCGAGAACTACGCCAAGTTCAAGGACGCCGCCGAAACCCACAACGGCACCGTGGAAGCCGTGTTCACCTCCGCCAGCAAGGGCGCGAGCGAGTACACCGCCAAGCTGGTGGAGTTCATGAAGGCCAACACCAGCGCCCAGCTGGACTTTGCCCAGCAGCTGTTCGGCCTCAAGTCGCCGGCCGAAGTGCTGGAGCTGTGGACCGGCCATACCCGCAAGCAGTTCGAGACCTTGCAGTCGCAGGCCAAGGAGTTGATCGAGCTCAGCCAGCGCGTCGCCGCCGAGACCGCCGAGCCGATCAAGGCCAGCGCCGAGAAGTTCTACAAGCCCGCCGCCTGAGGCGGACCGGACTTGAAGTGATTGAGAAACCCGGGCCGAAAGTCCCGGGTTTTTCTTTGGAAACGACGCTGCGGGTGATGCGGCCTGGGTTTAATCGACCTGCGCCAAGAATTCGGACCACCTCTCCCAAAGGGAGAGGTCGGATCGCATCGAAGTTGCGATCCGGGCGAGGGGATCAGGTCTCACTGCGGGACGCGGCCCCTCACCCGGATTGCTCAGGGCGCGCACTTGCGCGCCAAAGCAATCCGACCTCTCCCCGCTGGGGAGCGGTGAGGGACGCCCAGCCGATCTCGCCTCGGAGAGGGCCAAATATCGGGTTTTGCGGCCTTGCCAAAAACGCCGGTTGCACCTAGTTTCCGCCCCGTCCAGCCCCCCTCGGCACCGGCCCTTACCTGAGGGCGTCCCAAGGCGCGGCTCGCCAGGATGCAGTTGTAGCTCAGTTGGTTAGAGCGCCTGTCTGTGGAACAGGAGGTCGGTGGTTCGAGCCCACCCAACTGTACCAATGATCTCAAAGAGTCGAGCCCCTGCGCCCACGGTCTATTCGCTTGGTCTATTAAAGGCGCTGAGCGGAACGTGCGCACGACCAGCATGCTGCCGGCCTTTGGACCCGAAGCCGTCATTCCAAAAGTGGTTCGATGACTCTCTTTACTCGCCTCTCTCACGATCCAGGAGAAGTCAGACCGCGCCGTAGAAGTGCCTGTATTGCCATGCGGCTTGCTCCTCCAATTGAGCTTCAGACCACAATTGGTCTTTGAAGCGCATGACAGACATAGGCGATAGATCGATGGGAGGCCTGCCATCGACAATCCAAGTTGCAAGTGCCTCTCCGACGGCTGGCGAGATTGAAAGCCCGGCGACATTGCATCCGCTTGCAAAATAGAAGCCCGCCGCTCCAGGAGCCGGGCCAAGGATATGATGGCCGTCAGCGGTCATGGTCGGAATGCCACCGCGAAATTCCCGCACCTTGGCAGTATGCAGGATCGGGAGTTGATCCTTCACTTCAATAGCGGCTGAACAAAGCACCTCAATGTCGAGGGGCATGTCCTTGATGTCGAAATTGGCCCCGAGCGATTGCATATCGAAAAAACGCGGCGTTTCCTCGTAGACACCCCAAAGGAAGCCGCCCTGGTAGGGACGCGTATACACGGCGGCATCCATGATCCGAACCATCGGCAGGTCGGCGCGCGCGCCATCCAGAGGTTCCGTGACGATCAGTTGCTGCCGGGTGGGTTTCAACGGTACACGAATTCCGCTTGCCTCCGCTACCTGTCGCGTCCATGCACCGGCTGCATCGACGACGACCAGGCCTTCAATGATGCCTTTCGCGGTCGTTACGCCCGTCACCTTGCCAGCGCTGATGTTTACGGTGAGCACGTCCGTCTTCGGCAGCACGGTTGCACCCACAGCCGCTGCTGCTCTGGCGAAGCCGACTGCAACCTGCGCTGGGTCGAAATACCTGTCGTCAGCGATCCTCATCGCCGCTACGACGCCTGTTGGCTTCAAAAATGGATTGAGGCCGCTTGCCTGCTCCGGAGAGATCAGCTCGACATCAAGGCCCATACGGCGCCCGCGTTCAAAATCGGTCTTGAGAACCTCCGCGTCTTGCGGCCGACGCGCGATCTTCAGGCTGCCCGAATGCACCCAATCGAGAGGCTGCCCGGTTTCTTCCGTGAACGCTTCAATCTTGCGGCAAGCGTCCTTGATGAGGCTAATCATCAATTCGCTTTTGCGAACGCAGCTCACCATGCCTGCAGCGCGCGGCGAGGTCTGCGATCCAATGTCATGCTTGTCGACAAGCGCGACCCTGAGACCTTTTTGCTTGCTTAGGTAATATGCTGTGGCAGCGCCGAGGCCGCCGGAACCAATGACGATAACATCGGCCTTGCTTATCATGACAATGCCTCCTGAAATCCATCAGCAGCGGAACCTACCACGCGGTGGAGGTCGGTGACCATTCCCCGCTCTCGACAA
This sequence comes from Bradyrhizobium sp. 137, assembly GCF_023074095.1. Classification (NCBI taxonomy): domain Bacteria; kingdom Pseudomonadati; phylum Pseudomonadota; class Alphaproteobacteria; order Hyphomicrobiales; family Nitrobacteraceae; genus Bradyrhizobium; species Bradyrhizobium sp. 137. The sequence goes on from NZ_JADPKU010000044.1 coordinate 285,329, forward strand.
TAGCGCAGCAAGGGCTGCTTATAGCCCGCGACTGACATGCATTGACGGTGCCGGCACGCCTGCTTGCGAAGCCGGAGCGGACTCGATGCAAGCGCCAAGGAAGGGCGAGCCGCCACCGCCGATGCGGACGAAGCAGCGGTGGCTCGCTGGCGCGGAGCGTGTCGGTGCGCTCCGAGCAATACCCTCCCGAGACCACCGCAACCGGGAGGGCCGCGCGCTAAGCCGCTCTGATCCGCTCCGGCTTCTTGACGCGCGCTATGACGATGCCGAGTACGGCGCGCCGGTCCGCGTCCAGCCTGCGAAAGGCTGCGCCTCGCTCTTCGCTGAGTTCGATCAGCGCTTCCTCGTCGCGCTCGCGAGCCAGTAGCTCCGCTTCCAGCTCCAGCAGCTTGGCCGCGCGCTCATCTGACGACATCATGAGCGCCAGGTGCGCTATCCTGTCGATCTCTTCGTGCGGCCGCTTCTCGAAAGAGATGGTCAAGCCAAACGAGCGCGGCGCCGATGTCCAGCTTTGCCGCCGAAGCGCCCTCTACGGACCTGTCGAATTGGGCTTGGAAAGGCCGTCCATGATCGAAGGTGAGCTTCGGCCGTCCGCGCTCGCGCTGAGCGCAACATAAGCTGATGCCTGCTTCTTGAGATCGACGACGATCAATGCGGTGGCCATGCGCCTATGACCCGAGCTCGATGATCCTGCGTGCCATGCGCACATTGGCATAGTCGATCATCTTGCCATCCAGCGTCACCGCGCCCTGGCCTTGCGCCTCGGCGCTCTCCATGGCCTCGACGATCCGCCGCGCCTGGGCCAGCTCCTCGTCCGATGGCATGAACGCACGCAACGTCGGTTCGATTTGGTCGGGATGGATGATTTGCTTGCCGTCAAAGCCCATGGCGGCAGCCTTTTGCGCGCTGCTCTCGGTGAGCTTGGCATCGCGAAAGGCGCCGCACGGGCCGTCAATGGCGCGCAGGCCGAAGGCACGTGCCGCCACCAACAGGCGCATCATCGGGTAGGCGAACAGATCGAGCGGCGCGGACGCGTAGCCGCTTTGCGCCGATCCTACATGCCGGTAGCCGTCCGGCGAAATTCCGATGTCGGAGGTGCGGGCCCCGAGCGAGGCCGCGAAGTCGCCGACGCCGAGATGAAGCGCGGCGACGCTGTCGTGGCACGCGGCGAGCGCGTCGACATTGACGAGACCCAGCGCCGTCTCGATCAGCAATTCGAGCGCCACCGGCGCGGGGCGATCCGGCGCAGCCCCGCGCAACTGGTCGGCAATGGCAACGATGTCGCTGGCGCGCTCCGCCTTCGGCACGATCACCGCATCCAGCCGGGGATGCGCCGCCAGCGCGCGGATTTCCTCTCCGATGAACGGGCTGTCGACAGCGTTGAGCCTGATCGCAACGCGTTTGTTGCCCCAGTCGAGCGATGACAGCGACCGGACAGCTTCCTCCAGCGCAACACCCTTCTCGGACGGCGGCACCGCGTCCTCGAGGTCCATGAACACCGCATCGGCAGCCGAGGCGGCGGCCTTGGCGACAAGGCGGGAGCGATGCGCGGGAACGGCGAGATACGCCCGCGTCGGCCGCAGAGAGACCATCGTCACGTCTCTCTGGCGAGGCCGAGTTCGCCGAGGATGGAATCGTTGTGCTCGCCGATATCAGGCACCGGATCCATCCGCGGCGACAGGCCGGGGATGGTGAGCGCCGGCAGGAAGCTCATCACCGGCCCGCTGGGGGAGCCGACCGTCTGCACCCGCGAGCGCGCGTGGAGTTGCTCATGCTGCAGGAAGGCGTCGACCGAGTTCAGATGGGCGTTGGCGATCGAGGCTTCGTCGAGCAGCCGCAGCACCTCTTCGCTGGTCATGGATGCAAAGCGCTGCTCGATATGCGCTTGCAGATCGTCGCGGTTCTGCATGCGCAGCGGATTGGTGCGGAAGCTCGGATGGTCGGCGAAGCCGGCATCGCCCAGGACGATGCGGCACAGCGACCGCCATTCGCGATCGTTCTGGATGCCGAAGAAGATGGTGTTGCCGTCTCCGACCCGGAACGGGCCGTACGGCGCAATCGTCGCGTGCCTCGCGCCGGTTCGCGGCAGCGGCCGGCCCGTACTGTGCGTGTAGAAGGCGGGATAGCTCATCCAGTCCGTGATGGAATCGAATAACGAGGCCTGGAAGGCGGTGCCCTTGCCGGTCCGCTCGCGGCGATACAGCGCCATCAGCACGCCATTGAGGATGTACATGCCGGTGGCGATATCGACCACGGAAAGCCCGACCTTTGCCGGCTCCGCCTCGGTGCCGTTGACGGCGAGCACGCCGGCCTCGCACTGGACCAGCAGATCGTAGGCCTTCTTGTTGCTGAAGGGGCCGCCGGCCCCATAGCCTGAAACGTCGCAGGCGATGATCCGCGGGAATTTCCGCAAGAGAGATGCGGCATCGAGGCCGAGCCGCTCCGCCGCGCCGGGCGCGAGATTTTGGATGAAGACGTCGGCCCGCGGCAGCAGGGCGTCGAGCACCTTGCGGCCATCGGGACTCTTGATGTCGATCGCGAGGCTTTCCTTCGAACGATTGGTCCAGACGAACTGGCTCGACATGCCGTTCATCACGTGATCGTAGTCCCGGCAGAAATCGCCGTCGCCCGGCCGCTCGATCTTGATGATCCGCGCGCCCCAGTCCGCCAGGTGCCGGCTCGCAAGCGGCGCCGCAATCGCCTGCTCGAGCGAGACCACCGTCACGCCCGACAGCGGCAGCTCCGTCTCATTCCCATCCATGCGATCGCTCCACTCCCGTGCGCTTTTGATCAGCGCAGGAGACTGGCCGATCCATCCCACGCGCATCCTTTTGATGATGACATGATGCCCCTGTTTTGCCCGACGAGTCAAATTCGAATTCGTGAAATCCTAATACCGGAAATGCTGAGGGATTGCCGTGGCTTGGCTACTGTGCATGGGGTTGTTTTCGCGGTTTTTGTTTGAGGCCTGCCGAAGCGGGACGCTGTACGCCGCTTCGGCTTGGGGAACTGCAGGCCTTCACCGCCTGTTGCCGAGACCGCACACGTTGCGCCTTTCGCATCCCCCTCCGGTTGCCAATCAACCGCCGTTCACCCACTATCTCACCTGTTCGACATGTGGGGGGATCGATGCCGGCGTTTCGCTCGAAGAAGTCCTTTGCAAAACCGTTGGCCGTTGCCGGCCTCGGGATTGCCCTGGCCGTCCTGGCCCTGCCGCGTGCCGGCTTCGCCTATACCCAGGAAGAGCAGCAGGCCTGCTCGCCCGACGCGATGCGGCTGTGCGGCGAGTTCGTTCCGAACGTCGATGCCATCACCGCCTGCATGATCGCGAAGAAGTCGCAGCTCTCGCCGCAATGCCGGGTGTTCTTCCGGCCAGGACCCGAGCCGGGCGAGGTCCGTGCCGGCAAGCCGACCAACATCGCGCCCAAGGCCGCGAGGAAGAGCACCAAGCCGGCGCCGAAAGCCAAGAAGAAGAAATCCGAGCAGGGCTGAGCGCGACAGCGCGCTTTCTTCCTCGAAGTTCGGCAGCCGCGTTTCCTCCGTTGGACTCGTTTTGTTCGCGCGACCGGCGCGCCGGCTTGCGGCAATTGCAAGCGCGCACGACAAAAAAGAGTCGCAAAGCGGTTTGCGCGGCAAGGTTGCATTTCGCTTTGTCCGGCTTCGCTGCTCAAAAAGCGCATGATCGCTCGCGCAGGCCGCATTTCATTGCGATTGTATCGGGCGTCGCACCAGGCAGTGTGACTCAAAAGCCAACACGCCTTGTTATTTCGTGGCGGCAACGCAACTCCCGATAAATTTTTCTTTCACGAATCAGCGCGCTGATTCATTTTCGAGCCACGGGGTCAATCTGGAGGCCGAAGGTATGAACGTTATTGTTTTTGCATCACGTAAAGGCGGTTCGGGCAAGAGTACCCTCGCTGCCCATCTCGCCGCGCAGATCAAGGCGAGCAAGCAGGTCATGCTGGTGGACGCCGATCCGCAAGGCTCGCTCACGCTCTGGCACAAGCTGCGCGGCACCAACGAGCCGTCGATCAAGGCGGCCGTGAACTCCGTCAGCGGCATCGTCTCCGCGGCCAGGCGCGACGGTTATGAATGGGTGTTGATCGATACGCCGCCCAACCTGTCGGCGGTCGTCGACGACGCGATCAGGAACGCGACGATGGTGATCATTCCGGCGCGTCCCGGCGTGTTCGACGTCAACGCGGTGCAGGAAACCATTCAGATGTGCCGCGCCGCGCGCAAGCCCTACGCGGTCGTGCTCAACGGTGCGCCGGCGCGCCGCGACGAGACCGAAAGCCCGATCGTCACCATCGCCCGCGAGGCGCTGGCGAAATTCCGCGCTCCGATGTGGGGCGGCCAGATCACCAACCGTTCGGATCTCCTGATGGCGCTCAGCCACGGCGAAGGCGCGCGCGAGTATCAGGCCGAGAGCCGCGCGGCTCAGGAAATTGCACGGCTGTGGGCGGCGATCGAGCGTTCAGTGAAGGCTATTCGCGGCACGGCTTCGGCTTCCGGCGCAATGCACAAGCAGGCGGCATAATTTCATTATTCATTTTCCCCGACGAAAAACGCGCGGACGAGCCGCGCGTTTTGCGTTTCTGCTTCACCTGTCTTTCCGGGATGGCGCGCAAGCGCGCCAGGCCCGGAATCTCGAGATTCCGGATTCGCCCTTCGGTCGATCCGGAATGACGAGCTGAGCTACGCGACCATCAGCATGTAGAACACGATGACCGGCGACAGGGTGAGGATCACCGACCAGATGCCGACGGCCCAGAGAATGTCCTCGGTGGTAAAGCTCTGCCCGGCGTCGTAATGCGACGCCATTTCATGCTGACTATTCACAAACGCCCCCGCGATTTCTTCGCTTATGGGCGCCAGTGATACGCGGGATGTTTTAAAATTCCGGGTCGCAGCTGGCCGTGCATTTTGAACACAGGTGCTACCACGGGTTAACCATCCGCGTGGCGCTGTCAGCCTGCCAGCCAGACGCGAAACAGCAGCACCGGCATCAGGCCGAGCATCACCGCCCAGAACCCGAATGACGACACCACCAGAATTCCCTGCACGAGATCGGCCGGCGCGAATTGGCTCGCGGCCATCGGCCGGGTGCGATGTCCCATGGTCATTCCCCCGTTTGAAAGTCTTGGCGGAAACGATAGGCGCGATTGCGTAAACGAGGCGTGGATGCACCATGCGGCCGACGCGAAGGCGGTTGGCGCGCGGTTAACTATGGAGGCGTTCTTACCCTCCCCCTCCAGGGGAGGGTAAGCGCTAGGCCGCGGCTTTCATCCGTCGCTCGATCTCGCGATCGATCGTGGCGGCGAACTCGCTGCTCACTTCCACCATCGGCAGGCGCACTTCTGGGCTGTCGATGAGGCCGCTGCGCCACAGCCAGTACTTCGCCGGCGCAGGGCTCGGCTCGGCGAACAGCAGCCGTGTCAGCTCGGCGACCTCCTGCCAGCGCGCCCTCGCGGCATCGTGATTGCCGCGCTTGAGTTCCGCATACACCGCCGCAAATGTCGCGGTCTCGACATGGGCTGACAGCACGATGCCGCCGTCGGCGCCGTCGGTGAGCGCCTCGAAATAATTCGCGTCCTCGCCGGTGAGCACGCGAAAATCCTTCGGCCTGTCGCGCAGCAGCGCGATCGATTGTTCGCGGCTCGCACCGCAATCCTTCAGGCCGACGATGTTCCTGTGTTCGGCGAGCCGCAGCATGGTCTGGTTGGTGACATTGACCGCGCAGCGGTAGGGAATGTTGTAGAGCGCAATCGGCCAGGCGGCGTGATCGGCGAGCGCCTCGAAATGCGCCAGCAGCCCGCGCTGCGACGGCCGCACATAGTATGGGCTTGCGATCAGATAACCGTCGATCGGCCAGTCCGCGGTCTCGTCGAGGCGATCCTTCAGCCGCGAGGTGTCCGCGCCCGACAGCCCGAGGCAGATCGGCAAGGTGCGGCGGCCCGCCGCCATCTCGTCGCGGACGACGGCGACGAGGCGCTCGAGTTCAGTGTCGCGCAGCGTCATGCCTTCACCCGAAGTCGCCCCCAGGATGAAGCCGTCGATGGCCTGTGCGCCGTAGTGCCGCGCCAGCCGCCGCAATGACGTCTCGTCGAGACGGCCGTCGCGAAACGGCGTCACCAGCGGCAGCCACAGCCCGTGCAATTGGTCTCGTAGTCCGGTCATGTTTCCATCTCCTTCTCGGGAAAAAGGCCTGAGACGGAGGGCACATGAAAAAACCCCGTCCAGGCGGCGGGGTTTTCGGGATTTGCTGCGATGACGAAGCCGGTATTAGCGCACGCAAAAATCCGAGGTCCCCGGATGGGGACCTTTTTTCGAGATGACTGCGCACGACTTCGTGATCATCGACAAATGATGCGGGGTATACCCAAGCCTGTCAATACACGCGGAAGGCGAAAGGCAATTTTGACGAAAAAAAGCCGGACCCGAAGGCCCGGCTTAGGTATTGGCCACGTGAGGCCGACACAATCACCTTCCAAGAGGGATTACTGAACTCCCGCGCCACTGGAGGAGGGGGACAAATGCGCAACGCGAAGGCTCAGCGTGCAAACAGTATGGGCTTGACGAGCGCCGTCCAGCAACAGCCGAGGCCGCATGTCAGTCATGCGGAAATCAGGACGGCCAGCGCTGCGCCTTGCTGACCACGAAGTCGCGGAACACCTGCACGCGTGCGACCGTCTTCAACTCCTCGGGATAGACGAAATAGGTGTCGAGCTGGATCGAATCCGATTCACCGAACAGCTGCACGAGTTTGTTCTGTTCCTCGACGAGGTAGTCGGGCAGGGCGGCGATTCCGAGGCCCTGCTGACAGGCGCGCACGAGGCCGAGGATGTTGTTGACCTTGAAATAGGCTTCGCGCGGACCCGAGCCGTTGCGACCAGCCTCGATCAGCCAGTTGCGGTTCTGAAGATGCGGGGCGAAGTTGCCGTCCGACAGCGTGATGATGCGGTGAGAGTCGAGCTCCTCCAGCGTGCGTGGCGTGCCGAAGCGCTTGATGTATTCCGGCGAGCAATATGCGTGGAAGCCCATCGCGAACAGCTTGCGCTGGATGAGATCCGGCTGGGTCGGCTTGCGGGTCCGGATCGCGACGTCCGCCTCGCGCATGGACAGGTCGAGCTCCTCGTCGGTGACGATCAAGGAGATCCGGATCTCCGGATAGAGCGCGGTGAACTCGCCGAGCCGCGGGATCAGCCAGTTGATGCCGACGCCAGGCGTGGTGGTGATCTTGAGGTCGCCGCTCGGCCGCTCGCGGCTGTCGGTCAGCTTGGCACGCGCGGCCTGGAGCTGCATGAACACGTCATGCGCGGTGCGGAACAGCAGGTCGCCCTGCTCGGTCAGGATCAGGCCGCGGGCGTGGCGGTGGAACAGCGAGACCGAGAGCTCCTGCTCCAGCGCCGAGACCTGGCGCGACACCGCCGATTGCGACAGGCCGAGCTGCTCGCCCGCATGCGTGAAGCTGCCCGCTTCCGCCGCCGCGTGAAACACCTTCAGCTTGTCCCAGTCCATATCCGTAAATCCGTCGCGTGTTCGGGGCATGATTCTATTCCGCTGCCGCGCGCTCGCTGGCGCGAAGGGCCAAGAAACGTTCGGCCTCGAGTGCGGCCATGCAGCCGAGGCCGGCGGCCGTCACGGCCTGGCGATAAGTCTCGTCGGCCACGTCGCCGGCGGCGAACAGGCCGGGCACCGAGGTGGCGGTCGAGTTCGGGGCGACCTCGACGTAGCCCGACGGCTTGAGCTTGACCTGGCCTTTGACGAGCTCGGTCGCCGGGGCGTGGCCGATGGCGATGAAGATGCCGTCGGTCTTCACGTTCGTGAGCGCGCCGGTCTTGACGTTCTTGAGGCGCACATGGGTGACCTTGTTCGGGTTCTCGGTGCCGCAGATCTCGTCGACGGCTGAGTCCCAGATCACCTTGATTTTGGGGTGCTTGAACAGACGCTCCTGCAGGATGCGCTCGGCACGGAAGTGATCGCGACGATGCACGATGGTGACCTGAGAGGCATGGTTGGTGAGGTACAGGGCTTCCTCGACCGCGGTATTGCCGCCGCCGACCACCACGACCTCCTTGTTGCGGTAGAAGAAGCCGTCGCACGTGGCACAGGCCGACACGCCGCCGCCCTGGAATTTTGTTTCCGACGGCAGCCCGAGCCAGCGCGCCTGCGCGCCTGTGGCGAGGATGACGCTGTCGGCAAGATAGACGTCACCGCTGTCGCAGGTGAGGCGGAACGGCCGCTGCGCAGTTTCCAGCTTGGTGACCAGGTCAGAGACGATCTTGGTGCCGACGTGGACCGCCTGCTTCTCCATCTGCTCCATCAGCCAAGGGCCCTGGATCACGTCGGCGAAGCCCGGATAGTTCTCGACGTCGGTGGTGATGGTGAGCTGACCGCCCGGCTGGATGCCCTGAATCAGGATCGGCTCGAGCATCGCACGCGCGGCGTAGATCGCCGCCGTGTAACCGGCGGGGCCGGAGCCGATGATGACGACCTTTGCATGAACAGGAGCGGACATTTCGGTGGACGCCTTTCACGGGGGATTTGCAGCGCGCGCGCGGAACGTGCCGGGAGGCCTCGCGGAGGCGCTGAAATATCAGAGCTAATCTAAGCCTTCTGGTGAGCTATGCAAGAATTGCATTCCCTATCGGCGGATTTTTCCAACAAGGAACAAAAGTCAATTGCGCTGCACGCGCAATAAAATTGCGCTGGGCGTATGGACTGGGTATGAGGATTGCGACAAGCCACCCAATACCGCCGCCGAGGCCAGGAGTTCCAATCACGTGTCGCGGAGCCTAGACGAGATCGACCTGAAAATTCTCACCGAGATTCAGGCCGACGGTCGAATCACGAATGTCGAGCTGGCCAAGCGCGTCGGCATCTCGCCGCCGCCCTGCCTGCGCCGCGTCCGGGCGCTGGAGGAGGAGGGCTATATCCATGGCTATCGCGGCCTGCTGGACGCCCGCAAGCTCGGCTTCGACGTCACCGTATTCGCCGCCGTGCACCTGTCCAGCCAGGCCGAAGCGGATTTGCGCGCCTTCGAGGAATTCGTCCGCGCCGAGCCCTTGGTGCGGGAATGCTGGATGCTGTCGGGCGAGGTCGATTTCATCCTGAAATGCGTCGCCCCCGACATGGCGACCTTCCAGGATTTCGTCACGCACCTGACCGCCGCGCCCCATGTGCGCAACGTGCGGACCTCGCTGGTGCTGCACAATTCGAAATATGAGGCGGCGGTGCCGCTCGACGTGAAGGGACGAAGGTAGCTCGGGTGATCGCCTGCCCCGGCCGGAGCGCAGCGCATCTTCAGCGATGCGCTGCAGAGCCGCGCCGCGCATTGCGCCGCCTTTTCGGAACGGCGTCACGGGCAGCGGCAAATCTCTACCGCCACTCCACCTTGGTGATCTCATACGCCTTGGCGCCGCCCGGCGTGTTGACCTCGACGGAGGCGCCCTTCTTCTTGCCGATCAGGGCGCGGGCGAGCGGCGAGGTGATGGAGATGCGGCCCTTCTTGGCGTCGGCCTCGACCTCGCCGACGATCTGCCACACCGTCTTCTTGTCGGTGTCCTCGTCGACCAGCGTCACGGTGGCGCCGAACTTGATGGTGTCGCCGGAGAGCTTCGAGATGTCGATGATGTCGGCGCGCGCGAGCTTGTCCTCGAGTTCGGCGATGCGGCCCTCATTGTGGGACTGCTCTTCCTTCGCGGCATGATATTCCGCGTTCTCCGACAGGTCTCCGTGCGAGCGCGCCTCCGCGATATGCTCGATGATCCGCGGACGGTCTACAGACTGGCGCTGCTTCAATTCTTCCCCGAGCGCGACAAAGCCGGCCTGGGTCATCGGAACCTTTTCCATCTCTTCTCTCGTCCTTCAGCTGCGCGCCCATATAAAGGGTGGCGCGGCAACCTTGATGCGTCGGTGTTCCCGGGGCTCAAAATGCGCCCACCGGGATTATTATTCGGGTCTGGCGCCGGAACAGAACACTCACATGGCCGGACAGTTCCTCCCGCCATTGTGGCTTCCTTGCCAATCACTTAGCGAAAGGCTGAGCCCAAGGCCCAGCCCCGCTAGCAATCAGGTTTCCGAAAAGTAGCTCTGCAGGGTCCGAACCTCAAGGTCCCCGCCCAGATAGGCGCGGATGCCCTGCGCGGCCGCCACGGCCCCGGAAAGAGTGGTGTAATACGGCACTTTATGCAAGAGGGCCGCGCGCCGCAGCGAACGGCTGTCGGCGAGCGCCTGCGGGCCTTCGGTGGTGTTGAAGACGAGCTGGACGTCGCCATTGGTGATGGCGTCGACGATGTGCGGCCGGCCCTCCAGCACCTTGTTCACCTTCTCGGTCGGGATGCCCTGATCGGTCAGGAAGCGCTGGGTGCCCGAGGTCGCCAGCACCTTGAAGCCGAGCGAATGCAGTTCGCGCACAGCCTCGGCGATGCGCGTCTTGTCGCTCTCGCGCACCGAGACGAACACCGTGCCCTTGCGCGGCACCCGCGTGCCGCCGCCGAGCTGGCTCTTGGCGAACGCCACCGCAAACGAGCGGTCGATGCCCATGACCTCGCCCGTCGAGCGCATCTCCGGGCCGAGCACCGTGTCGACGCCGGGGAAGCGCGCGAACGGGAATACCGATTCCTTGACGCCAACGTGCTTGAGCTCCGCCTTCTTTAGCTTGAAATCGGCGAGCTTCTCGCCGGCCATGATGCGCGCGGCGATCTTCGCGACCGGCGTGCCGATCACCTTGGCGACGAACGGCACTGTGCGCGAAGCGCGCGGATTGACTTCGAGCACGTAGATCTCGCTGTCCTTGATGGCGTATTGCACGTTCATCAGGCCGACCACGTCGAGGCCGAGCGCGAGCTCGCGGGTCTGCCGCTCCAGCTCCTCGATCATCCCGGCATCGAGCGAATGCGGCGGCAGCGAGCAGGCGCTATCGCCGGAATGGATGCCGGCTTCCTCGATGTGCTCCATGATGCCGACGATGAAAGTGTCCTTGCCGTCGCAGAGGCAGTCGACGTCGATTTCGGTCGCGTCCGAGAGATAGCGGTCGAACAGCAGCGGGTTCTTGCCGAGCACGGTGTTGATCTGCCCGGTCTTGTCGTTGGGATAGCGCGCCTTGACGTCGGCCGGCACCAGCTCCGGCAGTGTGCCGAGCAGATAGTCGTTGAGCTGGTTCTCCTCGCGGATGATCTGCATGGCGCGGCCGCCGAGCACATAGGACGGACGCACCACCAGCGGCAGGCCGAGATCGGCGGAGACGAGCCTCGCCTGCTCGACCGAATAAGCGATACCGTTCTTCGGCTGCTTGAGCCGCAGCTTGTCGAGCACGCGCTTGAAGCGGTCGCGATCCTCGGCAAGATCGATGGCATCGGGCGAGGTGCCGAGGATCGGCACTTCGGCTGCTTCCAGCGCGCGCGCCAGCTTCAGCGGGGTCTGGCCGCCGAACTGCACGATCACGCCGTGCAGCGTGCCTTTGCTGCGCTCCTTGGCGATGATCTCCAGCACGTCCTCGGCGGTGAGCGGCTCGAAATAGAGCCGGTCGGCAGTGTCGTAATCGGTCGACACGGTCTCCGGATTGCAGTTGACCATGATGGATTCGTAGCCGGCATCGTGCAGCGCGAAGCAGGCGTGACAGCAGCAATAGTCGAACTCGATGCCCTGGCCGATGCGGTTCGGTCCGCCGCCGAGGATGATGACCTTCTTCTTGTCGGACGGAGTGCTCTCGTCCGCAGGCGCACCCGCAAACGGCGCCTCATAGGTCGAATACATATAGGCGGTGGGAGAGGCGAACTCGGCCGCACAGGTGTCGATGCGCTTGTAGACGGGACGGACGCCGAGCGCGTGGCGCTTCGCCGTGACGTCGGCTTCCGTCGTCCCGGCGAGCACTGCGAGGCGCGCATCGGAGAAGCCCATGGACTTGAGCGTGCGCATGCCGAAGGCATTGCCCGGCAGGCCGTTCTTGCGAACCTTCTCCTCCATGTCCACGATGCCGCGCATCTCGCCGAGGAACCACGGATCGATCTTGCAGGAGTTGAAGATGTCCTCGTTGGACCAGCCGAGCCGCATCGCCTGGGCGACCTGGAGCAGCCGGTTCGGCGTCGGCGTGCCGAGCGCGGCGCGGATCGCATTCTTGTCGTCGTCGCGGCCGAGTCCCTCGATCTCGATCTCGTCGAGGCCGGTCAATCCGGTCTCGAGCCCGCGCAAGGCCTTCTGAAGACTTTCCTGGAAGGTGCGGCCGATCGCCATGACTTCGCCGACCGACTTCATCGAGGTCGTCAGCGTGGTCGAGGCACCCGGAAATTTCTCGAAGGCGAAGCGCGGCACCTTGGTGACGACGTAATCGATCGTCGGCTCGAACGAGGCCGGCGTGGCGCCGCCGGTGATGTCGTTGGCGATCTCGTCGAGGGTGTAGCCGACCGCGAGCTTGGCAGCGACCTTGGCGATCGGAAAGCCGGTGGCCTTGGAGGCCAGTGCGGACGAGCGCGACACGCGCGGATTCATCTCGATGACGACCATGCGGCCGTCTTCGGGATTGACGCCGAACTGCACGTTGGAGCCGCCGGTCTCGACCCCGATCTCGCGCAGCACCGCCAGCGAGGCGTCGCGCATGATCTGGTATTCCTTGTCGGTCAACGTCAGGGCGGGCGCCACGGTGATGGAATCGCCGGTATGCACGCCCATCGGATCGAGGTTCTCGATCGAGCAGACGATGATGCAATTGTCCTTCTTGTCGCGCACGACCTCCATCTCGTACTCTTTCCAGCCGAGCACGGATTCTTCGATCAGCACTTCGTTGGTGGGCGATGCATCAAGGCCGCGCTCGATGATGTCGAGGAACTCTTCCTTGTTGTAGGCGATGCCGCCGCCGGTGCCGCCCATCGTGAAGGAGGGCCGGATGATTGCGGGCAGGCCGATCTCGGAGAGCGCCATCATCGCCTGGCCCAGCGCATATTCCTGATAGCGCTTGCGGCGGTCGCCTTCGCCGAGCGTCCATTGCCGGTCGAGCTCTTCGAGGGCCGCGCCCGACAGCTTCTCGCGTTCGGCATGGTATTTGTCGCGGAACGACTTCTTCAGCTCGGACGCGTTGGCGAGCCGCGACTTCGGCGTCTGCAGACCGATCTTCTCCATGGCGTTGCGGAACAACTGGCGGTCCTCGGCCTTGTCGATCGCATCCGCGGTCGCGCCGATCATCTCGACGTCGAACTTTTCCAGCGTGCCCTGCCGGCGCAGCGACAGCGCGCAGTTCAGGGCTGTTTGACCGCCCATGGTCGGCAGCAGCGCGAAGCCGCCGGGAATGACGTGGCGCTCCTTCTCGATGATCTTGGCGACGATCTCGGGCGTGATCGGCTCGATATAGGTCGCATCGGCCAATTCCGGATCGGTCATGATGGTGGCCGGGTTGGAATTGACGAGGACGATGCGATAGCCCTCTTCCTTCAGCGTCTTCACCGCCTGCGTGCCCGAATAGTCGAACTCGCAGGCCTGGCCGATCACGATGGGACCGGCGCCGATGATCAGGATGGTGGTGATGTCTGTACGTTTGGGCATCAACTCTCGCCGGACTGGGATTTGGGCAAAAAAAAGGGCGCGCTACCGCGCGTCCCTGTGGCCGAGAGCGCGGTGGTCTCCCTCGCGCGCGGGTGGGTCTTAGACCAGTTTTCAGGGCGGCGAAACCCCGAAAAACGCCCATCAACCGGCAATTTTGACCGGTTTTGGCCGCGCCTGCCAGCCGCGGGCGAGATGCACCAGAAGCGAGGCGGCAACGCTCGTTCCGCCGATCCAGCCGAGGTCATTGGGCGAGAGTGTGGCCAGCACCGCGCCGCCCAGGGCGCCGCCGATGGCGAAGCCGAGATACATCGCCGAGGCGTTGAGCGAGAGCGCGATCATCGAGGCCTGCGGCTCGATCCGGATGATGCTGGCGATCTGGGCCGGATAAAACGCCCAGCCCGAGACGCCCCAGAGGAAGATCGCGCCCAGCACCGTATAATGCGCCTGTCCGGGCATCAGCTTCAGCACCAGCGAATGCAGGATCAGCGCACTCGCCATGCCGGCGAGCCCGAGCGCGGCGGTGGCGAGCGTGCCGAGCCGGTCGGCCAGGACGCCGCCGAGCATGTTGCCGATCGCGGCGGCGCCGCCGAACACCAGCAGTGCCAGACTGATCTGCGAGGCGTCAAAGCCGAGGCTGCGCAGAGGAACGGCGAAATAGGTGAACACGGTGAAGCCGCCGAGCGCCCATAAAATTGTGATCACAAGCGCGATCAAGACATTGCTGTGACGCGCCACCGCCAGCCGCTCGCTCAGCGAGGCGGTGTTGCGCGGCAGGCCTTTGGGTAGCCCAAGCAGAAGGCCGGCGAGTGCCACCGTGCCGATCAGGGCGACCATGGCAAACGTGGCGCGCCAGCCGAGCAGGCTGCCGACGAGATTGCCAAGGGGGACGCCGATGACGGTTGCGACCGTAAGGCCCGAGGTGACGAGGGCCACCGCACGTCCGCGCCGTTCGGGCGAGGCGACCGCCACGGACACTGCCAGTGCCGTCGGCATGCACAGTCCCGAGCCCAGCGCCATCAGCATACGCGAGGCCAGCAGCAGGGCGTAGCTTGAGGCCGCCATTGCGGCGAGGTTGCCGGCGACGAAGGTCGTCAACGCCAGAGCCAACACGGTGCGGCGGTCGATGTTGTTGAGCGTGACCGCCAGGATCGGCGAGCCCACGGCATAGGTGAGGGCGTAAGCGGTGACCAGCTGGCCGGCGGCCGAGACCGAAATCGAGAGGTCAGTGGCGATCGCCGGTAAAAGTCCTGCAATGACAAATCCTTCAGTGCCGATCGCGAAGGCCGCCAGGGCCAGCCAGAACACGCTCATGGGAGAAATCCTTATGTTCAACGTTTATTGAACTATTGGTTGAACCGGCCTAGAAGTCAATTGGTTCAAGAACTGTTGAACATTTCGGTCTCGTCGCTATGATGGACCCATGAGCCGAATGCCATTTCACCCGACCCGCGAGCAGATCGAGCTGCCGATGGTCCTGGATTGCCTGAGCGATCCGATCCGGTTGGCGATCGTCTACCAGCTCGCGCAGCAAGAACGTGTCAGCAGCGAGCTCTGCTGTGGCGATTTCAGCGGCCTCGGCGGCAAGTCCAACCTCGCCTATCACTTTGCCAAACTGCGCGAATGCGGCCTGATGCAGACCCGCGTGGCCGGCACCAACCGCTTCATGCGGCTGCGCCGCGAGGATCTGGATGCGCGCTTCCCGGGCGTGCTCGATGCCGTGATCAAGTCAGCGGCCAAGGACGCCGACCGGCTTCAGCTGCTGTCCGAGTGCGAGATGGTCGACGCCGACCGAAAATGAGACGATTGCGCGCGAGCAGTCCGTCTTCGCTTTCGCTTCGCTGAAGCTACGCCGGACACGCTTCGCCCCTGCCGGTCTAGCATGGCTGCGCCACGCGTAGCCCCGCAGGGGCGAAGCGTGGAGACCCGGCCTGGATTTGAACCAGGATGAAGAGCGTTGCACCGCCCTCGCGTAGACGCTTCCGCCACCGGGCCGCATCGATCATTACCGATCGGAGGCGCGGCAGGCCACCTCGGCTGGTTGTTATACTTAACGGATCAGAGGTGGCCGCGCGATGAAGGTCATGCGCCAGTGATTGTGGCCGATATTGGTGTGCGCGCGCTGGACGACGAACCCGGCCGCCGTCAGCTTCGCGGTGATCTCCGCCTCGCTGTAGCGCTGGAGCCCGATGCGTGAGCGCAGCTGGCGATAGTCCGAGAGCGCGGTGCTGATCAGCCCGACCAGCGCGTCCTTCAGGAAGCCGTGCCGCACGCCGAAGCTGAGCAGCGCCATCACGTCCCTGACCATGCCGACATTGGGCTGGAGGATATCCCCGAGCACCAGCTTGCCGGAGGGTTTTAGGATCCGGCGGATGTTGAGGAGAGCGCCATCCAGCTCCTCCGGCGTCATGTATTGCGCGACCGAGTTCATCACGACGAGATCGATCGACCGGTCCTGCATCTTGCGGACGTCATCGAGCGAACGGACGCGGATCTTGGTGTTCGGAGCGAACCGCGCGATCAGCCGGCCGCGCACTCCCGGCGCGGGCTCGGCCAGGATCAGCTTGCCACACGCGGCGGCCACCTGGTTCGCCGACAGCGCCTCGCCGCAGGCATAGTCCAGCACCACGGCGTCGGACGAGGGGATATAGCCGATGATGTCCCGCGCAATGATCTGGAAGTGCAAGTCGCGATGCAGCTTGCTGACATAGATCGTATGCGTGGAGTCGTAATAATCGATCCAATCGTCCATGGTATTTGAACATCCCGGCCAAACGGTTCCGCCAACGGAACCGGCGCTGCCCGCCTTGCGTTAGGGGTGCGACGGCGCGCCGTCAATGTCCGCGTCCTAACAGGAAGGTCTCCCGTGAGCAAAACCAACAACAAGGTCTCGCCCGATCTCGACACCCCCACCGATCTGCCGCCCGATGGGGTCAAGAAGGTCTCGGAGGCGCTCAACGTGCTTCTGGCCGACGCATTCGCGCTGTATCTGAAAACCAAGAATTTCCACTGGCACATCAGCGGCCGGCATTTCCGCGATTATCATTTGCTGCTCGACGAGCAGTCCGACCAGATCTTCGCCACCACCGACCAGCTCGCCGAGCGCGTCCGCAAGATCGGCGGCACCACGCTGAGGTCGATCGGCCAGGTTGCAAAACTCCAGACCATCAAGGACAACAACGAGGACTACGTTCCGCCGCGCGAGATGCTGCGCGAGTTGATGCAGGACAACAAGCACGTCGCGGCTGCGATGCGTAAGGCGCATGAGGTCTGCGACGAAGCTGGCGATGTCGCCAGCGCCAGCATCCTCGAAAACTTCATCGATGAGACCGAGCGCCGCACCTGGTTCCTGTTCGAAGCCACAAGGCAGGAGGGCAGCAACGCGGGGTAGGGCGCTAATTCTTCCGCAACGTCGTCCCGGACAAGCGCGCCCCAAGCGCGCGCAGATCCGGGACCCGTCGCCACAGGCTTGAGTTTGGCGAAGACTCGCGGCCGCCATTTCCCGCCAAAACGTCTTCCTGAGGGTATGGGTGCGGCCGGCGCCGGGACGACGACCGCGTGTTTGGCCGGCGTTCTCGACTCACGACCGCCACAACCTCATCAGCGCGCCTTCCTTGCCCGTCACCGGATCGGCCGGCGGCATCGCGACTTGCGGAATCGTCTTCAGCGCCTTGGCGTGATTTTCAGCCGTCGCCCGCGTGATCTCCATCTTGGCGCCTGGCGGATAAGCGCCGATCACGCAGAAATCGTCGCTCGCCTTGATGCATTGGTGGCCGGTACCGGCCGGCAGGATCGCAACGTCGCCCGCCTTGATCTGAAGCTCCTGGCCATGGTCGCCGCCGAAGCGGACGCGAGCGCTGCCGCGCGCAACGCCGAGCACCTCATGCACGGTCGAATGATAGTGCAGATAATCGTAGACGCCGTTGCGCCACGTGCCGCCCCAGCCGTTCGCTTCGAACAGCTCTTCGATAGTCTCTTCCGGCTGCTCCGGATCGAGCTTCACCGCGCCCTGGTAAACCAGGAACGGGAGGATGTTGTTTGGCACGAGCCCGTCATCTTCGAACACGATGGCGAGCGGCTCGGCCTTGTCGCGGACGACGGACATGGCGGGGCTCCTGCTACACGAGAGTGCCCGGACAACATTTCATCCTGTGCAGGCGTTCCTGGACAGGTGTCGTGTCCCGGACGCGAAGCCGCGCGAAGCGATGCGTCGCTGAGCCCGGACCCGGAACGCCGTGTCTATGGCCCCCGGTTCAGCAGTGCATCACGCCGCAAAGGCGATAGCGCCCTTACGCGCTCTTCTTCTGCCGCATCAGATCGGCAAAGCGCTGGAACAGATAGTGCGAGTCGCGCGGGCCGGGCGAAGCCTCGGGGTGGTACTGCACCGAGAACACCGGCTTGCCGTCGAGCTGGATGCCGCAATTGGAGCCGTCGAACAGCGAGATGTGGGTCTGCGTCGCACCCTTCGGCAAAGTCGTCTCGTCCACGGCAAAGCCGTGGTTCATCGAGGTGATCTCGACCTTGCCGGTGGTCTCGTCCTTGACGGGATGGTTGGCGCCGTGATGGCCCTGGTGCATCTTCTTGGTCTTGGCGCCGACGGCGAGACCGAGCATCTGGTGACCGAGGCAAATGCCGAAGGTCGGCGTGCCCGACTTGATCACGTCCCGGATCACAGGTACGGCATATTTGCCGGTCGCCGCCGGATCGCCCGGGCCGTTCGACAGAAACACGCCGTCCGGCTTCATCGCAAGGATATCCTCAGATGAAGTCGTTGCCGGCACCACCGTCACCTTGCAGCCGACGCCGGCGAGCAGGCGCAAGATGTTGCGCTTGATGCCGTAATCGATCGCCACCACGTTGAACTCGGGCTTGTCCTGGCGGCCGAAACCCTTGTCCCACAGCCAGGGAGTCTCGTCCCAGGTGAAGCGCTGGCCGGACGTGACCATCGGCACGAGGTCCATGCCTTCGAGGCCCGGCCACTCGCGCGCCTCTTCCTTGAGACCGTGCAGATCGAACTCACCCTTCTTGGAATGCGCGATCACGGCGTTGGGCATGCCGTTGGAGCGGATCAGCGCGGTCAGCGCGCGGGTGTCGATGCCGGAGAGGCCGATGATGCCGCGAGCCCTCAGCCACTGGTCGAGGTGCTTGGTGGCGCGGTAGTTCGAGGGATCGGTGATCGCGGTGCGCAGGATCACGCCGCGCGCCCCGGGCGTTGCCGCCATGTTCACCGTCTCGATATCTTCCTCGTTGGTTCCGACATTGCCGATATGCGGGAACGTGAAGGTGATGAGCTGGCCGGCATAGGAGGGATCGGTCAGGATCTCCTCATAGCCGGTCATCGCGGTGTTGAAGCAGACCTCGCCGACGGCGTGGCCTTCGGCGCCGAGACCGAAGCCTTCGAGCACCGTGCCGTCGGCAAGCACGAGGAGCGCGGTCGGTTTGTGGTCCGGCCAAGCGGGATCGTTGTCATGTTGTGTCATGAGCGCGTTTCATAGTCTGCGCTGGCCCCGCCGTCAAAGCGGGACAGGCCGGATTCACATGCGTTTTTGCATATTTGACGGGCGGCTTCGGGCACTTAAGCCGGAACTGGCAACTTTGAGCCATTTCGAGCCCCGGCAAGGAAACAATGCACCGGCGGGCCGGTCCGGTATGGCCTCTTGCCCGCGAACGGCTTAGATCAGGCGCGACAGATTGAGAGGACCCGACCATGCTGCGCGACAACATCAACAATGCGGTCAAGGAGGCCATGAAGGCCAAGGACGAGCGCAAGCTGTCCACGCTGCGCATGGTCAATTCGACCATCAAGAATGCCGACATCGACGCTCGCGGCAGTGGCAAGCCGCCGCTGTCGGACGCCGACATCCTCGCGGTGCTGCAGAAAATGATCAAGCAGCGCCAGGAGGCGGTTGAGCTCTACGACAAGGGCGGTCGCGCCGAGCTCGCCACCCAGGAGCGCGAGGAGATCGTGGTGATCTCGGCGTATTTGCCGAAGCAGATGTCGGACGACGAGGTGAAGAAAGCGATCTCGGATGCGGTCACTGAAACCGGCGCGGCCGGCATGAAAGACATGGGCAAGGTGATCGCAGCGTTGCGGGCGAAGTACGCGGGACAGATGGACTTCGGTAAAGCCAGCGGCTTGGTGAAGGCCGCACTGTCGGGCTAGGCTTTTCCTCTCTCCCCTTGCGGGTGAGGGTGGCTCGCTTTGATGCCGCGTCAGTTCGGTCTATTCTCTCTTTAAGGAAAATGGGGAGGCATGATGACCGGCGCCATCAAACCGTTCCGCATCGCCATCAGCGACGACGTCCTCGCCGACCTCAAGTCGCGCCTCGCCCGCACCCGCTGGCCGGAGGCGGAGCTGGTCGATGATTGGAGCCAGGGCGCGCCGCTGCAATGGATCCGGGAGATCTGCACCTATTGGGCTGATGGCTATGACTGGCGCGCCCGCGAAGCAGAGCTGAACCGCTTCGAGCAGTTCACCACCGAGATCGACGGGCTCGACCTCCATTTCCTGCATGTGCGGTCGACGCAGCCGTCCGCGCTGCCGCTGATCATCACCCATGGCTGGCCCGGCTCGATCGTCGAATTCCAGAAAGTGATCGCGCCGCTGGTCGATCCTGCCGCGCATGGCGGCAATCCGGCTGATGCGTTTCATGTCGTCTGTCCCTCGCTGCCGGGCTTCGGCTTCTCGGCCAAGCCGAAGACCACGGGCTGGGGCGTCGACCGCATCGCGGCGACCTGGGCGAAGCTGATGGACCGGCTGGGCTACGCGCGATACGGCGCGCAGGGCGGCGACTGGGGCTCGGCGGTGACGAGCTCGCTCGGCGCGCAGGACGCCGAGCATTGCGCTGGCATCCACATCACGTTGTCCTTCAATTCGCCGCCACGGATCGAGGGCGAGCCGACGGCGGAAGAGAAGCGCGCGCTCGCCGGGCTCAAGCATTATGTCGATCTCGATTCCGGCTATTCCAAGCAGCAATCGACGCGGCCGCAGACGCTCGGCTATGGCCTGACGGATTCGCCGAGCGGGCAGGCGGCCTGGATCTTGGAAAAATTCTGGGCCTGGACCGATTGCAACGGCCATCCCGAGAACATCTTCACCAAGGACGAGCTGCTTGACAACGTCATGCTGTACTGGGCGACGGAGACCGCGACCTCCTCTGCGCGGCTCTATTGGGAAAGTTTCGGCAAGCGCCGCACCACGCCTGTCGTGAAGGTGCCGACGGGCGTCGCGGTGTTTCCCAAGGAGATCATCACGCCGGTGCGACGCTGGATGGAGCCCAACTTCCCCAACATCACGCATTGGAGCGAGATGGAGAAGGGCGGCCATTTCGCCGCTTTCGAGCAGCCGGAGCTGTTCGTGCGCGATGTCCGGACGTTTTTTGCGACGGTGCGCTAACTCTCACCGTCATGCCGGGGCGCCCCGGCTTGTTCGCCGAAGCTTGATGAGCGAAGGCAGAAGGGCGAGCCCGGAATCTATCGCGCCACGGGAAATGCCGCATGATGGATTCCGGGTTCGAAGCTGGTGCGTCGGCCGCAATGACCGCGGCGGGGCTTGTCCCGAGCATCCACGGCTCTAAACTGGGCGACAACTACTCTGGAAACGTGCTGCCATGCTGACCGAAGCCGCAACTTACGACGAGCTCTATCGCAATTTCCGCTGGGACATTCCGGCGCGATTCAACATCGCGGAGGCGTGCTGCGATCGCCATGCCGACGGCAGCGGCCGGCTCGCGCTGATCTATGTCGACGAGAACCGCGTGACCACGCGCACGTCCTTTGACGAGGTCGCCGAGATGTCGCGCCGCTTCGCCAACGTGCTGAAGGCGGATGGGCTGTCGCGCGGTGACCGCGTCGCGGTGTTCCTGTCGCAGTCATTGGAGCTGCCGATCGTACACATGGCTGCGTTCCGGACAGGCCTGATCTCGATTCCGCTATTCGCGCTGTTCGGCGAGGACGCGCTGGAATTCCGCCTGTCGAATTCCGAGGCCAAGGCGATCGTGACTGACGAAGGAGGCTGGGAGAAGCTGTCGAGGATCCGCGATCGCCTGCCGGAGCTGACGAACGTCTATGTTGTCGGCGAGCGCGTTCCGGCAGGCGCGAAATCGTTCTGGGATTCGGTGAAAGCGGCCTCACCCGATTTCGTGCGGGTCGACACCTCCGCCGATGATCCCGCACTGATCATCTATACCTCTGGCACGACCGGCAATCCCAAAGGCGCCCTGCATGCGCACCGCGTCGTGCTCGGCCATCTGCCGAATGTGGAGATGTGCCACAACTTCCTGCCGCGCGCCGGCGATCTTATGTGGACGCCGGCGGACTGGGCCTGGATCGGCGGCCTCGTCAACGGCCTCTTGGCGTTCTGGTATCACGGCATTCCCCTGGTCGGTCATCGCGCGCGCAAATTCGAGCCGCAGGCAGCGATGCAGATGATGGCCGATCTCGGCGTGCGCAATGTCTTTCTGCCGCCGACGGCACTGAAGCTGATGCGACAGGCCGGTGTGAAGCACCCCGGCGTCAAGCTGCGCAGCATTTTTACCGGGGGTGAATCTCTGGGTGGCGAATTGCTCGGCTGGGTGCGCGAGACCTTCGGCATCGATGCGCACGAAGTGTTCGGCCAGACCGAATGCAACCTGGTGATTGGCAGCAATTCCAACCTGTTTCCGATCCGCCCCGGCGCGATGGGCAAGGCGACGCCAGGCTTCGACGTTCGCATCGTCAACGACAAGGGCGAGGAATTGGCGCGCGGTCAGCGCGGCATCATCGGCGTGCGCCAGCCATGTCCCGTCACCATGCTCGAATATTGGCGCAATCCGGAGGCGACGGCGAAGAAATATGCCGGCGAATTCCTGCTCACCGGCGATCTCGGCGTGCAGGATGAGGACGGCTATTTCTGGTATGTCAGCCGCGAGGACGACGTCATCACCACCGCCGGCTATCGCGTCGGCCCGTCCGAGATCGAGCACACGCTGATGAAGCATCCGTCCGTGGCGATGGCCGCGGTGGTCGGCATTCCCGATCCGATCCGGACCGAATCGATCAAGGCTTGGATCGTGCTGCGCCCCGGCTTCACCGGCAGCGACGCACTCGCGCACGAGATCCAGGAGTTCGTCAAGGTGCAGCTCGCCGCGCACGAATATCCGCGCTTCGTCGCCTTCGCGGAGACGCTGCCGATGACCGCCACCGGCAAGGTGCTGCGGCGCGAGCTGCGGGCGAAAGGTTAGCCTCTGACAATGGCAAAGACGCCTCAAGCCGCGGGCCCATAGCCGTATGGGATGTTGTTGGCGCGAAGCCGTAACCACGAGTCTTCGCCAAAAACTTCACCCTTTCGCTATGGCGCCCGGATCGGCGCGCGCTTGAGGCGCGCTTTGTCCGGGACGACGACACGGAGGCCGTCGCCCTACGGCGTCTTGATCCCCATCGCCTTCAGCGCATCGAGCATCCGCTGCGGCGGGCCCGGCTTGACGACCAGCGGCTTGCCGGTCTCGAGCAGGCTCTTGAGGCTCGACAGGATCGCCGGCCAGCCGGAGCGCCCGCCTGCAAGAATGTCATCGCTGAGCGGGCGGTCGTGGCCTTCGCTCATGGTGAGCCGGACGGCATCGCCGGCCTGTGCGATCTCGTAGGTGACGAGGGTCGGGCCGAGCTTCTCGATCAGATCGGGCCAGTTCACGTTGAACGTGACCGCGAGCTTTCGCGGCGGATCGTAGGCGAGGACCTCGCCGCTGATGTGCACGGCGCCGTCGGGCGTGCGCACGATGAAGGCGCCGCCGAGCCGTGGCTCGACCTCGACGGCATTGCCGAAGAAATACTGTCGGCTGAACTCTGCCGAAGTCAGCGCCTCCCACACCTTCTCGGGCGTGGAGGCGATGTAGATGGTGTAGACAGTCAGCGGCGTGAACTGCTCGAGCTTCATTTTGCGTCGAATCCCTTGTTGAGCGCCGTGCGCGGGATGGCGAGTACTTTGCCTCTCTCCAGCAGGCTCTTGAGCCCGGACAGGATCGCCGGCCAGCCATTGGAGACGGCGCCGAGATACTTGCCGCCCTCGACAAAACCGTCATGCAGCACGGTCAAACGCACCAGCGAGCCGAACGGTTCGATGGTGAAGACGACACGCGATATCGGCTCGCCGCGCAGCTCCTCGTATTTCTGGTGCTTGAAACTGTAGGACAATCGCCGCGGCGGATCGGCCTCGAGGATTTCGCCGGAATCGGTGATCTCGCCGTCGAGCGTGAGGGCGAAGGAAGAGCCTACCTTCCAGTCGGATCTGACCTCGGCGCCGAACCAGTACTGCCGCGTAAACGCGCTGTTGGTTAGCGCCTCCCAAGCCTTTTCCGGTGTGGTCTCGATGTAGGTGACGTAGACGAATTCCGGCTTACTCATCGCGTTTCTCCAGCTGACGTTTCAACTCGCTAAGTGCGGCGAGCTTGCCGCGCTCGAATTTCCTGATCCAGCGTTCGCCGATCTGATGGATCGGCACGGGGTTGAGATAGTGCAGCTTCTCGCGGCCATGCCTGATGGTGGTGACGAGATTGGCCTCCTCCAGAATGCCAAGGTGCTTGGTCACCGCCTGACGCGTCATGGCAAGGCCTTCGCAGAGCTCGTTCAGGGTCTGGCCGTTCCGGGTGTGAAGCCTGTCCAGCAGCGACCGTCGTGACGCATCGGCGAGCGCTTTGAAGACCTCATCCATGGTTATGATGATAGGCAACCAAATGGTTGCATGTCAAGCGGCGCTTGAGAAATCATGTTTTTGGTCGCGTGCAATCTCTCCGCTGCGGGACGAGGCGAAGAGCTCCCCGCAAGCGGGAACACGAGATCTGCGAGCTTCCGTTCCGGCCTCCGCCATGCATTAATGCGTACAAACCGCAGCGAGTCCTCCCCATGATGTCCATGCAAGCCTATCTCGCCTTCGTCGCTGCCTGCATCGCGCTGGCGTTGCTGCCGGGGCCGATCGTCACGCTCGTCATTGCCAACGGCCTGCGGCACGGCACCCGCGCGGCGCTCACCAACGTTGCCGGCGCGCAAGCGGGTCTTGCCATCGTGATTGGCATCGTCGCGGTCGGTCTGACCTCGCTGATGGCGACCATGGGGTACTGGTTTGACTGGGTACGCTTTGCTGGCGCCGCCTATCTGGTGTGGCTCGGCATCAAGTTGATCTGGACGCCGGTCGACGGCGTTGACGTCGACGCGCCGCCTCCGCCGCCGCGCGGCGGCTTCTTCCTGCAAGGATTCCTGGTGCTGCTGTCGAACCCTAAAGTGCTGGTGTTCTTCGGCGCCTTCATTCCGCAGTTCATGGACATGAACCACCCGCACTTTCCGCAAGTCGCGCTGCTTGGTGCCACCTTCATGGTCACGGCGGTCATGACCGACGCGCTCTACGCCATCGCCGCCGGCCGCGCCCGAAAATTCTTCTCGGCCCGCCGCACGCGGATGATGTCGCGCATTTCCGGCGGCTTCATGATCGGCGGCGGCATCTGGCTGGCGCTGACCAGGGCGAAGTGAGGCTTACACCAACAGCTCCGCCTTCAGCTCAACCTCGATCTCGGCAAGGATCCGCGCCAGCCGTTCCGCCCATTGCTGCTGGCCGGACTGGTCGGCGATCAGATCCTGGCGGATCTCGATGCCGGTGTTGACGAGGCCCCGCGCCTCGCCGTGCACGGGGATGGTGTAGTCGGTGAGGTCGTTCACCGCATAGGGCTCGTTGTCGCCGACGACGAGATCGCTTTCAGCGCGGAGATGTTTCAAGAGAAGCTGCGGCAGCACGGTGTCGCGGTTATACAGGGCGCCGACGTGCCAGGGCCGCGCGACGCCGGCATAGACCGGCGTAAAGCTGTGCAGCGACACCAGTGCTGTCGGCCGCTTGTCGCGCAGGCGGCGGTTGAGGGCGGCGTCGATGCGATGATGATAGGGCGCGAAAATCTCGCGCCGCCGCGCCTCGCGCTCCCACTCCGAAATACCCTCGTTGCGCGGAATCGCGGTGGCTTCAGAGATCACGGGGATCGAGCTCACAGCGGCGGGCGGGCGGTTGCAGTCGATCACGAGCCGCGAATAGCGCTGCGCGATCAGATGCGCGTCGAGCATTTTTGCGAGCCGCTCGGCGACGCCGGCGATGCCGATGTCCCAGGCGATGTGCCTCACAAGCTCGCTTTCCGCGACACCGAGATTGCCGAGCGCGCGCGGCAGCACCCGCCCGTAATGATCCGCGGTGAGCAGGAAGGGCGATTGGCCTGCCGTATTCACCTCATGCACTGGCGCAATGTCGCCCTCGCCGAGGAGTTGATCGGTCGCGTCGGCCGTATCTAGAGCCATCCTGATTGCCTATGGAAAAACTGCCGCCCTGAAGTTCGAAGAAAATCGGTATAGATCGGTTCGCTTCAAATCACCATGCTCGACCGAGGATGCCGCTGAGAGCGTCATTGCCTGTACATCGTGGTCCTGGCTTTCGCCAGGACGACAGCGAATATGCGGCGTTGTCGTTCCGCGCCATTGCCAGCTATACACACCGGATGACCTGCGATCGTCTCTTCGTCTACGGCACCCTGATGCGCGGCTTCGATCATCCGATGGCGCGGCTGCTCGCGGCTCATGCGGATTTCCTTGCCGATGCGACCTGCCGCGGTCGGCTCGTCCTGGTGAAGCATTATCCGGGGCTATTGCTGTCGGACGCGCCGTCCGACATCGTCCATGGTGAGCTCTTTCACTTGCGCGCGGGCGACGAGCTGCTGCGCGAGCTCGACATGTACGAGGCCTGCGGCGAAGGCTTTCCGGAGCCGACCGAATATCTGCGCCAGCTGATCGACGTGTCGCTGCCGGACGGCACCAGCAGCAAGGCCTGGACCTATGTCTACAACTGGCCCGTCACCGATCTTCCGCGCATCGTGTCCGGCCGCTTCCTGAAGCATTAGGCCGACAGCACCTCCTTCACCATGCGCACGTCGACCTCGCGCTCGACATAGGTCCACTCCTCGGTCTGCCGCAGCATCGCCACCAGCTCTTCGAACAGCGCAGCATCAACCGGTGCGAATTCGAACCAGGTCAGAAAGTCGAAGGGGCTGCCGAGGTCGCGGCAATGATAGAGCTGGCGCGCGATGGCGGGCAGGTAGCGCAGGCTGCTCGCGATGTGGTGCGATCTGTCCTCGAAGATCTTGCGGCGCTCTTCCTGCGTCAGCTCCCACCAGGCCTGCGACTTGCGGATCGGGATCAGCGCTGCGCTGGTCGCCTCTAACCGGCCGAGGCCGGCCTGCACGGCGACGAGCTGCTGCTTCTCAGGCCGCTCGGTGTAACGCAAGCTGCTCGCGACGCCGACCAGCCGCCAGGCGTTGCGCGAGGGCACCAGCGGCAACGAGACGGCCTCGCTGTCGGTCACCGACAGCGCCGGCACGAAGGGCAGGGGCTCGCCCCTCACGGGCGAGATTGACGTCACGCGCCAGCCCCCGCTCTGGCCGCCTCGAAAGGTCCTGAACATGGGGGTATGGAAGCGTGGAACCGGGCGCGGTTCAAGGCCTCTCTCCACCGTCATTTGCGGGGCGCCCGAAGCGCGAGCCCGGAAATCCATTTCTGCCAGCGGTCCGGTGGCGCCATTGATTCCAGGCTCGTGCTCTGCGCGCCCCGGAATAACGCGGGGCTGTGAACAGCGCGTATAATCCCGACAAACCTGACTTTTGCGCAGGCGGCACCTATATGCCTGATCTTGGCCCGGCTCATCTCGCTCGGGCAAGACTGGATCTCATGCGCTTCACGCCCCAATTCCTCGACGAGCTTCGTGCCCGGCTTTCGGTCTCCGAAGTCGTCGGCAAGCGCGTCAAGCTGAAGAAGGCGGGGCGGGAGTGGAAGGGGTTATCGCCGTTCCAGCAGGAGAAGACGCCGTCCTTCTACGTCAACGACCAGAAGGGCTTTTACCACGATTTCTCCTCCGGCAAGCACGGCGACATCATCAACTTCGTGATGGAGACCGACGGCGTGCCGTTCGCCGAGGCCGTCGAGCGGCTCGCCAATATGGCGGGACTGCCGCTGCCGGCGGTGACGCCGGATGCGGCCCGGCATGAGCAGCGGCGCAAATCGCTGCATGACGTCATGGATCTTGCAGCAAAATTCTTCGCCGAGACGCTGGCGTCGCGCTTAGGTGCCAAAGCGCGCGGCTATCTGGCCGATCGCGCCATCTCGCCGGCGACGCAATTGCAGTTCCGCCTCGGCTATGCGCCGCCCGACCGCTTCGCGCTGAAGGAGCATCTTGGCAAGCTTGGCGTGTCCGTTGACGACATGGTCGAGACCGGCCTGCTCGTCGCCGGCGACGACATTCCGGTGCCGTACGACCGCTTCCGCGACCGCGTGATGTTTCCGATCACGGATTTGCGCGGCCGCGTCATCGCCTTCGGCGGGCGCGCGCTGGAGAAGGACGTTCCGGCCAAATATCTGAACTCGCCGGAGACGCCGCTCTTCCACAAGGGCGACAATCTCTACAACCACCAGACCGCGCGCAAAGCCACCCATGACGGCGGCGCCCTGATCGTGGTCGAAGGCTATGTCGACGTCATCGCCATGGTCACCGCGGGCTTCGCAGGCACCGTCGCGCCGCTCGGCACTGCGCTCACCGAAAGCCAGCTCGCGCTGCTGTGGAAGATGGCGGACGAGCCGATCCTCTGCTTCGACGGCGACCGCGCCGGCCAGAAGGCGGCTTACCGCGCCGCGGACCTTGCCTTGCCGTTCCTCGCGCCGGGCAAGAGCCTGCGCTTTGCGCTGCTGCCGGAGGGGCAGGACCCCGACGATCTCGTTCGCTCGGGTGGCCGCGGCGCGATCGAGGACGTGATCGCGGCGGCGCGACCGCTCGCGGAGATGATCTGGTCGCGCGAGCTCGAAGGCGGCAATTTTGCCACGCCCGAGCGCCGCGCCGCTCTGGAGGCGCGCATCAAGGAGCTCTCCAACGGCATCCGCGACGAGGTGGTGCGGCGCTATTACCGCGACGACTTTGCCAATCGGCTCCAGCGCGCCTTTGCCCCCGAAGGCGGGCGCGGCGGCTTTGGCGGCCGGGGCAGTTTCCGCCAAGGTGGCGGCGGCCGGCCGTTCCAGCCCAGGGGTGGGGGAGGCGCGAATCGATTCGGTGGCCAGGGATTTGGTGGCGCCCGCCGCGGCCCGCCCGGTCCCGTCCCGCTGCCGTCCGGTCCATACCAGGCGGCGAGCCCTCAGCTGGCGGCAAGCCCGATCATGCGCGGCCAGCGCAGTGCCATCTCCCGCCGGGAGGCCCTGATCCTGCAATGCCTGATCAACCACCCCTGGCTGCTGCATGAGCACTTGGAGGAGGTGGCCGCCCTGGAGCTGGCCCATCCCGAAGCCCATAAACTCAGGGCCGGCATCATCGCCGCCTTCGCCAACGATCATCACCACTCACCGGACCCGGGCGAGCAGGCCGAGAAGATGCGGGGCGACCTCGAGAAGGGCGGATTTTCGCAAGTTCTTCAAAGGGTTGAGAACGGCATCACGACCGCGGCGGTGTGGGGCGCCCGGGAGGGCGCGGCGCGGGATGACGTTCTTGCCACCTGGCATCAGCTGGTTGCCTTGCATCGGCAATGGCATTCACTACTTAGAGAGCTGAAGGACGCTGAGCTGGCCCTGGGGGAGGACCCCAGCGAGGCCAATTTAGCGTGGCTGCGTGACGTCAAGGCTCGGATGGGCGAAGTCGACGGTACCGAGGCCCTGATCGAGGGTTTTGGCGAACTGTCGGGTCGGCTCCAGAAGAGCATGTAATGAAAGAATCATGCGGACGGCCGGGGTCGGAACCGCTAAAAGACTCGCCAAATCCTTGGTTTGGCGGCAGAAACAGGGTTAATCGAGGCTTAACGGTCTTGTAGCACTTTGGCCCGAAGGCGGCCGCAGGCAGAACAGACGCGTCAGGAATGAATCCGCGCAACCGCTGTTGGCACTACACCTGCATCCGCTGCGACAAAGAGGCTCACGAAGCGTTAGGCAAATCCGGCGAGAGAAAGTTGGGGGTGGCGAGAAGTTTGTGCGCCGCCCTTTCCGTGTCGAGAGCTGCCGAAGCGAGAGCGTCGAGCAACAGGTTCATGTGAATTCAGGCAGGCGGGGCGCGCCGTCTGCATTGAAGCGCGTTGAGGAGCAATGGATGGCCACCAAGGCAAAGACGCTGCAGGCGAAGGACAAGGAAAAGGACGACAAGGCAGCGGATGCGCCGGAGAAGGACTCCCAGGACGCGCCCTCGCCCTTGCTCGACCTGTCCGACGCCGCCGTGAAGAAGATGATCAAGCAGGCCAAGAAGCGCGGCTTCGTGACCTTTGATCAGCTCAACGAAGTCTTGCCGTCCGACCAGACCTCGCCCGAACAGATCGAGGACATCATGTCGATGCTCTCGGACATGGGCATCAACGTCACCGAAGCCGACGACACCGAAGGCGAGGAAGACAAGGACGAGGGCGAGGACGAGACCGACAACGAGCTCGTCGAGGTCACCCAGAAGGCCGTCACCGAGGTCAAGAAGAGCGAGCCGGGCGAGCGCACCGACGATCCGGTGCGCATGTATCTGCGCGAGATGGGCACGGTCGAGCTGCTGTCCCGCGAGGGCGAAATCGCCATTGCAAAGCGCATCGAGGCCGGCCGCGAGGCGATGATCGCGGGTCTGTGCGAAAGCCCGCTGACGTTCCAGGCCATCATCATCTGGCGGGACGAGCTCAACGAAGGCAAGATCTTCCTCCGCGACATCATCGATCTCGAAGCGACCTATGCCGGCCCTGACGCCAAGGGCGGCATGAACACCGCGATGATCGCCGGCCCGAACGGCGAAGCGCCGGCCGAGGGTGGCGAAGCCACCGCGTCCGCCGCTGCCCCCGCGCATGTCGCGCCGCCCGCCGCGCCGCCGTCGCCCACCCCGTTCCGCGCCGCGCCTGCGCCCGGTGGCACTGAAGCCGGCGAAGACAAGGATCCAGCCGAGTCCGCCGCCGAGTCCGACATGGACGACGACGAGTTCGAGAACCAGATGTCGCTCGCGGCAATCGAGGCCGAGCTCAAGCCGAAGGTGGTCGAGATCTTCGACAAGATCGCCGACAGCTATAAGAAGCTGCGCAAGCTTCAGGAGCAGGACATCCAGAACCAGCTCCAGAACGAGTCGCTCTCGCCGCACCAGGAGCGCAAGTACAAGAAGCTGAAGGACGAGATCATCGTCGAGGTGAAGTCGCTCCGCCTCAACCAAGCCCGTATCGACTCGCTGGTCGAGCAGCTCTACGACATCAACAAGCGCCTCGTCTCCTACGAGGGCCGCTTGATGCGTCTTGCCGACAGCCACGGCGTCGCGCGCGAGGACTTTTTGCGCAACTACACCGGCTCGGAGCTCGATCCGCGTTGGCTCAACCGCGTCTCGAAACTCTCGGCCAAGGGCTGGAAGAATTTCGTTCATCACGAGAAGGACCGCATCAAGGACCTTCGTCACGAAGTGCATCAGCTCGCCGCCCTGACCGGCCTCGAGATCGTCGAGTTCCGCAAGATCGTGCACTCCGTACAGAAGGGCGAGCGCGAGGCACGCCAGGCCAAGAAGGAGATGGTGGAAGCCAACCTCCGTCTGGTGATCTCGATCGCCAAAAAGTACACCAACCGCGGCCTGCAATTCCTCGACCTGATCCAGGAAGGCAACATCGGCCTGATGAAGGCGGTCGACAAGTTCGAGTATCGCCGCGGCTACAAGTTCTCGACCTACGCCACGTGGTGGATTCGGCAGGCGATCACCCGCTCGATCGCCGACCAGGCGCGCACCATCCGCATCCCCGTGCACATGATCGAGACGATCAACAAGATCGTGCGCACCTCGCGCCAGATGCTCAATGAGATCGGCCGCGAGCCGACTCCGGAAGAGCTCGCCGAGAAGCTCGGCATGCCGCTCGAAAAGGTCCGCAAGGTCCTCAAGATCGCCAAGGAGCCGCTGTCGCTGGAGACGCCGGTCGGTGACGAAGAGGATTCGCACCTCGGCGATTTCATCGAGGACAAGAACGCGATCCTCCCCATCGACGCCGCGATCCAGTCCAACCTGCGCGAGACCACGACGCGCGTGCTGGCATCTCTGACGCCGCGCGAAGAGCGTGTCCTGCGCATGCGCTTCGGCATCGGCATGAATACCGACCACACGTTGGAAGAAGTCGGCCAGCAGTTCAGCGTGACGCGCGAACGCATTCGCCAGATCGAAGCCAAGGCGCTGCGCAAGCTGAAGCATCCGTCAAGGTCGCGGAAGCTGCGCAGCTTCTTGGATAATTAATTCCGATCGTCAGGCCCCGGCCTGACCCGGGCATCCATCCGGACGAAACGGCAGGCGCAAGCCCGCCGTTTTTGTTCGTGCCTGTCTACCAGTAGCGTTCAGCCAAGAAGCTTCATCTGCTTTCTATCGGCTGCTTGTCTGCAATATGCGGCGCTGGTGAGCGCTGCCGATGTCTGCCTACTTCTTCTTCACCCCGACCCGCTCAATCCGCTTGATCTCGAGCGGCGGCCGACCGCTCTTTTCGGCGATCTCGCGGTCCTGCTCCATGATGAAGCCGCGGGCGGGCTCGTCGCCGTCGAGGCCGCCGAGCAGCTCGGTGGGCACGCGGCGGTTGGAGCGCTGGGTATCGTCCTCATAGACGACGTTGAAGAAGGCGAACTCGCCTTTGGGATTGGTTCCGGGTTTCTTGGCCATGGCGGCTTGTCGTCGATCAGGGCGCCGCAGTCAAATGACTTCGGCGGTTATCGACGTCGGCAATGCATTGAAGGCAAGGATGCCCGGCGCGGCTGCCGGATCAGATGTCGTTGCCTCGGAGTGACAGGCGTCGATGTGAACCCCAGTAGGCGGCGGGCCAAAGCCCGCCGTTTATCTTTGGCCGTCAGTTATCTTTGGTCTTCAGTGTCGCCCGGGGCTGGCGGGGGTGACAACCTAAAATAGAAGACTATCGAAGGCGCCGTGCGATGGCAAGGCAAATCGTGGCGGCGTTGATGTCGCAGCGGGCGGATCAGATATGCGTTGGCCGCGGCATGCCGACTTGATGCGCGTCGCAACAATAGTTTGGATCACCAAATCACTTTGTTCATTGTTCGGGCCGTCGCAATGCAGCGCAACTGAATCGAGGTCCACTATCGCGGTGCATGTCCCAAGGGCTGCGCCCTGCGCATCTGAGAATCCATGGAGCTGCGACGTTGTTGCGTCATGCATGATTCGGGCTTGCGGCCACCGGGCCGCTGCGCGCGACTCGTTAAACGCCGCCCGGAACGACGAGAGGAGAGTGTCGGACAATCGTCCATCTCGCGTCGCTTGGATACGATGTCGACGCGGATCAAGCTCGCGCGCCTTCACGGCGAGGCTTTGCTGCTTTGACGCCAATTCGGTTCCCGGGCATGATCGCGCGCTACTTTGCGCGCTCATTCTTCAGAGGATTTTCCGGCATGTTGAGACACGCTTTGGCCATCGCCTCCATCGTCTGTCTGGCCGGTGGGTCGGCGCAGGCCGCGCGCTGCGGCGGCGACTTCAAAGCTTTCGTCGCCAGCATGGCCGCGGAGGCGCAAGCCGCCGGCGTTTCGGCGAGCGTGACCAATGCGGCGCTCAGTGGTGTGACCCAGGATGGCGCCGTGCTCGCCTTCGATCGGCGCCAGCGCCACACCTTCAATAAGAGCTTCGAACAGTACGTCTCGACCCGCGTCGGCCCCGGCCGCATCAATGGCGGGCGGGCGCTGCTCCAGCGCCATGCCGCGCTGCTCTCGCGGATCGAGCAGAAGTTCGGCGTGCCCCGCTACATCCTGGTCGCGATCTGGGGGCTGGAGAGCGATTTCGGCAAGGGCGATACCGGCAAGCTGCCGGTGATCCGCACGCTGGCAACCCTGGCGCATGACTGCCGCCGTACCGATCTGTTCCAGGGCGAACTGCTCGCCGCGCTCAAGATCGTGCAGCGCGGCGACCTGCCGCTGCGCGATCTCATCGGCGCCTATGCCGGCGAGATCGGCCAGACCCAGTTCCTGCCGTCGTCCTACATCAAATACGGCGTCGATTTCGACGGCGACGGCCATGTCGACCTCCGCCACAGCGTTCCCGACGTGCTCGCCTCGACTGCGAACCTGCTCCACACCAGCGGCTTCAAGATGGGCCAGCCTTACGGCGAAGGCACGCCGAATTTCGAAGCAATGCGCGAGTGGAACAGGGCGGTGGTCTATCGCAAGACGATCGGGTATTTCGCGGATCGGCTGATGGGGCAGTGAGGGGGCCATGGCTAACTAGGCTCGCAAATGACGGGGCGTCGCGCTGCTGTCGCGCCGCGCCCAGGCGCAAGCGCTGGAGCAGATCCATGAAACGGGCGTCGTTGCCGATCAGGATGCGAGGCTCGTTCCTCTCGATGCCTCTGATGATGCGCAGGGCGGCATCCTTCGGCGTGGTCTTCGCCGCGTTCTCCGGTCATGGCGGCGGCGCCGCGAATCGCAGTCATGGATCTCCTCGCCAAGTCCGGAAAGCGGGAACTATGATTTACATTTTTTCAGAATGGAACTGAACCACGACCGATTTGGGCCTTTAACATACGATACGAAGCAAGCATTGGGAGCCGCTCATGGGACAGGCACAGCCTTTTCGTGCAACAGCGCTGATCGTCGAAGACGACCACATGCAGCGGGAGATGCTTTGCGTTCTCCTCGAGGAAAGTGGGTACGACGTGATCCAGTGCGAGAGCGCGGAGGCGGCCGAACGCGTGCTGGAGAAGAATGCGGGCGCACTCTGCCTGATGCTGACTGACGTTCAGCTCGCTGGCCGCATGAACGGGGTCGAACTCGCTCATCTCGCCAAGGACCGTAATCCGAAGCTCGACGTCGTCGTCACCTCCGGGCGGCCTCTGATGCAGGCGCTGCCTGACGGTGCCAAGTTCTGGGCCAAGCCGTGGGCGCCGCTCGATGTGTTGCGCGAGGCCGAGATCGCGCAGCTGTCCTGAGGGCCGTTGCCGACCATCGCTTTTCCGACGCAAGGCGCGGTGATAACGTCCAATCATGACCTGGTCGTTCCTGCTCACCTCGCTCATCGTGGTCGCCTCGCCCGGCACCGGCGTGCTCTACACGCTGGCGGCGGCGCTCACCCGAGGCTCGCGCGCCAGCATCGCGGCCGCCTTGGGCTGCACGCTGGGGATTGTGCCGCACATGATGGCGGCGATGCTCGGCCTTGCCGCGGTGCTCCACACCAGCGCGCTCGCCTTCGCCGCGCTGAAATGGTGCGGCGTCGCCTATCTGCTCTACATGTCCTGGCAGGCGCTGCGCGAGCGAGGTGCGCTCGCGGTCGAGGGCAAGATCAAGGAGCGGTCGAGCGGCCGCGTCATCGTCACCGGCTTCCTGATCAACATCCTCAATCCCAAACTGTCGATCTTCTTCCTCGCCTTCCTGCCGCAGTTCATCGCGCTCGACGAGGCCCATGTGCTGGCGCGGATGCTGGAATTGAGCGGCGCCTTCATGGCGATGACCTTTGCGGTGTTCGTCGTCTATGGCCTCTGCGCTGCCTCGGTGCGCGAGCGCGTCATCTCCCGGCCCCGCGTCATGGCCTGGCTGCGCCGCAGCTTCGCCGCCGGCTTTGCCGCACTCGGCGCCAAGCTGGCGTTCGCGGAGCGGTAGTCTTTCTTTCTCCCAATAAAAAAGCGGGCCTTGCGCCCGCCACCCTTCAAACTCTCGATCTTGCCCGACGCCCGGGCGGAGCGAGGCTCCACCCGGGCAAAGAAAAAGAAGCCGCGTTACTTCTTCTTCGCCTTCTTGGCCTTCTTCGCCTTCTTCTTCGCCGCCTTCTTCGCTTTCTTAGCCATAGTATCCTCTTAGGGTTTAATGGTGGGAACGCGACACGAGGGATGCTCGGCGGAGGGCCAGCCTCGCAACATCCTCGACGACAAACTCAGCAGATTCGCGCTCCTCTGCCCCGCGTCGTCATATCTGTGTCATCGTGTTATCCACAGCTCAGATGCATTTTCAGGTGATTTTGCTGCGCGAATCCGCATCGCCGCGTCGGCGCACCGTCGCTTGCGACAGGCTTAACGATCGACAACAGCCAGGCGCCGTTCATGAATCCAAAACCAAAGGCGCGTTTTCAAGAGTCGCAGTGAGACTCCATTAAGCGCAACTCGCGCATTGTCGCCGGAAGAAAACGGGGATGGGTGATGGACGGACGGCTGCCAGGGACGGGGGGCGCGACGCTGCGCGTGCTGCACGCGCCATGCTGAACGTACCGACATTGTGGACGGTCTTCGTCGTCAACTTCCTGGCGCTCGGTGTGATCTGGGCCTACGTGACGCGCTCCTATCCGAAATTCGCAGCCGCGCGATTGTGGATGGCCTCGTCCTTCGTCGGCGCGGCCGGCGCCATGACGGCCCTGATCCGTCTGTTCGTCGCCTCGCCCCTGCCGCTTCTGCTCGGCGCAGCCGGCGTCATTGCCGCGAGCTGCCTCGCCGCCATGGGCATTCAGCGCTTCTATGACCGGCCGGTCTCGTGGCGTCTCATGACCGCAACGGGAGGCTTGAGCCTCACCGGCGTCGTGGTCTTTACGGTCGGCTTCGAGCACATGCAGCTGCGCATGCTCAGCTACACGCTCGGCCAAGCCTTGCCGTTGGCGCTGGCGCTGCGCCTCCTGCTGTCGCCGGAGGGGCGTGTCAGCCCCGGCGCGCGGCTGTCCGGCATCGTCATCCTCAGCATCATCGCGATCCTGTCCGCCCGTATGGTGGGCAATCTGCTTGGCCACGATCTCTCGGCGCGGGCCGGCGGCCAGACCCATGCCATCATGGTGCTGGGGCTGCTGTTCCTGTCGATGACGCTGAATTTCGGTTTCCTGCTGCTGGCAATGGACAGCTTGCGCAACGAGGTTGCCGACCTCGCGCTGCTCGACGATCTCACCGGCGTCGCCAACAGGCGGCATCTGCTGCAGCGCCTGACCGAGGAATGCGCGCGCTCGGAGCGCGGCGGCGCGCCGTTCTCGCTGCTGGTGATCGATCTCGACGGCTTCAAGACCATCAACGATACCCATGGCCATGCCGCGGGCGACGCCTGCCTGAAGCACTTCACGCTGATGGCGCAGACGCGCCTAAGGCCCGGCGACATGCTGGCTCGTACCGGCGGCGACGAGTTCTGCATCGTGCTGCCGTCGTCGTCGCTGCGCGAGGCTGCCGCGATCGCCCGCCGCGTGCTCGAGGTCTGCCGTCAGGACGCCGCGGCCTGCACCAGCCGCGACATTCCGATCGCGATCTCGATTGGGGTTGCGCAGTGGGACCGCGGCATCGGTCAATTCCCGGACCGCCTGATCGCGCGTGCCGACCACGCCCTCTACGCTGCCAAGAAGAACGGCAAGAACGATCTTGCCGTCTACGATCCGGCCCCGCCGCTCTCGCCCGAGCCGATCGGTCGAGGTGAGGCCGCGCACAACTTCGCGTAAGGGCGTGCTACATCAGGGGTCGCATTGGACCCGCATCACGATGTCCCGCCTGCTCGCGGCCGTTCTCGCCGCTCTGTATCTGACCATCCCCGCCGCCGCTGAGGATGCCGAGCTCGAAAAACTCGCGCGCGCCTCCGGCACGCCCGAGATTCCCGGCCTGAAGATCGTGTGGCTGGCACCATGGCGCGACGTCGACAGCGCAAACCGTTGGCGCAACATCATCGTGCACCAGACCGAGGGGCCGGCCGGTTCGGCGCGGGGCGGCGCGCTGGCGCAGGCGAAGAACCCGACCCGGCGCGGGGTCACGGTGTGGGTCGAGACCGACGGCACGGTCTATTGGGCGGCGGCGGAGAATTTGGTGCCGACCCATGGCGACGGCGCCAACCGCAACGACAACAAATACATCGACAACAGGTCGACCTATCGCCAGGTCGTGCGCGACAATTCGATCGGCGTCGAGTTCGCCGGAAATTATCCTGACGTCGCGGCCGGGCCGACCGAGGCGCAGGTCGCGGCCTGGAAGATCCTCGTTAAGGTGCTGCGCATGCGCTACGGCATCCCGGCCGATCGCGTCTACGCGCACAATTGGATCGACTACAAGGATGCCCGCTATTGCGAAGGCTGCTGGCTCGCGACGCTGGCGAGGGTTTGGGGGGAGTAGCAAGTGCGCTCCTCGCCCCGCTTGCGGAAGGTGAATGACCAGCGGCCGGGACGAGCTAAACCGCCGGCGACATCCAGCCGAAAAGCCGCTGGATCAATCCCGGCCGCCGCGGCACCACCGGCGGGCCGTCTGCGGCCAGCACGCGTTTGAAGAAATAATCCAGGAACACCACGTCGTTCGGTTCGGTGACGGTGAATTGCTCCTCGCCGAAGAACACGCTGTAGCTGTAGAAGAACGGGCCCATCAGCGGGATCGTCGCCGTGCCGGCATAATCCTTCGAGATCACGAATTCCGACGGCTCGAGCCCGTGCTCGCGCATCGCCTGCTCGACCAGCGGCAGCTTGCGCAGGAACTGGGCTTCGAAGCCGCCGACGGTGGATTGCAGGATGATCGACACGGTGCGTCCATTGGCTTGATTGTTGTCGCCCGGTCATTTTGGGTCGGTTGACCGGACGCGCGGGTTCAAGGCAAGCTCGGTTTCGACCCACGTTGGGTGAGGTTGATCACTCAATCCAGCATAGGCATCAGGCATGGGAATACTGACGTTCGAAGAACGCGCTGTGGAATATCAGTGGGCCAGCGACATTTCTTTCGACGGTGTCCGACTGGAAGTCCTTTCGAGCGGAGGGAATGTGATCTTCGAGGTCAGCGAGCCGGACGAAGGTCCGATCACGGGTCAACACTTTCGGCA
Source organism: Bradyrhizobium sp. 137 (assembly GCF_023074095.1). Taxonomy (NCBI): domain Bacteria; kingdom Pseudomonadati; phylum Pseudomonadota; class Alphaproteobacteria; order Hyphomicrobiales; family Nitrobacteraceae; genus Bradyrhizobium; species Bradyrhizobium sp. 137. Next base: position 323,606 of record NZ_JADPKU010000044.1, read on the forward strand.
AAGACGTCGCCGCAAACCTGTTAATGGCAGCGATAGAGGTTGCACAGCGTCCGCGATAGTCAACCCGCCGCTCAAAAGGGCAGGCCACTAACACCACATCCGGCGATCCCGCAGTACTGCGCTTCACCACCCAAACAAAAAAGCCGGCGTTGCCGCCGGCTTTTCGTCTCTTTCGATCCGCCAATCCTTTAGCGCGCAAGCCCGCTTAATGCGCAGCTTCCAGCGCAGCCTGTTCCTGTCTTGCGATCGTGCCCTTGACCGCGGACTGCACCTTCTCGAAGGCGCGGACCTCGATCTGGCGGACGCGCTCGCGCGACACGCCGAACTCGGCAGCAAGGTCTTCCAGCGTCATCGGCTCATCGGCGAGGCGGCGGGCCTCGAAGATGCGGCGTTCGCGCGGGTTGAGCACGCCCATGGCGCCGTTCAGCGCGTCACGGCGGTGATCATACTCCTCGTGCTCCGCCATCATGGCTTCCTGGTTGGGCGTATTGTCGACCAGCCAGTCCTGCCATTCGCCGGCTTCGCCGTCGTCGCGGATCGGCGCGTTGAGCGAGGCGTCGCCGCCGAGACGGCGGTTCATGTCGATCACGTCCTGATCCGTCACGCCCAGCCGCTTGGCAATGGTCGCGACCTGGTCGGGGCGGAGATCGCCTTCGTCCAGCGCGTTGATCTTGCTCTTCGCCTTGCGCAGGTTGAAGAACAGCTTCTTCTGGTTCGCGGTGGTGCCCATCTTCACGAGCGACCAGGAACGCAGGATGTACTCTTGAATCGACGCCTTGATCCACCACATCGCGTAGGTGGCGAGACGGAACCCCTTCTCGGGTTCGAATCGCTTCACCGCCTGCATCAGGCCGACATTGCCTTCCGAGACGACCTCGGAGATCGGCAGGCCGTAGCCGCGATAGCCCATGGCAATCTTGGCCACGAGGCGGAGATGGCTGGTGACGAGTTGGTGCGCCGCGTCGCGATCGTCATGCTCGCGCCAACGCTTGGCGAGCATGTATTCCTGCTGGGGTTCGAGCATCGGAAACTTGCGGATCTCGGCGAGGTAGCGAGAAAGGCCGGATTCTCCATTGAGGACCGGCAAAGCAGCGGTACGGGCCATAGTGCGCCCTCCAAAAGGTTCAGGCCCCCGATAGCGGCGGGCCAGGCAGACGACCGCTGTGTCAAAGCCGGTCGGGCTGCGATGTTCCGCGTTGGTCAATTTCAACGCAGGCGCAATATATCCTATCGGGGGTCGAAAAGGGAAGGATTGCTGACGTCACGTCCCCGTGTGGCAGCTATAACTTTTTGTAATGTAAAGGCTTTCTGAAAGGGGCTGCGTCATAGCGCCGCTTTGAGGCAGCTTCGAAGGAGAAGCAAATCCTCCGGCAGCGGCACCTCCCAGTGCAGTAATTCTCCGGTTCTTGGGTGCTCAAATACGAGCAGGTAAGCATGTAAGGCCTGTCGCCCCAGCGCCGTCAGGGCTGCCTGCGACCCAGGCCCGAGCTGGTTCGCCTTGGTCTTGAAATGCGGGCCATAGACCGCGTCGCCCAGCAGGGGGTGGCCGATATGGGCGAGGTGGACACGGATCTGGTGGGTGCGCCCGGTCTCGAGCTCGCAGGCGAGCAGGGCAGCGACGGGTTTGCCATCGCGGCCAGCAAAGCTCTCCAGAATTTGCCAATGTGTCACCGCCTCGCGGCCGCCTTGGCGAACCGCCATCTTCTCGCGCGCATGCGGATGGCGGTCGATCGGCGCGTCCACCGTGCCGCGATGCCGGTTCGGCACACCCCAAGCGAAGGCCATGTAGCCGCGCCGCATCTCGCCCGTGCGGCCGTGGTCGGCGAATTGCGTGGACAGCGAGGCATGGGCGAGGTCGTTCTTGGCGACCACCATCAGCCCTGTCGTGTCCTTGTCGAGCCGGTGCACGATGCCGGGCCTGCGCACCCCGCCGATGCCGGAGAGGGAGGCGCCGCAATGGGCGATCAGCGCGTTCACCAGCGTGCCGGTCTCGTGCCCGGCCGCGGGGTGCACGACGAGGCCCTTCGGCTTGTTGATGACGACGATGTCGTTGTCCTCGAACACGATGTCGAGGGCGATATCCTCGCCCTTCGGCTCCGCCGGCGCCGCCTCCGGCACGTCGATTGTGATCGTATCGCCGGGACTGACGTGATAAGCGGGGTCGCGGACCGCGGAGGCCTTCAGGTGTACTGCGCCCGCCAGGATCAGGGCTTTCAGCCTCGATCGCGACAGTTCGGTAAGGTGCGCCGCCAGCACGCGGTCGAGCCGGGCCGAGCCCTCGTCGCCGGCGACGACAACCTCCAACCTTTGCGCAGAGCCCGAGCTTTCCATGACGACCGAAACCGCTGTTCCCGAACCGACCCCCGAGCAGGCCGCGCTGTTCGCGCGGGTGCGGCGGATGATGCTGATCGCGGGGTTGACCACGGCGCTGGCGATCTGCGCCGTCCTGATCGCGGTGGGCTACCGTCTTTTCAAGTCGGAGGGAAGGGCGGTCGAGGTGGCCGGCGACGTCATCGCCACCCTGCCGAAGGGCGCCAGGATCGTCTCCACCGGCGTCGCGGGCGATCGCCTGGTGGTCACACTGGACATCGGCGGCGCCACCGAGCTCCGCACCTTCGATGCCCGCACCTTGAAACCGGCCGGAATGTTGAAATTTGCCAATGAGCCCTAAAACGGCTGCTGGGTCCTTGCGGCGGACAAATTTCGAGGTTATTGGCTAACCCTCACGCTCCCTTCGTCTAGCGGTTAGGACGCGGCCCTCTCAAGGCTGAAACAGGGGTTCGATTCCCCTAGGGAGCGCCATTTGCCTGCGAGCTGGGCACTCCAAAATTGGCCGTTTTACTGCTCGAAGCCGCAACGAGCGCTTGAGCAAGCTCTTGGCGTGGCTTGGCACCGCGCTCCCTTACGCCGTCGTGCCGTCGATCGAGCGGCGGATCACCCGCTGCACTTCCGCATTCGACAGAAACAGATCGTGGTTGACGATGCCCCAGCCTTCCTGGGACGCATCGATCACCCGCACACCGAGCCGCGAGATCGCAGCCTTCTCGGCGGCGCCGACCCTCGTCATTCCACCTGCGATTTGTCCCGACAGCGCCAATGCGCGATCGTTCGTCGCGGCAATCACGGTGATCTTGCCGGCGAGCGGGCCGATGCGCTGGATCGCCGACGAGAATACGTCCATGTCGATATCGGGCGCGGCAAACACGACCGAGCCGATCTTGCTCGCAACGGTGTCGCCGTAGCGGGCATAGAGCTGACGCAGGCTTTCGAGCGTCAGCATGGTTCCCATGCTGTGCGCAACGATGTGCACGCGACCGGCGCTTGGGGCCGACACCAGCGCAGAGAGCACGCGTTCGAAATCGTCGCGAGACCACATCGCGCTGTCGCGGTCATAGGCATAGTCGAACAATCCCGCCTTGGAGGGCCAGGAGAACACCATGGTCCGGCCGCGGAACTTGATCCCATCGGAGAGATGGGCACCGTCCAGCACCGCCGTCTCGAATGTCTGCTTGAAGCCGTGCACATAGATCAGCACGTCTCCTCCGCCAGCCTGCGCAACGAGATCGGCAACGTCGGCCGACACCGGCTCGACCCGATCCAGGCGCCAATCGCCAAGTCCAACAGAGGCGAGAGAAAGACGGCTTTCGTCCGGCGCCACCAGCTTCGCCCGCGCGACCGTCATGCTGGTCGCGCGCTCCGGCCCGAACCAGGGTTTGGTGCGACCGCCGCTCACGGGCTTGCGCGTGGTGGTGACAAGCAATGTGGGGTCGATCGAGAGGGACGAGGCGTCGAAGCGCGCGCCGGTCGCACCCAAGCCGGCGCATCCGCCGAGCGCGAGGGCACTCCCTGCCGACACAAATCCGCCGAGCAGAGCGCGGCGGGAAACGGCATGACGGGAGTCGCGTTGCAGGAGACGTCGGATGATCACAGGAACCTTTGGGAACTTTGCCCACCGTAACGCCGCCCCGGCTAGCTCCCTGAATGACAATGGAGGCGAGAAGACGGCGGAGCCGCTTCGCGATTGGTTGCATGATCATGGCGTCCGCGTCCGCTGCCGCAGGACGTGCGAGCGTCCGGTGAAGTTCTGGAACCGGCTGGCGTCGTTTCAATGATGACCCTCCGACACCCTTGCGGCATAGCAACCTAGCCCCGGTCGTAAAAATTGCCGCGCCGTCGCGCGGTATCGGCGGCGGCTCGGATGGGACCCACCGACGTCGGGCAAAACAGCTAAATTGGCGTCAAGCCTTCCTTGCAAAAATATTCCACTTTACCGAAATTCGGATTTGTCGTATGTGTCGCCCATTCCAGCCCTCCAAAGGGGCGGTCGTACGTCGTCACGAACGCGGGCTGGAGTTGCGGTGGACGCGGGCGGCGTTAAAGGCGGGCTTGTTGCGTGCAGGGCGAGATGAACCTCGTGAGCATGGCACGTCCCGCGAAGGCGGACGGCGCCCATGTCCGGCGAGGCCTTTTGGCGGAGCCGGATGGCTCGCGTGCGGCGAAACCGTGTGGTCCTGGCCGTCGTTGCTACGGTCAAGCTCTTGCGGATGCGGCATTGGCGTCAACCGGCGCGGTGTCCGTGACTTCTGCGAGGGCGAGGGAGGCCAGAACGAATTCGGCTCCCGGGAGAGCGCGGCATAGGCCGTCAAACCATCGCGCAGGGAAGGCCTGGTTTCGGCTGCCCTGTGTCTCCCCTGTGCATTGCGTGTGCATTCGTTCAGCGCAGGGGTCCTATGGGTGCCAGCCGGCGCCCGGTCTTCCCGGCGCCCTTTCTTTCGAGAGGGTGTTAAGAGGAGAGCACAGCTCGGGCACAACATGCCGCGGGGCTGCAAGCGCGCCTCCGTGATCTGCTGCCAAACGACCTTCCGGGGAAGCATGATGCGTCGGCCTCGGTGGAGGTGGTCGTTGCCCGCGGAATCTGCCTTGATGCGATATCAGCGCGGAGGAGTTTCGACATGAGCGGCTTGGTGATCTCTGGCGGTCGGGTAGTGGATCCCGCCAGCGGAATGGACGCCATCGGCGACGTTGCGGTGGTGGACGGCAAGATCGCCGCGGTCGGCGCCTCGCTCGGCAGCGCCGAGCGGGTGATCGACGCGACCGGCCTCGTGGTCGCGCCCGGCTTCATCGATCTGCACGCGCATGGCCAGTCGGTCCCGGCCGACCGCATGCAGGCCTTCGACGGCGTGACGACGACGCTCGATCTCGAGGCCGGCGTGCTGCCGGTCGCATCCTGGTATGAACGCCAGGCCAGGAAGGGGCGCGTGCTGAATTACGGCGCCGCCGCCAACTGGGCATTTGCGCGCATCGGCGCGATGACGGGCTCTAATGCGGAGAGTTCGCTGGAGGCTTTCGGCAATGCCATGCGCGACCGCCGCTGGATCGAGAACGTCGCGACCGATGCGGAGGTCGCCGGCATCCTCGATCGCCTTTCGCGCGGCCTCAACGAGGGCGGCATCGGCATCGGCATTTTGAACGCCTACGCGCCCGGCGCCGGGGTGCAGGAGTTGACCGCGGTCTGCCAGCTCGCGGCCGCCAAGGACGTGCCGACCTTCACCCACGTCGCCTTCATGTCGCGCATCGACCCTGAGAGCGCGGCGGAAGCCTATATCCGCCTGATCGGCTATGCCGGCGCCACCGGCGCGCACATGCACATCTGCCATTTCAATTCATCGAGCAAGACCGACATCGAGCGCTGCCGCGTGCTGGTCGAGAAGGCGCAGGCGCAGGGCCTGCCGATCACGGTCGAGGCCTATCCTTACGGCACGGGCTCGACCGTGCTCGCCGCCGCCTTCTTCAGCGATCCCGAGTTCGTCGAGCGCAACGGCACCGGCTATGATTCGGTGCAGCGGGTGACTGACGGCCATCGCTTTCGCGACCGCGAGGAGCTGCTCAAGGCGCAAACCGAAGAGCCGTCCTCGCTGGTGCTCTGGCACATTCTCGACACCGAGAACAATGCGCATCACCGCGACCTGCTCGACCTGTCGGTGCTGTATCCCGGCGGCGCGATCGCTTCCGACGCGATGCCGTGGACGCTGCCTGACGGCTCGACCTACACCGGCGATGCCTGGCCGCTGCCGGATGATGCCACCTCGCATCCACGCTCGGCCGGCTGCTTCACGAAATTCATCCGCGAATGGGTGCGTGAGCGCAAGACGGTGTCGCTGCTCGAAGGCGTGCGCAAATGCGCGCTGATCCCCGCGGAGATATTGTCGCAGAGCACGCCGGCGATGCGCGCCAAGGGCCGGCTCGACAGGGGCGCGGATGCCGACATCGTCGTGTTCGACTACGAGAAGCTCTCGGACCGCGCGACATTCACGGCGATGAACCGTCCCTCTGAAGGCGTGCGGCATCTGATCGTCAGCGGCGAGCCGCTGATTAGTGACGGCGTGCTGGACGTGGCGGCGCGGCCCGGCCGCCCCGTGCGCCGGCCCGTCATCGGGAGCTGATTCATGCCGGTCCCCATCCTCCTGGTGACGGGCTTTCTGGGGGCGGGCAAGACCACGGTCGTGAACCATCTGCTGGCGCATGCGGACGGGCGACGTATTGCCGCCGTGGTCAACGATTTCGCCGCGATCAACATCGATGCCGAGTTGATCGCCGGTGCGAGCGACGGCGTGGTTAGCCTCGCCAACGGCTGCATCTGCTGCTCGCTCGAAGGAGATCTCTTGCGCACGCTGTCGACGTTGCTGCGGCGTGATCCTAAGCCCGAATATATCGTCATCGAGACCAGCGGCGTCGCGGATCCCGTCGACATCGTGCGCAATCTGATGGATCCGGTGATCCTGCGCGAGGCGCCGCTAGAGACAGTGCTCTGCGTGATGGATGCGACGGCACCGACGGCCTCCCTGGAGGATGCGCTCCAGCGGTCGCAATTGCGCGTTGCTGATATCGTGGCGTTGACCAAGCTGGATCTGGCGGATGCCAGCGCAGGGCTGCGCATGCGCGAGGCCATCCGGGCACAGCGCGTCCCTGCCGCGGTCGTCGATGCGAACCATGGCGAGATTCCTGCCGCGCTGCTGTTTCCTGCGAATGTCGACCGCGCGCCCGCGCTGCGCGAGCCCGGGCCGAAACGTCCCGCCGAGGAGCGCTTCGAGACGCTGAGCTGGACCTCGGAGCAGCCCATCTCGCTGCCGCGTTTGCAGCAGGCCATCAGCCGCCTTGCGCCAAAGCTGGCGCGCGCCAAAGGTCTGTTCGAGACTATCGAGCAGCCCGGCCGCCTGATGGTGTTTCAATTCGCCTCCGGCCGCGCCACGCTGGTGCCGGGTGAAGCGCCGGCACCAGGCGTGCCGCGAGCACGCATCGTTTTCATCGCCGAGCTCGGGGTGCTCTCGAAGGCGGAGCTGGATGGAATCATGGAGGCGTGCGTTGCAGGCTGAAGCTGCAACTCGTACCAATCAGGCGAATTGCGCGATGCCGTTTCCGACGGACCAGTTCTCCTTGGGCGCATCGAGCACGTTCACGAACACGTCCGCGGGCCGGATGCCCGGGCTTTCGCCGAGCAGGTCCGCGATCCGGCGATACAGCGCCATCTTCTGCTCTGCGGTGCGCGAGGCGAACACCGTGATCTGGATCAGCACGGCGTCATCGCTGCGCTGGACGCCGTAGGCGTTGCCGCAGCGGAAATTCGCGGGCGCGAGCTCGCTGATAGTCATGAATTGGTCGCCCTCGGGCACGTTCAGCGTCTCGCGCATGGCGCCGTAGAGACCGTCGAGGATCGCCTGCCGATAGGCTTCCGGCTTGCCGGCGCGCATCGAGATGTGGAGCAGAGGCATCGGGATTGCCCTTTTGGTTTTCGGCGCGACCGCCTGCTAGCGGGCCGGCGCATAGACGATGCTGGCGATCAATTTGTTTTTGACGTAGTTGTCAAGAAATCACGTTCTTGACACCTTGTCAAATACCATCGGCCAAGTCAGGACCGGCAGTTAAAGAGGATCGCCATTGAGACCGCGCGAGTTCGACCACGACGACGTCCTGCGCATCGCGTTCGAGCAGTTCTGGCGCAAGGGTGTGCGCGGCACGTCGCTGTCGGACATCGCGCGTGATGCCGGCGTCCAGCGCGGCAGCCTCTACAATGCGTTCGGCAGCAAGGAGGCGCTGTTCTTGCAAGCCTATGAACGCTACGCAGGCGATTATCTCCTCGTCCTGCAAAAGGCGCTCGGCGCGGGCTCATTGCGCAAACGCCTCACCGCGTTCTTCGACTTGACCATCAGCAACTTCCGCTCCGGCTCTCCCCCGCGGGGATGTCCGACCACGCGTGGCTTGATGGAGCTCGGCGCGGCCAAAGGCGAAGGGCTGGATGAAGAGGCACGGCAGGCTTTTGCAAGCCTCGTCTCGCGCATCACTGCTCTGGTCCAGGATACGTTGTCAGCGGGCGCCGAACGTGGCGAGTTCAGCGGCAACCCCGCCGCCGCAGCCCTGCACATCGTTGCGGTGACGCGCGGTCTCGCCGTGCTCGAACGTGCATTCGGCGACGAGCCGCAATTGCGCAAGATCGCCGCCCACACAATCGACCTCGTGCTGGGTAAGAAGGGTGGCTAGGTGGATATGCGAGAAACGACGATCCCAGCGGTGGTCGCGCCGGGATCGTCTGGAGGTTTTATGGAAGGCGTCGAGCTCCGCCTCTCCATGGCGACGTTGATAGCGCAAGGCCGCGCCGGATGCGACTAGAAGCCGTCAAAATGTCAGCACAACGTCAGTGCAGCGTGGGACTGCCCACAAACCAACTTTTCACGGCCATCGTCCGATCATGTGCGAGTGAGCGGACGTGCCGGTCGGGCAGGATGAGACCTGCCACGCGGAAGATCGTTGCAAGCCCGCGCACCGGCGCCAGCGCCCAATCGGCTCCCTCCGGCAGCAGCCAGCACTCGAACTGCTCGCGCGCGACGCCGATGCGCTCCTGCTGGGCCGCGGCAATCGCCCGCAGGACTCCGTGCTCACTATCGGACATGCGCGGGCAGGTGGGGCAGTGCACTTCGATCGCCGTATGCGCCGTGCACGCAAAGATCTCGATGATGGATTCCAGCGAGGGCACGGCATCGCCGACGCGAAAATGGTCGTACACCTGCTTGATCTCGGCGGCCGTCGGGACGGCGCTTCCGCTGCGTGCTTTCGCCCGAAATCCCCAGATGAAGAGCCGCTCCGCCGCGCTCAGCGCGGGAAGGTTGAGAGACCCGGTATATGTCGATTGATGCATTGAGGCTCCGGCCTTCGGCTGTGCTCACGCCACGGCTGGCGTTGATCATCTGCGCCGATGCTTCTGCCAGAGCCCTCTGCAAGTCAACGTTCGCAGGGGCGATATCGAGGTCTTCTAGATTTGAGAAGCTTCAATCTCGGATGCAAGCCAGCTTTGCAGGCCCGCGAAGCCGGGCGGTGCACCTGCACTCGTCCCCACGCAATTTTGCGGAGACTTGGGAAAGCCAATGCTTAAAGCTTTGCTAAGGAGCGCAGGATAAAACTGACATATCTGCCCTTCCAATTCCTGCGAGCACCGATGATTTTCTCCCGCATCAGTTTCAAGCTGGTCCTGATTGTCGGCATCAGCCTCCTCGGCATGGTCGCGCTGGTGCCGCTCGCGCTATCCACCCTGCGCGCGCAGATGATCGCCGACCGTCAGGCCAAGACGCAGCACATGGTGGATGTCGGCTACGGCATCCTGGCGCATTACCAGAAGCTCGAGAGCGAAGGAAAACTCTCGCGCGAGCAGGCCCAGGCCGGGGCAATGGCCGAAATCAAGAGCCTGCGCTATGACAAGGTCGAGTATTTCTGGATCAATGACATGGCCCCCAAGATGGTCATGCACCCGATCAAGCCCGAGCTCGACGGCAAGGACCTCTCCGGGATGAAGGATCCCGCGGGCAACGCGCTGTTCATGGGCTTCGTAGACGTCGTCAACAAGCAGGGCGCGGGCTTCTACGGCTATCTCTGGCCGAAGCCCGGGTTCGACCAGCCGGTCGGGAAAATCTCCTATGTGAAGGGCTTTGCGCCCTGGGGCTGGATCATCGGTACCGGCATCTATCTCGATGATGTCGACGCCGTCTTCCGCCAGAATGCGATGACGTTCGGCTATTTATGCCTCGCCGTGCTGGTCCTGGTCCTCGGCGCCTCCTTCCTGATTGGGCGAAGCGTCACCCGGCCGCTGGCCAGGATCACCGGGCTGACCGAGCGGCTCGCCGCCGGCGATAGCGCGTTCGATGTGCCCTACACCGACCGCCGCGACGAGGTTGGCGGGCTCGCCAAGGCGCTCGCCATATTCAAGGACAATGCGTCGGCGGTCAGCCGGATGCATGACGAGCAGCAGGAGTTGAAGCAGAAGGCCGACGACGAGAAGCGCAGGGCGATGGCCGATCTTGCCGGCAAGTTCGAGGCAAGCGTTCAGGCTGTCGTGCGCGATGTCTTCAACGAGGCGCGCGCGATGCAGCAGGCCGCGCAGGGCATGGCGGAGACCGCGAACAAGGCGACCGACCGCGCGAGCTTCGTCGCCACCGCCTGCCAGCAGGCCTCGAGCAACGTGCAGACGGTGGCCTCGGCCGCCGGCGAGCTGTCGTCCTCGATCGCCGAAATCAGCCAGCGCGTCGCGCAGGCCGCCAGCGTGGCCGACAAGGCCGCCGCCGATGGTCAGCGCACCAACGACACCGTGCAGGGACTGGCCGCCGCCGCGCACAAGATCGGCGAGGTCATCGACCTCATCAATCAGATCGCCTCGCAGACCAATCTGCTCGCGCTCAACGCCACCATCGAGGCAGCGCGCGCCGGCGAAGCCGGCAAGGGCTTTGCGGTGGTCGCGAGCGAAGTGAAATCGCTGGCGAGCCAGACCGCCAAGGCGACCGACGAGATCGGGGCGCAGATCACCGCGATCCAGGCCGAGACCAACCAGGTGGTTGGCAACATCGAGAGCATTCGCAAAACCATCATGGAGGTCAACGAGATCTCCTCGTCGATCGCAGCGGCGGTCGAGGAGCAGGGCGCTGCGACCCAGGCGATCGCCCACAGCGTGCAGGAGGCGGCCGCCGGTACCGACCAGGTCTCGCAAAATATCTCCGGCGTCACCGATGCCACGGCGGCGACAGGCCAGGCCGCCGGTCTCGTGCTGCAATCGAGCGGCCGGCTGACGCAGAAGCTGCAATCGCTGGAGAACGAGGTCAGCGTCTTCGTTGCGGGCGTGCGGGCGGCCTGATCGTCGCCGATCCGTCTGCCGTGACGTGGACTATTGGCCTCGTCACGGCGCATGCGACTGGATCGAAATTCCGGCCTGCGGGAGCGGTCATTGCGACCGTCCTTCTCGCTCTTGACCGCTGCGGTTAAAGTGAAGAAGCAGGATCATCGAACCTGCCGACCCGCGCCGGGCCTCGCGGGCAAGGAGACCGTTGCATGTCGTTCAAGAAGCTCCTGATCGCCAACCGCGGCGAGATCGCCATCCGCATCGCGCGCGCCGCGGCCGAGGCCGGCATCATGACCGTTGCGATCCACCCCGCCGACGATGCGCTGTCGCTGCATGTGCGTGTTGCCGACGATGCGATCGAGATCGCCGGCCGTGGTGCGCGGGCCTATCTCGACATCGATGCGGTGGTGACGGCAGCGAAAGCGGCCGGTTGCGATGCCGTGCATCCCGGCTACGGCTTTCTCAGCGAGAACGCGGCATTCGCAAGAGCCTGCGCTGACGCGGGCGTCGCTTTCGTCGGGCCGAAGCCGGCAGCGCTCGAGCTGTTCGGCGACAAGGTTGCGGCACGGCAATTGGCGAAGCGCTGCGGTGTGCCGATCATCGCGGGCACCAGCGGGCCGTCCTCACTGGAGGAGATCACAGCCTTCTTCGCCTCGCTCGGCAGCAGCGCCGCGATTGTGATCAAGGCGATGGCCGGCGGTGGCGGTCGCGGCATGCGCGTCGTGGACAATGCCACCGATCTCGCGGAAGCCTATGCGCGCTGCCAGTCCGAAGCCAAGGCGGCGTTCGGCTTCGACGGTGTCTATGCCGAGCGGCTGATCCGGCAGGCCCGCCATATCGAGGTGCAGATCATCGGCGACCGCTTTGGCGCGATCTCTCACCTCTGGGAGCGCGAATGCACCATCCAGCGCCGGCACCAGAAGCTGATCGAGGTCGCGCCGAGTCCCTCGCTGAGCGATGGCTTGCGCGGCCGCATCATCGAGGCGGCAAAGCACCTCGCCGCGGCGGCCTCTTACGACAACCTCGGCACGTTCGAGTTCCTGGTCGATGGCAGCGCCGACGACAGCTTTGCCTTCATCGAGGCCAATCCGCGGCTCCAGGTCGAGCACACCGTGACGGAAGAGGTGCTCGGCCTCGACCTCGTCCGCGCTCAGCTCGCGGTCACCGCAGGTGCGACGCTCGCCTCGATCGGCTTTGCGCAAGTGGATATTCCGAAGCCGCGCGGCTATGCCATGCAGCTTCGCGTCAACATGGAGACGCTGGACGAAACGGGGGCGACGCACCCGACCGGCGGCGTGCTTGCCGTGTTCGAGCCGCCGTCAGGGCCCGGCGTTCGCGTCGATAGCTTTGGCTATGCCGGCTATAAGACCAGCGCGGCATTCGACTCGCTGCTGGCGAAGGTCATCGTGCATACGCCAGTCGATGCCTGGCACGACGTTGTCGCGAAGGCCTCGCGCGCCTTGCGCGAGTTCCGGATCGACGGCGTCGTCACCAACATCGCCTTCCTTCAGGCCGTGCTTGCGCATCCCGATTTCAGGATCAACCGCATCGCGACCGATTTCATCGACCGCAATATCGGCAAGCTCGTGGACGCATCCGACGGTGCTGCAAAGCCGCTGTACTTTGCCGCGAGCGAGCGAAGCAGCGCTCACGGCACCGAGGCGAACGTCGCGCAAGTCGTGCCCGAAGGGGCGGTGATGGTCGCGGCCCCCTTGCAGGGAACCATCGTCACCGTCCAAGTGAAGGAAGGCGAGATCGTCCGCCCCGGCCAGCAGCTCGCCGTGATCGAATCCATGAAGATGGAGCACCTCGTCATGGCCGAGCAGGGTGGCCGGGTCATGAAGCTCGCTGCCGCCGACGGCGTCACGCTGATGCATGGCGAGCCGATTCTTTTTCTGGAACCGCTCGACGTCGCGGCGGATAGCACGGCGGCGGAAGCCGACATCGATCTCGATCACATCCGTCCCGACCTCGCGGAGCTGATCGCCCGTCAGGCCAATACGCTCGACGAGAACCGCCCCGCCGCGGTCGAACGCCGCCGCAACACCAACCAGCGCACCGCGCGCGAGAACGTTGCCCAGCTCGTCGACGCCGGCTCGTTCATGGAGTATGGCAGCCTCGCGATTGCGGCCCAGCGCCGCCGGCGCAAGCTCGACGATCTCATCAAGAACACGCCGGCCGACGGCCTCGTCATGGGCATTGCCACCGTCAACGCCGAGAAGTTCGGCCCGCAAGGCGGGCGCTGCATCGTCGTGGCTTATGACTACACCGTGCTCGCGGGTACGCAGGGCCACATGAACCACAAGAAGATCGACCGCATGCTGACGCTGGCGGAGGATTGGCGCGTGCCGCTGGTGTTCTACGCCGAAGGCGGCGGGGGCCGGCCCGGCGACACCGACCGGCTCGGCATGACCGGCCTGGACGGGCCGTCCTTCGTGCAGTTCGCAAGGTTGTCCGGCCTCGTGCCCGTAGTCGGTGTCGTCTCCGGCTATTGCTTCGCCGGCAATGCTGCGATGCTCGGCTGCTGCGACGTCATCATCGCGACCAAGAGCGCCTCGATCGGCATGGGCGGCCCGGCAATGATCGAGGGCGGCGGGCTCGGCGTCTATCATCCGGCCGAGGTCGGGCCGGTCTCGTTCCAGGCGCCGAACGGAGTCATCGACATCCTCGTCGAAGACGAAGAGGAGGCAACGCGCGTTGCGCAGAAATACCTGTCCTATTTCCAGGGCGCGGTGTCGAATTGGGAGGCCGCCGACCAGCGCCTGCTCCGCCGCGCCATCCCCGAAAACCGTCTTCGCGTCTACGACATCCGCCGCGTGATCGAGCTCGTCGCGGACAAGGGCTCCGTGCTGGAGCTGCGCCGCGACTACGGCGTCGGCATGATCACCGCGCTGATCCGCATCGAGGGCAAGCCGTTCGGCCTGATTGCCAACAATCCGCGCCATCTCGGCGGCGCGATCGATGCCGATGCCGGCGACAAGGCCGCGCGTTTCCTCCAGCTCTGCGACGCTTTCGATCTGCCCATCGTCTCGCTCTGCGACACACCCGGCTTCATGGTCGGCCCGGAAGCGGAGAAGACCGCGATCGTGCGCCACGTCTCGCGCATGTTCGTGACCGGCGCCAGCCTCACCGTGCCTTTATTCGGCGTCGTGCTGCGCAAGGGCTACGGGCTCGGCGCGCAGTCGATGATCGGCGGCGGCTTCCACGCCTCGTTCTTCACCGCGGCTTGGCCGACCGGCGAGTTTGGCGGCATGGGGCTGGAGGGCTATGTCCGTCTCGGCTTCCGCAAGGAGATGGAGGCGATCGCCGATCCCGCAGAGCGCGAGACCTACTACCGCAACAAGGTCGCCGAGCTCTATGCCAACGGCAAGGCAGTTTCGATTGCCTCCGTGTTCGAGATCGACAACGTCATCGACCCCGCCGAGACGCGGCGCTGGATCATGGCGGGCCTGCGCTCAGTGCCGAAGCCGCCCGCGCGGACGGGCAAGAAGCGGCCGTGCATCGATACGTGGTGAGCGCGGTGCAGCAATTTTGACCGCGCCGCGTACGTTCCCGGTTCCCGATTGACATCCCCGCCCGCAGTGCCAGACTTTGCACAATAATACAGGGTGGAGACGTCCGCGATGGCCAGCCTTTCGGCCTCGAACCATGTCGCCCGTGTCTTGTCCGTCGCCAATCACGTGGCCGACGTCGATGCCTCTTCGCGGATTGCCAATTCCTGGCGGCGCTGCCTGGTCAATCACAAGCTCGATCCCGCCCGCCGCGGGCCGCCGCAGACGCTGACCGAAGCCGAGATCCGTCACGTTGCCGAGCCGATGGAGGAGACGATCAGGCTCGCAACGCCCGAGCTCGACGATCTCGCCACGGTGCTGCGCGAGGCCGGCTATTGCGTCAATCTCGCGGACGCGAGCGCGACCATGCTGTTAAGCCGGTTGCCGGGCGAGGCCGACGCCGACATCTTCCTGCGCTGGAAGGTCTACACCGGCTCCAATTTTTCGGAGGCCTTCGAAGGCACCAACGGACTCGGCACCTGCCTTGCGGAGCAGAAACCGATCCTGGTGCATCGGGACGAGCATTTTCGCGAGCAGTGGAGCATCTTCTCCTGCGCGGTGACGCCCTTGTTCGACCAAGCGGGTCGCATTGCTGGCGCCGTCAACATCACGTCGTGTCGTGATGACCTCAGCCGCGCCGCGCATCAGCTTGCGCTCGCGGTGACGATGGCTGCGGCGCGGCGAATGGAGGACGCGATCTTCCGCGGTCATTTCCGCGACGCCTGGGTTGCGACCGTGCCTGGAGACGGCGGCCGCGGCCTGCTCGCCTATGACGATGATCGGCGCATCGTCGGCGCCTGCCGTTCGGCGCGTGCGCTGCTGGGCCTGACCGACGGCATGATCGCGTCCGGCATCGATCTATCACGCTATGTCAGGTTCGTTCGTCACGCAGCGCGCGGCGCGGACGAGATCGTCGAGCTGCGCCGGGCCGACGGCAGTCCGTTAGGCCGGGGCCGTGTCGCGCCGCCGTTGCGTGCGAGGGCGCGTCGGCCGGCCCCGCGCGGCGACGGCTCCGTCGATCGCTTCGTCGCGCTGCACCGGCTCGCCGGTGGCGACCCCGGACTGATCAGAAGCGTGAAACGGCTCAAGCGCGTCAGTGACCACAATCTGCCGGTGCTGCTGCATGGCGAGACCGGCGTCGGCAAGGACGTGTTCGCGCGCGCCATTCATGCGGCCAGCAACCGCGCGCGCAACAATTATGTCGCGCTGAACTGCGCGGCGATGCCGGAGAGCCTGATCGACGCCGAGCTGTTCGGCTACGAGGCCGGCGCCTTCACCGGCGCGCGGCGCGACGGCTCGAAAGGCCTGATCGTGCAGGCCGATGGCGGCACGCTGTTCCTGGACGAGATCGGCGACATGCCGATCGCGCTCCAGACCCGCTTGCTGCGCGTGCTGGAAAACCGCGAGGTCTGGCCGCTCGGCGCGCTCAAGCCTGTCGCCGTCGACATCCGCCTGATCAGCGCCACCCACCGCGATCTCGGCCGCATGGCCGAGGAGGGCGCCTTCCGCGCCGACCTCTATTTCCGCCTGCGCGGCATGGAGGTGCGATTGCCGGCGTTGCGTGAGCGCGCCGACCGCGACGACGTCATTCGGCAGATCGCACGCGAGGAGGCGCCGAACTGCCGAGTCTCGGATGAAGCCTGGTCGCAGCTCGTGGCCTATCCGTTCCCCGGCAACATGCGCCAACTCCGCCACGTGCTGCGGCTTGCCGGCTGCACCGCGGAGGACGGTGTCATCACCGATGCCGATCTCGATTTGCCGCGGTTCGGAAAGGCGGAGCCGGATCTCGAAGCGGCCGAGCGCGCCACGATCGTCGAGGCGCTGCGCAGGCAGGGTGGTCGCGTCACCGAGGCAGCACGCGCGCTGAAGCTCAGCCGCGCGACGCTCTATCGCAAGATCAAGCTGCTGAAGATCGAGACGACGCAGTAGTGTCGAGAAAACGAGCCGCTCCCGCGAGCGGGGCGAGAGAGCACACCGCCACTGCCGCCGTCACGAAAAATCCGTCCAGCTCAGATGCCGTGCATCGATGTCGCCAATCGTCACGCCCTCGCGGATCTCCTGCGGCCTGTGAAAATTACCGCGCAGATAGACCAGCGGCTTGGCGGCATCCGCATGCGACACGCCGCGCACCTCGCCGATGAAGATCGAATGCGTCTTCGTCTCGAACTCCTGCGCCAGCACGCAGTCGAAAGCCGCGACCGCGTCCGTCAGCACCGGCGCGCCGGTCTTGCCTCGCGTCCATTGTCCGAAAGCGAAGCGGTCGTCGCCGTTGACGCCTTTCTGGCCGCTGAAAGTCAGCGCCAGCAGGGCGTGATCCTCGTGCAGGAAGTTGATTGCAAATGCGCCTTCCTCGCGGATGCGCCCGTGTGCGCTGGCGCTACGGTTGACGCAGACGATCAGCGACGGCGGATTGTCAGAGAGCGAGCAGGCCGACGTCACGGTCAGTCCGGTGCGTTTGCCGTGCTGGGCGCCGACCGTCACCAGCGCAACCGCGCCGGCGCATTGGCGCATCGCCTGCTTGAAATCCTTGGCGTCGACCGTCACGCGGAAATCTCCGAGATTGGGTGGGTGCGGCACGATCGCGCCGCACCCATACCGGGTCAAGCCGCCTTGCGCGCCGAGCCGAGATGCGTCAGGCGCGGCATCACCTCGTTTTTCAGCAGCGACAGCGAATGATGCCAGGCTTCGGCCTTGTGCTTGTAGTCGAAGCCGAACACCAGGAGGACGCCGAAGCCGCCGACCTCGTCGTAGATCTTCTCGATCTTCTCGGCGACGGTCGCCGGCGAGCCGACGATCCAGTTCCGCTTGGCGCAATATTCGACGGTGACGTCGCTGTCGGGCACGTCAGGCGCGTGCTTGAGGTAGTCCTTGAAGCCGAAATGGCCGAGCAGCGGCAGGAAGTATTCGCTCATCATCCGGCCCATCATGTCGCCGGTCGAGAGCTTCCAGGCTTCCTCGTCGGTATCGGCAACGAACACTTCTCGCACCAGCCGCCAGTCCTGTCGGTTCGGTTTGCGTCCGGTCTTGGCGGCGCCGATCTCGACCGAATCCCAATGGCTCGAGACATAGGCCGGGTTGAGGTTGAGGCTCATCGGAATGAATCCGCGCTCGCCCGCCAGTTTTAGCGTGTCCGAATTCTTGGAAAGCCCGGCGACGCCGATCGGCGGATGCGGCGCCTGGAACGGCTTGATGTGAGGCTTGAGGAAGTCGAACATCGTGTCAGGCTTGGTCACCGTCCAGAACTTGCCCTTGTGGGTGAAGGGCGCCGGCTCGGTCCACAGCTTCAGGATGATCTCCAGCGCCTCGCGGGTCATGTCGCGGTTCTGCCCGCTCATGCCGTCGACGTTGAACATCGCCCAGTCGCTCGGCAGGCCGCTCGCCGCGACGCCGAAATTGAGACGGCCCTCGGAGAGATGATCGAGCATCGCGACGCGATTGGCGAGCTCGGCCGGGTGATGGTAGGGCAGCAGGAAGCCGCCCGGTCCGATGCGAAGATTCTTGGTCTGCATCAGCGCCTGTGCGATTAGAAGATCCGGCGTCGGGTTGGGTTCCCAGGGCGCGGTGTGGTGCTCGCCGACCCAGGCCTCCTGATAACCGAGCTCGTCGAGCCAGCGCATGACCTGCAGGTCCCAGTCGTTCCCTTCCTTCAGGCCGCACTCCGGCGGATGCGAGGGCATCGTGAAATAGCCGATCTCCATGGGTTTCCTCATCTGATGTTGACGCGTCTTGTTGCGCGTTGACGGAGTTGAGTGGCGAAGCTTCAGCAAGCGGTGTGCCAGCGCGGCGGGGCTTCAAATCGATGAGAAAGGGCTGGTTTGCCCTCGCAATCGCCGGTATCTCGGCACAGACTTGCAACATGTCGTCTCATTGTCGCGAGACGACGTCTTAGCTGCAAGACGAGGACAGTTTCGAATGACCGAACCCGCCTACGCCGCGGTGGACTGGGGCACCAGCAGCTTTCGGCTCTGGCTGATCGATCGTGCCGGTCAGGTGCTGGCGGAACGCCGCAGCGGCGAGGGCATGCTGGCTGCGGCCAAGACCGGCTTCCCTGCCGTGCTGCAATCGCATCTTGCAGCCGTCGAAGCGCCGGATCATCTGCCGGTTCTCGTCTGCGGCATGGCCGGCGCCAAGACGGGCTGGGTCGAGACCGGCTATGTCGACACGCCGGCGCCACTTGCCGCCATCCTGAAGCAGGCTGCGCTCGTACCGGGCGAGCTGCGCGACATCCGCATCCTGCCGGGCATCGCGCAGCGCGATGCAAACACGCCGGACGTGATGCGCGGCGAGGAGACGCAATTGCTCGGCGCGCTCGGACTCGATGCCGCCGGCGAGGCGCTGGTCTGCATGCCCGGCACGCATTCGAAATGGGTCCGCGTGAAGGGTGGCATTGTCGAGCACTTCTCGACCTTCATGACCGGCGAGCTCTTCAGTGTCGTCTCGCGCGAGACGATCCTGTCGCTCGCGGTCGTCGGAGCCGATGACGCCGAGGACGTCGCAAGCTTCAAGGCGGCGGTGGTTGCTGCATTCAAGGCGCCGGCCTTCGCCGCCAATCTTCTGTTCACCGCGCGCTCGCGGCAGCTCCTGTTCGGCGGCACGCCGGCCGCGGCGCGCGAAACGGTATCGGGTACCCTCATTGGCGTTGAGCTCGCAGCGGGCCTTTCGGGCGCCGTCCCGAAAGCCGGCGTCACGCTGATTGCCTCCGGCCGGCTCGCGACGCTGTATCGGCTCGCCTTCGAGGCGTTAGCAGTCACCGTGCAGCCGATTGACGCCGATGAAGCCGTTCGCCGCGGTCTTTCGATGGCGGCCGCCGCGATCTGGATGAAATGAGAGGAATCTTGAAATGAGCGTTGCCTTTCCGCCGATGAAGCGTCCGCTGGTCGCGATCCTGCGCGGCGTCAAACCGGAGGAAACCGAGGCGATCGTCGGCGTGCTGATCGAGGCTGGCATGACCGCGATCGAGATCCCGCTGAACTCGCCAGATCCGTTCCGCTCGATCGGGACCGCCGCGAAGCTCGCGCCCGCCGGCGTGTTGATCGGCGCCGGCACTGTGCTGACGGCCGCAGACGTCGATCGTCTCAACGACGTCGGCGGCAAGCTGATGGTCTCGCCGAATGTCGATACCGGAGTGCTGGCGCGCGCGCATCAGCACGGCATGGTGACGATGCCCGGCGTGTTCTCGCCGACCGAAGCGCTTCTGGCGGCGCGCGCCGACGCATCGAGCCTGAAGTTCTTTCCGGCGAGCGTGCTCGGCGCGTCCGGCATCGCCGCGATCCGCGCCGTGCTGCCGGCCGGCGTGATGATCGCCGCTGTCGGCGGTGTCTCCGACCAGAATTTTGCCGAATACATCAAGGGCGGCGTGACGGCGTTCGGGCTCGGCTCAAGCCTCTACAAGCCCGGCATGACGGCGACGGACGTTGCCGCTCGCGCAAAGTTGACGATCGCGGCGTACGATCGGGCGATTGCGCAAGCCTGAGCCGCCAATAAACAAGCCGTGATGCCGTCACGGTCCTGCGTTATCCTATCTTGCTGCACCAGCGAGTTCAGGAGACCGACATGGCGATCAACAACATAGCCGATCTGTTCGTGGCGACGCTCGAACAG
This sequence comes from Bradyrhizobium sp. 137, assembly GCF_023074095.1. Classification (NCBI taxonomy): domain Bacteria; kingdom Pseudomonadati; phylum Pseudomonadota; class Alphaproteobacteria; order Hyphomicrobiales; family Nitrobacteraceae; genus Bradyrhizobium; species Bradyrhizobium sp. 137. The sequence continues at coordinate 343,913 of NZ_JADPKU010000044.1, forward strand.
GCCGGCGTCAAGCGCATCTATGGCATCGTCGGCGATAGCCTGAACGGCCTCACCGAGGCGCTGCGCCGCCGCGGCACCATCGACTGGATCCATGTCCGGCACGAAGAGGTCGCGGCGTTTGCCGCCGCCGGCGAAGCCGAGATGACGGGAAGCCTTGCGGTGTGCGCCGGCTCCTGCGGCCCCGGCAATCTGCATCTGATCAACGGCCTGTTCGACGCGCATCGCAGTCGCGTTCCGGTGCTGGCAATCGCGGCGCAGATCCCCTCGGCCGAGATCGGCGGCGGCTATTTCCAGGAAACGCATCCGCAAAGCCTGTTCCGCGAATGCAGCCATTATTGCGAGCTGGTCTCCGACCCTAGCCAGCTTCCTTACGTGCTGGAGAATGCGATCCGTGCGGCGGTCGGCCTGCGCGGTGTCGCCGTCGTCGCCATGCCCGGCGATGTCGCTTTTCGCAGCCCGCCGAAGCGCGCGCAGTCGACGACGCGCGGGCTTACGCCGGCAGCGCCGAAGGTCGTGCCACAGACGGGTGAGTTGCAAGCGCTCGCGGATCTCTTGAACGGTGCCGAACGCATCACCTTGTTCTGCGGTCGTGGCTGCGCCGGCGCGCATGCGCCGCTGATGCAGTTTGCCGAAACGCTCAAGAGCCCGATCGTGCACGCGCTCGGTGGTAAGGAGCATGTCGAATACGACAATCCCTACGACGTCGGAATGACCGGCTTCATCGGCTTTTCCTCGGGCTACGCGGCCATGCACGCCTGCGACGCGCTGGTGATGCTCGGCACCGATTTCCCCTACAAGCAGTTCTTCCCGACCGACTGCCAGGTCGCGCAGATCGACATCCGCCCCGAAAATCTCGGCCGGCGCTGCAAGATCGATCTCGGCCTCGTCGGCGATGTCCGGCTGACCATCGAGGCGCTGCTGCCGCTCTTGAAGACCAAGACGCAGCGCAGGCATCTCGACGATGCCCTCGCGCACTACAAGAAGGCGCGCGAGGGTCTCGACCAGCTCGCCAGGGGGACGCCGGGAGCCAAGCCGATCCATCCGCAATATCTGGCAAAAGTCATCAGCGACCATGCGTCCGACGATGCCGTGTTCACCGCCGACGTCGGCACGCCCACGGTGTGGGCCGCGCGCTATCTCGACATGAACGGCCGCCGTCGGCTGATCGGCTCCTTCGTGCACGGCTCGATGGCCAATGCCATGCCGCAGGCGATCGGCGCGCAGGCTTCCCAACCCGGCCGCCAGGTGATCTCACTGTCGGGCGACGGCGGCTTCACCATGCTGATGGGCGATCTGATCACCCTGACGCAGATGAAGCTGCCGGTGAAGGTAGTCGTCTTCAACAACGGCGTGCTCGGCTTCGTCGCGCTGGAGATGAAGGCCGCGGGGTTCGTCGATACCAATGTCGATCTGGAGAACCCGGATTTCGCGGCGATGGCGCGCGCGATGGGTATCTTTGCCCAACGCGTCGAAGACCCCGGCGAGCTGCCCGGCGCGATGAAGGAGATGCTGGCTCATAACGGGCCGGCACTGCTCGACGTAGTCACCGCCAAGCAGGAGCTGTCGATGCCGCCGACCATCACGCCCGAGCAGCTCAAGGGCTTCAGCCTCTGGGTGCTGCGCGCCGTGATGAACGGTCGTGGCGACGAGGTGCTGGACCTTGCGAAGACGAATCTGCTGCCGCGTTAACTGCGCTTGGCTGACGGCACCGGTAGCCGCTCGTGGCGGTGCTGGAAGCGCTGCCAGTGCAGCACGGTGCCGATCAGCAGCGCCGGCACGAAGCCGAGCACGATCAGCAAATGCGGCAGCGCCTTCGGCGAGATGAAGGCAATGGCAACGTCTGAAATCAGCCAGAGCGCCGCGAACATCACCGCGAAATCCGTCCGTGGGCAGCGCAGATAATAGAACACGGCAGTGATAACGATGGCAGGCCCGATCGCAATGGCGATCATCACCGCCGTCAGCTCCTTCGGCGTCAGCGCGTCGAGCACCATCGATGCCAGCAGCCAGAGTGCGGCGAACATGGCGACGATGTCGAGCGGATGCCGCAACCCAATACCTCTCGCGGGAACGCGCTATCGTTGTGTCCTGCGCCCCGCCCGTCAAGTGAAATACGCCTATTCCTCGTCACTTCCGGGCGTTGGCCGCAACATGAAATGACCTAAGGCCGTGGCGATCGGCTTGTCCGGATCGTCCTGCCAGGCCCGCGCCTCGAAGGCGACGATGCGCCGCCCCTGCTTCACAATTGATACGTCGGCGAAGGTGTCGAGCGCCCGGCCGGAGCGCAGATAGTTGACGGTGAGGCCGATCGGTTTGGGTGGCGCCGCAGTGCCGAGCTCGCGCGCCACGCCGACGATCGCGGTGGTTTCGAGAAAAGCGCCGGTCATGCCGCCATGGATCGCGGGCAGGATCGGATTGCCGATGATCTTCGGCGAGAACGGCATCGTCAGCGTGGCGTCTCCGTTGACGCGAATGCCGAGGCAGCGCGCGAACGGGCTATTCGCGAACGGGCCATCCGGATCCTCGGGCGCCTCCAGCGTCGGAATGCTGCGCGAATCCATTCTCCGGTCCGCGAGCATGTTGGTGCGGTTGGCGCCGATCATGAAGCAGGCGGTCGCGGTCGCGACCGGATCGTCTTCGGACTCCTGATAGGCGGTGGAGCGGACGAAGGCGATCGAGCGTGTGGTGCGGTAGCAGACGGAATGCGCCTTGATATCGAGGCCCGGCGTTGCCGGCTTCTGATAGTCGATCCGCAGGTCGAGCGTTGCGATCGCGCGCGTGCCGTCGAGCGCGAGCTGCACCGCCATGCCGCAGCTCTCGTCCAGCATCGCGGTGACGACACCGCCATGCAGAACGCCGGTCTCGGTGTCGCCGACGAAGACGGGACGGTAAGGCAGGCTGGACCAGGCCTCACCGGGCGCGAAGCGGTCGAGCTGGAGCCCGCTGATATGGCCGTAATCGGAGCGCCGGCCCTTGATGGCCTCGGCGAGTTCCTCGAAGGGAAGCGTGGTCGATGAGCAAGACATAGCGACGTTCTAGACCAGTGCCGCGCATTGCGCAAAACCCCGCATGTAACCTTCGCACGGTCCTGCAAGGCCGGTTTGGTCTCGACAGAGGCGGCCGAAGCGACGATGGTGGGTGCTTCGTTCGTTCGACCTATCCGCAAGGAGCGCCCATGACCGACCCCGAAACACCCTCGACCGCCCAGGGGCCCGTCACCATTTCGACCTCCAGCTCGGAGCGGGCGCCGATCATCTATTTCGACGGCGCCTCATGCTTCGGCCATCATAACGGCGCGATCCAGATCGAGCTTGCCGCGAATCTCCTGATGCCGGTCGGCGCCGCAGTCAGGGTCGACGTGGTCCAGACCGCGCACCTGCGTTGCAGCGTGGCCGCGGCGCTTGCCCTGCGCGAGGCGCTCGACAAGGCGCTGACGATGTACAAGCAGGGCCAGCAGCAGCCGACGGAGGAGATTCCGGCAGTGAAGAATTGATGGCAGTCGCGCCATTGCAGGGCCTTCATGGTTCGAGACGCGCCGTAAGGCGGCGCTCCTCACCATGAGGGTCAAAATGAGGGTCAAAGATCGCGCTGCGAGGATGACCTCATCTTGAGGGCCCGCCAAAGGCAGGCGTCTCGAAGGATGGGCCGCGAGGAATCCGTCGCCAGCTTCCTTGCGGCGGCACTCAGCCCACATGCACCTTCGGCTTCTTGCCGCCGTTCCACTTGCCGTCGAGCGCGCGCTCGATCTGGGCGGCGAGTTGCAGCAAGAGCCCGTCATTGGCCTGCTTGGCGATCGCCTGGATGCCGAGCGGCAGGCCGTGCTCGTGGGTCGCCATTGGCAGCGAGATCGCCGGGATGCCGCAGAGATTGGCGAGCGGCGTGAAGGCGAAATTGCGCCAGAGATTGCCGAACCAGTCGAGCACGTCGGGATTGTCGGAGATCGTGAGATATTCCTTTGTGCCGACCTTCGGCGTCGGCAGCGCGGTGACCGGCGTCAGGATCACGTCCCACTGCTCGAAGAAAGCGCCGAAGCCGCGGGAGGCCGTGTTGAATACGCCTTGCATCTTCGCGCGCTCGGCGAAGCTCGTGTGTCGGCCGGCTTCCCAGATGCGGATGTTCATGGGTTCGATCAGATCTTCCGGCGGCTTCTCCAGCCCGCGCGCGGCGAGCATGTTGGAGATCACCACCGCAAAGTTCGAGATGTAGCAGGTGGTCTGCGCCGCGAACGCAGCGCGGAAATCGAGCTCGGGCAGCGCATAGTCGACGTGATGGCCGAGCCCTTCGAGGAAGCGGCCGGTCTTCTCCAGCTCGGTGGCGATGTGCGACGTTGCGGTGTAATCGCCCCAGGTGTGCGATAGCGCGATCCGGAGCTTGCCGGGATCGCGCTTGATCATCTCGGAATAAGGCTGCGCCGTGGTCCAGAACGGCATGAACTCGCCGGGGGCAGGTCCCCTTGCATGATCGACAAAGGTGGCAGTGTCGCGCACACTGCGCGACTGGCAGCCCTGGATCGAGACGAGGCCGGTGAGATCGGACATGTGCGGTGCGAGCGAGAACACGCCACGCGATACTTTGAGCCCGATATTGCCGTTGACGCCCGCGGGAATGCGGATCGAGCCGCCGCCGTCGGTTGCATGCGCGATCGGCACCACGCCGGCCGCGACCATCGCGGCGCTGCCGGCCGACGAGCCGCAAGTGGTGTAGTCGGTATTCCAGGGATTGCGCGTGACATAGACGGCGGGATTGTCGGCCGAGCTGCAGACGCCGAATTCCGGCGTCGTGGTACGTCCGATCAGGTTGAGGCCAGCCTGGCGGAATTTGCCGGTCAGGAAGGTATCGGCGTCCGCGCGATTGCCGCGCATCAGGAGCGAACCCATCTCCTGGAGGCGGCCCTTCATGGTCGGTCCCAGATCCTTCATCAGGAAAGGCAGGCCGGCGAACGGGCCGGAGAGGTTGGCGCCGTCCTTGGCGGGATCGGCGATCACGTCCTCGAACAGCTCGACCACGCCCGACAGCGCCGGATTGACCTTGGCGACGCCCGCCGCGGCCTGCCGCGCCAGTTCCTTCGCCGTCAGCTCGCCGTTGCGGACGCGCGCGGCCAGCGCCACGCCGTCGTGCTGCGCCCATTCATTCCAGCTCATCGGCAAAGTCATGTCGGCAAAATCCTCTTGATGCGGCGCTACCTTTCCTTTCGCAAGGATCTTCGTGAATCAACTGAGCCGGCGCGGGGGGCAGGGTTGCATGGGGCGGAGAGGTGGAGGCGCAGAGCTGCCGATCGTCTCAATCCGACAGTCGCGCGATCACTGCAACCGGCCCGCCGCCCGGCGGTCCCTGATGCTCGGCCCCGCCGGAGATGTAGATGGCGCCGGTGCCGGCAAGTCCCGCAATCAGGCCGCCGACCGCAGCGCGGGCGTGGCGGGTGGCGCTGATGTCGGTGTCTTCCAGCATGGTGTGGCGAAAGCCGCGCACGCTGCCGCTCGGTGAAGCCTCCGCCTTGGCGAAGATATTGACCAGTTCGCGACCCGTCTTTGCCTGCGGCGCCACGCCGAGCCCGACGCTGTTCAGCGCCGATACCACCGCCGGGGCATCGATCGCGTCGGTCATCACGGCATGCCCGATCTCGAACGCGCTTGCTGAAGACAAGGAGTTGCCGAGCACGATGACGACGTTGTGCATCAACTCGATTCCGGCCGAAGTGGAGGCAACGGACGAGAACAGATCATCGCGCCGCAGCACGTCCTCGTCGCCGACGTCAGGCGCTATCTCGCCGAGCGCGACTGCGACGCCGAGCGCGGAGGCGCCGCGCGAATAGGCCATCGAGCCATAGGCGCTGGTCGTCGCCGTCTTGCTGCCGCGAGCGTTGGCCGCTTCGACGCGATCGCTGGTGAGCAGTGGACACTTGATCTGCACGAAATGAACGTCGGCAGAGTCAGTGATGCCGGCATCCGCCATTGCCGCCTTCACGGCTTTCGCCGTCTCGGTGATCTGTGCCGAGTGGCCGAACTCCTCGGGGAGGAAATCACGGGTGTGTGCCATGCCGATGCTCAGGCGCTTGCCGGACATGCCCGCCGGCCGCCCCTCGACGTCGCGCCGCGTAAACACCGTGATATGCGGGCTGAGCACGCCTTCGGTGCCGCCCGACATCACGAAGGCGATGCGCTGCTCGACCTCCTCTGGAGACAGGCCGAGCCGCGGCGCAAGCGCCGCGCACAACGCGGCCACAGCATATTCCCGCGTGAAATCGTTGACTCCGCCATTGCCCTCGGTCTTGCCGAGGATTGCGAGGATTTCGCTTGGATCGATCGCGCCTGAGCTGATCATACTGATGAGGCCGGACACGTCGCCGGGGCCCTTGGTGGCGATCCTGATGGCGTCGACCGATGTCGTCTGCATTGCACTTCTCTTTGGGGGTTCGGTGGTCCGGCAGACAAAACAGTCGTCCAAGCTTGGCGCCTGTCAATCCCCGTCGTCGTCCTGGCGAAAGCCAGGACCCATTACCCCAGGGAGCAATTTGGCGAAGATTCGTCGTTCGGTATTGCTTCCGGCCGTGATCGACAGACTAGCGGTGAGTCCTGGTCTCTGCCAGGACGACAGCGGAATTTGTGCGCCGTCTTCGCCATCTCCACGAATGTGGCGAGATCGCATCGGTTCAATAAAAAATCCTCTGTCGACGGCCGTCCGCTGCACCTTGATCAATCAACCCCGGTTGGTTCATAAGCGGCGTCCCGTGGCCGGTGGTTCGCCGCCGTGTGCTAGGATAGAGGAATTCTCGCGTGGCAAATATCAACCAGAAAATTGCGCAGGAGCTTGGGGTTCGTGCCGAGCAGGTCGAGTCAGCGGTGACGCTGCTCGACGGCGGCGCCACGGTTCCCTTCATCGCCCGCTACCGCAAGGAAGCGACCGGTGCGCTCGACGACGCGCAATTGCGCACCCTGGAGGAGCGCCTGGTTTACCTGCGTGAACTTGAAGACCGCCGCAAGGCCATCCTCGAATCGGTCCGCGAGCAGGGCAAGCTCGACGCGGCTCTCGAAGCCAGCATTCTTGCCGCCGACAGCAAGGCGCGCCTCGAAGACATCTATCTGCCGTTCAAGCCGAAGCGCCGCACCAAGGCCGAGATCGCCAAGGAAGCCGGCCTCGAGCCGCTCGCCAATCAGCTGATGGCAGAGCCTGGCAATGATCCCAAGGCCGTGGCCGAAGCCTTTGTCGACGCCGAGAAGGGCGTTGCCGATGCCGCTGCCGCGCTCGACGGCGCCCGCGCCATCCTGGTCGAACGTTTCGACGAGGACGCCGATCTGATCGGCGCTCTGCGCGAGGAGATGTGGACCAATGCGCGCATGGTCTCCAAGGTGCGCAACGGCAAGAAGACCGAGGGCGAGAAGTTCGCCGATTATTTCGATTTCTCCGAGCCGCTGACGAAGCTGCCGTCGCACCGCATCCTGGCGATGTTCCGCGGCGAGAAGGAAGAGATCCTCGACCTCCAGATCCAGGCCGAGGCCGAGGCGCCGCCGCCGGGCGTGCCGAGCGCCTATGAGCTGAAGATCATGAAGCGGTTCGGCATCGCCGACCTGAAGCGCCCCGGCGACCGCTGGCTGATCGACACCGTGCGCTGGGCTTGGCGCACCAAGATCCAGGTGCATCTCAACATCGATCTGCGCATGCGGTTGTGGAATTCGGCCGAGACCGAGGCCGTCCGGGTGTTCGCCTCGAACCTGCGCGACCTCCTGCTCGCCGCGCCCGCCGGCACCCGCGTCACCATGGGGCTCGATCCCGGCTACCGCACCGGCGTCAAGGTCGCGGTGGTCGATGCGACCGGCAAGGTGGTCGACACCACCGCAATCTACCCGCACGAGCCGCAGCGGCAATGGAACGAGTCGCTGGCGACCCTCGGCAGGCTCGCGCTGAAGCATCGCGTCGAGCTGATCGCGATCGGCAACGGCACCGCCTCGCGCGAGACCGACAAGCTCGCGGCAGACCTCGTCAAAGGCCTGCCCGAACTGAAGATGACCAAGATCGTCGTGTCCGAAGCGGGCGCGTCGGTCTATTCGGCCTCGGCTTTCGCCTCGGAGGAATTGCCTGATCTCGACGTCACCTTACGCGGTGCGGTCTCGATCGCGCGGCGGCTCCAGGACCCGCTCGCCGAGCTTGTCAAGATCGAGCCCAAGGCGATCGGCGTTGGCCAGTACCAGCACGACCTCGGCCAGGCCAAGCTCGCCAAATCGCTCGATGCCGTGGTCGAAGATTGCGTGAACGCCGTCGGCGTCGATGTCAACACTGCGTCCGCACCGCTACTGGCCCGCGTGTCGGGCGTCGGCACAGGTCTTGCGCAGAGCATCGTGGCGCACCGTGACGTCAACGGCCCGTTCAAATCGCGCAAGGCGCTCAAGGACGTGCCGCGGCTCGGGCCGAAGGCATTCGAGCAGTGTGCGGGCTTCCTGCGCATCGTCGGCGGCGAGGATCCGCTCGACGCCTCTGGCGTGCATCCGGAAGCCTATCCGGTGGTGCGCCGGATTCTCGCGGCGACCAAGAGCGACATCAAGGCGCTGATCGGCAGCAGCGAGATCGTGCGCACGCTGAAGCCGAAGGATTTCGTCGACGAGACCTTCGGTCTGCCGACCGTCACCGACATTCTGCGCGAGCTCGAAAAGCCCGGTCGCGACCCGCGCCCGGCGTTCAAGGCCGCGGTGTTCAAGGAAGGCGTCGAGGAGATCAAGGATCTCAAGAAGGGCATGATCCTCGAGGGCACAGTGACCAACGTCGCCGCCTTCGGGGCCTTCGTCGACATCGGCGTGCACCAGGATGGCCTCGTGCACATCTCGGCGATGTCCAAGACCTACATCAAGGATCCGCGCGAGGTGGTGAAGCCCGGCGACATCGTCAAGGTGAAGGTGCTGGACTTCGAGGTCGCCCGCAAGCGCATCTCGCTGACGCTGCGGCTGGATGACGAGATCGGCGCCAAGAAGGACGCGCCCGGCATGCAGCGCGACAACAATTCGCGCAACAGCGCGCGCATGACCTCGTCGGCGCCGCGCAAGCAGGAATCCTCCGGCGGCGGCGCGCTTGCGGAGGCGTTGCGACGTGCAGCCGAGAAGAACGGCGGCAAGCGGGTGTGAGTCTCTCCTCGCCCATCGGGGAGAGGCGATCTGCTCCGCGGATAGCGAGTTCTATCGCGTCGTCATTGCGAGCGTAGCGAAGCAATCCAGACTGCCTCCACTGGACAGTCTGGATTTGCTTCGTCGCAAGAGCTGCTTGCAACTGACGAGGAGAGAGCGGTGGCCCGCCTCCCTAACACGCGCGTCAGAATCTGGCGCATTTGTAAGTTGAAGGAGACGGCGCGTTCTCCTCTTCTGAACCTTCGAGTGCGGCTGTGTGACCACCGCACTGTAGGGAGGATTTTCCGATGAAACACAGGCTTCTCACAGGCCTCGCCGCAGCGGCAGTTGCCGCGACGCTGGCGGTCGCGTCGCCCGTTCTTGCCCGCGCCGGCGGTGGCGGACATGGCGGGTTTGGCGGCGGTGGCCACTTCGGGGGTGGCGGCATGCATGTCGGTGGTGGCGGCATGGGTGGCGGGGGCATGCGAGTGGGCGGCATGGGCGGCGCTCATTTCGGTGGCGCGCGCTTCGCCGGTTCGCCAATGGCCGCCCGCGCCGCCATCGGGCCGCGCTTTGCCGCTGCTCCGCTCGCGACCCGTGCCGCCTTTGGACCGCGGTTTGCCGGCACGGGCTGGCACGGCAGGCCTTTCATCGGCCGGCATGCGTTCTTCCATCATCATCATCGCTTCCACCGGTTCGCCTTCTTTGGCGCGCCCTTCATCTACGCCAGCTATTACGACGACGGCTGCTGGCGCAGGAGCTGGACGCCCTATGGCTGGCGATGGGTCAATGTGTGCGGAGACTATTGGTACTAGCATCGCCGGACCGCACCATTGTCGCGGTCGCCACCGGGCAGTTCCGCTCAGCCCCGGAACGGGATAGTCTGGTGGCGATCGTCGCGCGGAGTTCGTCATGACCGGAGGTCACCGCCGCATCCTGGTCGTCGAGGACGATCCGGAGACTGCAGGCCAGCTCGTCGAGGAACTGACGACCTCCGGTTACGAGGTCGATCTTGCCGGCACGGGCCGCGAAGCGCTTCACCAGGGCGGCGCGCGCGACTATGCCGTGATCACTATCGACCGCATGCTGCCCGATATCGACGGCATCACCGTGATGCGCCAATTGCGCGACGACGGCATCGCTGCGCCGTTCCTGATCATTTCCGCGCTTGGCGAGGTGGATGATCGCGTGCGCGGCCTGCGCGCCGGCGGCGACGATTATCTCGTCAAGCCGTTCTCGTTCGTCGAGCTACTCGCACGGCTGGAGGCGCTTGGCCGCCGCAGCGAGACCATCGCCAAGGAGACGCTGCTGCGGGTCGGCGATCTCGCCGTCGACCTGATCGCACGCAGCGCCAGTCGCCGCGGCCGCAAGATCCCGCTGCTGCCGCGCGAATTCCAGCTGCTTGAATATCTCGTTCGTAACGAGGGCCGCGTCGTCTCCCGCGCAATGCTGCTCCAGCACGTCTGGGACCTGCATTTCGATCCCTCCACCAACATCATCGACGTCTATGTCGGGCGCGTTCGCCGCAAGGTCGACGATGCCCAAGCCTATCCGCTGATCCACACCATCCGCGGCATCGGATATTGCCTCCGTGCTCCTGGCTAAGACGCTCCGCTCCTCGACCTTCCGCCTCGCGCTGATCGCGATCGCGGCGTTCGGGCTGATCGTCGCGGCGATCATGGCTTACGTCTATTTCGGCACGCTCGCCTATGTGCAGAGCCGGCTCGGCGAGGCCGGCGATCACGATGCCTTCGCGCGCATGATCAAGCTCGCGATCGCTGCGGTCGCCGTGCTGCTTCTGGTGCTCGCCGGGCTCGCGGCCGTGCTGGTGACGCGGCGCACGGTCGGGCGGATCGAGCAAATCAACGCCACCAGCCGCGCCATCATGCTCGCCGGCCTCGACCAGCGCATTCCCCTGCGCGGCAGCAACGACGAATGGGACCGCGTCGCGGAAAACCTCAACCAAATGCTCGACCGCATCGAGACGCTGATGGGGGAGGTCAAACAGGTCAGCGACAACGTCGCCCACGATCTGCGCACCCCGCTGACGCGCATGCGCGGACGGCTGGAAAAGGCCTATCACACCCCGCGCAACAGCGAGGCGGATGCGGCGCTGATCGGCGACACCATCGCCGATCTCGACGCCGTGCTCGGCATGTTCGCTTCCATCACCCGGATATCGGAGATCGAGACCCGGGCCCGCACCGGCGCCTTCCGCGGGCTCGACCTCGCCGAGATCGCCGGCGAGGTCGTCGAGCTCTACGATGCCGCCGCCGAGCAGGTCGCCACAAAGCTCAGTCTCGCCAGCGACCGCGAGGTGCCGGTGACCGGCGACCGCGACCTCTTGTTCGATGCCATCGCCAATCTCGTCGACAACGCGATCAAGCACGGCCGCAAAGGCGGGCAGGTGACCGTCACCTGCCGCAGCGCCGATGGCGGCGCGGTGATCGCGATCGCCGACGACGGCCCGGGCATTCCCGCGGAGGAACGCGATTACGTGTTCAAGCGCTTCTACCGGCTCGAGCAGAGCCGCTATACGCCGGGCAATGGCCTCGGTCTCAGTCTCGTTGCCGCAGTCGCGCGCCTCCATGGCGCCGAGATCGCGCTGCATGACAATGCGCCGGGCCTCACCGTCCAGCTCAGCTTCAAGGCGGCACTAGCGACGTGAATTGGTGGTGTCACAGCTCGATCACGCCGCGGCGCGCCGCATGCGCGACCGCGTCGGTGCGGCCGGTGGCATCCAGCTTGTCGAGCAGCGAGCCGACATGGAATTTCACGGTGTGCACGGAGATGCCGAGCTGGCGCGCGATCATCTTGTTGGAGGCGCCCTCGGCCATCAGCGCCAGCACGTCGAGCTCGCGCTGGGTCAGCGCGATGTCGCCGGGCATGATGCGCGGATCGCGGGCAACAATCGTCGCCGCGGCGGCTTCGCCAGGCGCGACGAGGCGAAGTCCGGCGACGTTGCCGAGCAGCTTGGCCAGCCGATCGGCGAGGGCTGGGTCGTCGATCTCCAGCGCGAGCACGATCTCCGGCGCGTTGTCCTCGCTCACGCCTCCGGCCTCTCGCCGACCGTGACCTTGAAGCTGACCGGCTCGCCGCCGCGGCGAACTGCGACATCGACCACCGCGCCGACGCTGGAAGGTCCCAGCGTCCGCGACAGCGCGCGCACGCCGGACAGTTTCTGGTCGTTGACCGCCACGATCACGTCGCCCTGGCGGATGCCGGCCGCGGCCGAAGGCCCGGTCTTATCGACATTCATCACCATCGCACCGATACCGTCGTCGAGCCGCACCGGCTGCAGCCCGACGCCGAGATAACCGCGCGCGATGCGGCCGCGCGCCTCGAGCTGCGGCGCGACGCGCTCGATCGTCGCCGTCGGGATCACCAGCACCCGCCGCGGTCCGAGCACGGCCATGCCGAAGGCTTCACCCGATGCATCGAGCGCAAGGCCGCCCTGCTGGCTACCGCGCAGGCGGACGTCGAGCTCGATCCGTGCATCGATGTCGCCGCCGCGTAAGGAGCGCCAGCTCTTGCCGGACGCCGATACCATCCCGAGCGCCGCACTCGGCGCATCGCGATTGGTGGCGACAACGATCGACAGCGTGCCTAGCGCAGGGACCGATGTGGTCAGCTTGACCGGGGCAATCGCGGCCTCAGTGCGCAGCAGCGCGATATCGGTCGTATGGTCGCGACCGGCGATAGCGGCGGCCACTCGGCTGCCGTCGGGAAGGCCGATCTCGACCGCACCCTCGTCGGCGAGGGCCTCGTCGGCCGTGACGATCAGGCCTGGCTTCCACACGAAGCCGCTCGCGCGGGAGCGATGCGAGTAGACGGAGACGACGGACGGTGCGGTGCGCGCCACCATGTCCGCGAGCGCGGACGACAGTGAAGACAGAGGAGTTGGGTCGGTCATGGCAGGCTCCTGTAGCTGTGCTCAATCTGGGATGTCGCAGGCAATCCGGAAACTGGCCGGGTGGCCAGGGCAGCGTCAGTGCCGGCCGACGAACATGTGATTGGGACCCACTCACGGAAACGTGTAGCAACCGGCCCGACATTGCGCTGTACGGCGTCAAACCATTTCCGCGAGCCCTGACTGAATGAGCATCGATCTCACCCGCCGCACCCTGCTTCAGCTCGCCGGCGCGGCCTCTCTCGCAATGGCGGCGGCTGCCGCGGCGCGCGCCGAAGGCAATGCGCAGGGCGGTGGCCCGACCTATGCCAGCCGAACGCCGATGCGGGTCGGCATGGTGACGCTCCGGGTGAAGAACCTCGACAAGCTCGCCGATTACTACCGCGACGTGATCGGGCTCACCGTGATGGAGCGCTCGGCGACTGGCGCGAAGCTCGGCACGGCCGGCCTCGCGCTGCTGGTGCTGGAAGCCCGTCCCAATGCCGCAATCGAGCCGCGCAACGCCGCCGGCCTCTATCACACCGCCTTCCTGATGCCGACGCGCAAGGATCTCGCGCGTTGGCTGGTGCATGCCGCCGCACATCGCGTGCCGCTGTCGGGATTTGCCGATCACCTTGTCAGCGAATCCATCTATCTCGACGATCCCGAAGGTAACGGCATCGAGGTCTATGCCGACCGCAATCCATCGCAATGGCAGTGGAGCGAGGGCGGCGTGAAGATGGCAACCGACGAGCTCAACATCCCCGACTTGCTGTCGCTGACCAATACACGCGTGGCCGACTATGCCGGTGCGCCGGAAGGGTTGCGCATCGGCCACATGCATCTGCGCGTCGGCGATCTCGCGCAGGCCGAGAGCTTCTATCACGCCAGCATCGGCCTCGACCCGACCCGCCGCCGCAGCGGTGTCGCGTTCCTGTCTTCGGGCCGCTATCATCATCACCTCGGCATGAATGTCTGGCAGAGCCAGGGTGCCGGCCAACGCGACGATCAAATGACCGGTCTTGCCTGGTTCTCGCTGGTGACCGAGAAGCACGACATCCTCGCAGCCCAGGAGGAGCGCCTACGCAAGGTTGGCGCACGGGTCAGGGCGCTTGCGGACGGCCTGGAGGCTGTCGATCCCTGGGGCACGCGGGTGCGCCTTCTCAGGGTTTGATCGCCGGCGCAGGCGTTGGTAATACGCCTCAGGCGCAAACCAATTGACCGGGGTCCACGCCCGACATGTCCGAATTCCACGGTGTCTTTCCCTATCTCGTCTCGCCCGTCGATGCCGGTGGCACGGTGCGCACCGAAGTCCTCGGCAAGCTCTGCGACGATCTAATCGCCGCCGGCGTGCACGGGCTGACGCCGCTGGGCTCGACCGGCGAGTTCGCCTATCTCAATGCCGCGCAGCGCATGGCGATCGTGCAGACCACGATCGAGGCGGCCAAGGGCCGCGTGCCGGTGGTCGCGGGCGTCGCTTCAACCTCGATCGCGGACGCGGTGGCGCAGGCGAAAGCGTACCAGAAGCTCGGTGCCGACGGCATCCTGGCGATTTTGGAGGCGTATTTCCCGCTCGCCGATGCCCAGGTCGAATCCTACTTCCGCGCCATCGCCGATGCCGTGGACATCCCCATCGTGATCTACACCAATCCGCAATTCCAACGCTCCGACCTTACCCTCGATGTCATCGCGCGCCTCGCCGAGCATCCGCGCATCGGCTACATCAAGGACGCCTCGACCAACACCGGCCGGCTGCTCTCCATCATCAACCGCTGCGGCGATGGCTTGCGGGTGTTCTCGGCCTCCGCCCATATCCCGGTCGCGGTGATGCTGATCGGCGGTCTCGGCTGGATGGCAGGCCCGGCCTGCATCATCCCGCGCCAGAGCGTTGCGCTGTACGAACTGTGCAGGGCTGGTCGCTGGGAGGAGGCCATGAAGCTTCAGCGCAGGCTGTGGCGCATCAACGAGGCCTTTGCCCGCTTTAATCTCGCCGCCTGCATCAAGGCGGGGCTTTCGATCCAGGGCTACGACGTCGCCGACCCTGTGCCGCCGCAGGCCGCGCTGACGGCCGAGCAGCGCAGGATCGTGGAAGCGGCGTTGCGGGAGCTGGCATAGCCCGATTGTCACGCGGCAATATGCCCCCAGATGCTGCCGCAAGCCGACCTATTCCTATCTGCTTCGATCAGGAAACTTCCAGGCGCTTGCGACGTTGCTGCGTGAGCGAGATCCGCCACCTCAGGCATGAGCATTCTGAGCATTGTCTTCAGTACACCGCGGTGATCACCCATGAATCGTCGCTACGGAATTGCCGCGGCAGCCCTGGCCGCTCTGCTGCTCGTGGTCACTGCCGCGAAAATCCAGCATGCGCCGTGGACCACTCCCGCCGCGCGAGCCGTCGAGCAGCGCGGGCCGCTGTCGGAGGCCGAAAAGGCCACGATCGACATCTTCGAGCGCGTGTCGCCTTCGGTTGTCCAGGTAGCGGTGAGATCGGCGGCTAGTCCTCTCATGGGTGAGGAGGGCCAGGGCGGCGCTTCCGGCACGGGATTCGTTTGGGACGCCGAGGGGCACCTTGTGACGAACAATCATGTCGTGGCCAATGGCGGCGAGATGGCGGTGCGCTTTGCGTCGGGAGAGGTGGCCCAGGTTGACCTGGTCGGTACGGCTCCCAATTACGATCTTGCGGTCCTGCGAATCCGGAGTGTGCGCGAACTCCCTCCGCCGGTCGCTCTCGGCAGTTCGAACGATCTGAAGGTCGGGCAATCCGCCTTTGCGATCGGCAATCCCTTCGGGCTGGATCAATCCATGACCAGCGGCATCATCAGTGCTCTCAAGCGCAGGCTTCCGACCCATGGCGGCCGGGAGATTGCCAACGTCATCCAGACTGACGCCGCGATCAACCCGGGCAATTCAGGCGGGCCGCTGCTGGATTCCGCAGGCCGCCTGATTGGCGTCACGACGGCGATCATATCGCCGTCCGGCTCGAACGCCGGCATCGGCTTCGCGGTGCCGGTCGATGTCGTGAACCGGATTGTCCCCGAACTCATCCGCAACGGTCGCGTGCCGACCCCCGGCATCGGCATCGTGGCCGCCAGCGAGGATGTTTCGACGCGGCTTGGCGTCCAAGGCGTGATCGTGGTGCGGACGGCCCCCGGCAGCCCTGCGGAGCGGGCGGGGATTCGCGGGGTCAACTTGTCGACTGGCGCGGTCGGAGACATCATCACTGCGGTCGAAGGCAAGCCGGTGAGGCGCCTCTCCGACTTGACCGATGCGCTGGAGCAGGCCGGCGCCGGGAAGACCATTCGCCTCACTGTCAAGCGGGGCTCGGACAGCCGCGACGTGAATGTAGGCATCATCGACATCGAGCGTTCCTGACGTGGCAATCTGCGCGGCCAATGGGGGCGTGGCACGCAATGCTGATGTGCTGCGGCTCGGTTGTATCCACTGCAAAATCGGCTAAAACCGCCGCGGTCGTTTTCCGGATTTCAAGGACATAACGGAATGAACATTCTTCCCGGCAATTTGCGTTTCGGAGCGGGACAGCCCGTCAAGCGTTTGGAAGACCTTAGGCTGCTCACCGGGAAGGGGCAATTCATCGACGACAAACCGGCAGACGGCGCGTTGTGGTTGCACGTGCTGCGCTCGCCGCATGCGCACGCGAAGATCGTCTCGATTGACACCAGCGCCGCGGCGTCGATGCCTGGCGTCACCGCGATCTATACCGGCGCCGAGCTCGTCAAGGACGACATCGGCAGCATTCCGACGCTGAACATTTTCAAACGTCCCGACGGCAAGCCGATGACGGTGCCCCCGCGCCGGCTGCTGGCCCATGAAGTCGTGCGCTACGCCGGCGAAGCGGTTGCCGCCGTCGTGGCCGCCTCGCGCGTGGAGGCGCAGAGCGCGGCCGAAGCGATCGTGGTCGAATACGACGTGCTGCCTGCGGTGGTCGACCCGGTGGAGGCCGTAAAGCCCGGTGCGCCCGTGGTGTGGCCGGAAGCGCCCGATAACATCGTCGGCGCGATGAGCTATGGCGATGCCGCCAAGGTGGACGAGGCTTTTGCCAAAGCGGCGCACACGGTCGAGCTCGATCTCGTCAGCCAACGCCTCGTTCCATCCGCAATGGAGCCGCGCTCGACCATCGCCGAAGTCGACAAGAAGACGGGACGGCTCCTGCTGCACGTGCAGTCGCAGACACCGGCCTCGACTCGCGACGTGCTGGCGGAGGCCGTGCTCAAGCGTCCCAAGGACAGCGTGCGGGTGCTGGTCGGCGACATCGGCGGCGGCTTCGGCCAGAAGACCAACCTCTATCCCGAGGACGGCATCGTCGCCTATGCCGCGACCAAGCTGAACAAGAAGATCCGCTGGCGCGGCGACCGCACCGACGAGTTCGTCGGCGGCACCCATGGCCGCGATCTCACCTCGACCGCTTCCTTCGCGCTGGATGAGAAGGGCAAGGTGCTGGCCTATCGCGTCAAGTCGATCGGCTGCACCGGCGCCTATTCCTCGGGTGCGGCCAACATCATCCCGCTGGTGCTCGGGCCGTTCGTGCAGACCGGCGTCTACGATCTGCCGCTGGTGCATTTCGAGGTGAAGTCGGTGATGACCCACACCGCACCCGTCGGCGCCTATCGCGGTGCGGGCCGTCCCGAAGCCGTCTTCATCGTCGAGCGCCTGTTCGACGCGGCTGCGCGAAAGATCGGCATGGATCCGCGCGCGATCCGCAAGGCCAACTACATCAAGCCGGCGCAGCTGCCTTATACGAACGCCGCGGGCCAGATTTATGACTCCGGCGCCTTTGCGCACATGCTCGACCGCGCCGTGAAGCTCGCCGACTGGGACGGCTTTGCCGCGCGCAAGAAGGCGGCCAGGAAGAAGGGCCTGCTCTACGGTCGCGGTCTCACCTCCTATATCGAATGGACTGGCGGGCGCGCGCATACCGAGAAGGTCAGCCTGCACGCGACCTCGCAAGGCCGCGTCGTGCTGCATTCCGGCACCATGGCGATGGGGCAGGGCTTGCAGACCACCTACACCCAGATGATCTCCGACACCCTCGGCATTCCCATGGACAAGATCGACGTCGTCCAAGGCGACACTGATCTCGCCATGGGCTTTGGCAGCGTCGGCTCCCGTTCGCTGTTCGTCGGCGGCACGGCCGTGGCCGTCTCCTCCAATGACCTCATCCAGAAGGCGCGCGAGAAGGCCGCGAACGTGCTGGAGACCTCGGTCGAGGACATCGAGTATCAGGGCGGCATGCTCACCGTGGTCGGCACCGACCGCCGCATCAGCCTGTTCGATCTCGCCGAGAAGGAGAGCGGCGCCAAGCTCAGCGTCGATTCCGAAGGCGAGGTGGACGGACCGAGCTGGCCGAACGGCACGCATATCTGCGAGGTCGAGATCGATCCCGAGACCGGCGTCTCCCGCGTCGTGCGCTACACCACCGTCGACGACGTCGGCGTTGCCGTGAACCCGATGCTGGTCACCGGGCAGATCCATGGCGGCGTTGTGCAAGGCATTGGTCAGGCGTTGTATGAGGGCGTGTCCTACGATGCCGACGGTCAGCTCCTCACCGCGAGCTACCAGGACTACTGCATCCCGCGCGCCGACGACGTGCCGCCGATTGTGGTGACGCTCGACGATTCCGCGCCCTGCCGCACCAATCCGCTCGGGGCCAAGGGCTGCGGCGAATCCGGCGCCATCGGCGGCCCGCCCTGCGTCGCCAATGGCGTGATGGATGCGCTCGCCGAGCTTGGCATCACCCAGCTCAACACGCCGCTGACGCCGCAGAAGATCTGGCAGGCGATCCGGGACGCGAAGGCGGGTGGTTAATATTTCAGGTGCACCGTCTTTGCGAGCGCAGCGAAGTAATCCAGATTCTCTCCGCGGAAAATTCTGGATTGCTTCGTCGCAAGCGCTCCTCGCAATGACGGATGAGCGAGCCGTAACTCCTATTGCGCTTCGCTCCGTCCGGGCTACAGGCCTCAAATCCCCAGCATCATCTTCGCGATGATATCGCGCTGGATCTCCGACGTGCCGCCGAAGATCGTATACGCTCGCCCGTTGAGATATTCCGGGATCACCGTCAGCATCTCCTCCGGGATCGGCGGCTCGTGGTTGAGCCTGTAGAGCGGCCGCATCGGCTCCACCGCGAGGGCGTCGTGACCGATCACGTCGGCCCCTAACCGCGTCACGGCTTGCCGGATTTCGCTGTTGCGCAGCTTCAGGATCGACGACACCGCGCCGGGATTTTGTCCGGTCTGCAGCGCCGAGAGCACGCGCAGCTCGGTCATTTCAAGCGCATCAATGTCGACCTCGACCTCGGAGATGCGCGTTGCGATGTCAGGGCTGTCGATCGCGCGGCCCGTGAGATCGGACTCGGCAAGGTCCGCGATCGCCTTCAATCCCTCGCGCAGCTTCGCCGAGGCGATGCCGGAGCCGCGCTCGAACTCGAGCAGATATTTGCCATAGGTCCAGCCCTTGCCTTCCTCGCCGACGCGGTTGGCGACGGGCACGCGCACGTCGTCGAAGAACACCTGGTTGACCTCGTGGTCGCCGCCGATGGTGAGGATCGGGCGCGTGGTGATGCCCGGCGTGTTCATGTCGATCAGGATGAAGCTGATGCCGTCCTGCTGCCGCGGCCCGTCGCTGGTGCGCACCAGCGCGAACATGCGGTTGGCGTGGTGGGCATGCGTGGTCCAGATTTTCGTGCCGTTGATGATGTAGTCGTCGCCGTCGCGCACCGCGCGCGTCTTCAGTGACGACAGATCGGAGCCCGAGCCTGGCTCGGAATAGCCCTGGCACCAATAATCGTCACCTGAGAGAATACGCGGCAGATAAAAATTCTTCTGCTCGGGGCTGCCGAAGCCGATGATGACGGGGCCGACCATCTTCACGCCCATCACGTTGACGTTCGGCACGCCGGCGCGTGCGCATTCGGTCTCGAAGATCCAGCGCTGCGCCGGGGTCCAGTCCGGCCCGCCATATTCGACCGGCCAGCCCGGCGCGCCCCAGCCCTGCCGGTGCAGCGCGCGCTGCCAGGCCTTGCCGATGTCAGGATCGGAGAACACCGAGGGCGTCAGCGCGGTTGCGCGCTTCATCTCCTCTGTGAGGTTTTTCGCAATGAAGCCGCGCACCTCGTCCTGGAAGGCGCGCTCCTCGGCATTGAACGACAGGTCCATGATGCGCTCCTCGTATCAGGCCGGCACTTTGGTACGGCCAAGCTGGGCGTGGCGGGCATAGTGGTACGAGCTGCCGCCGAACAGCGTGTCGAAGGCGACCAGCCGCTTGAAATAGGCGCCGACCTCGAGCTCCTCGGTGACGCCCATGCCGCCATGGAGCTGGATCGACTGCTCGCCGACGAAGCGCGCACACTTGCCGATCTTGGCCTTCGCGCCCGACGCAGCCCGCGCGCGCTCAACGGGTTCGGCGTCGGCTTTCAGTGCGGCGCGCAGCGCCATCGAGCGCGCCTCGTCGACCTGCATCGCCATGTCGGCGAGGCGGTGGCGGATCACCTGGTTGGCGGAGAGTGGACGGCCGAACTGCTTTCGGATCTTGGTGTATTCCAGCGTGGTGTCGAGCAGCGTCTGCATGATGCCGATGGCTTCCGCACCTAGCGCGGCCATGGCGCGGTCGACGGCCCATTCGATCGCGGGCAGAGCATCGCTGCCGTCGCCGAGCAGGGCGTCCGCAGGCAGCTGCACGTCCGACAGCTCGATGTTGCAGGCGCGTCCGCCGCCGAGGCGAGCGTAGTCGGAGATTGTGAGGCCCGGTGCCGCCGCCGGCACCACGAACAGGCCGATCCGTTCCGAAGGTCCGTGATGGTCATGCATGAGTGCGGAGACGATGATCTCGTCGGCAGCATGCCCGTCGAGCACCGCGATCTTTTTGCCGGCCAGATGCCAGCCCTGCGACGTCTTGTTGGCGCTGGTTGCGACCTTAGCGAGATCGAACCGCGCCGTGCGCTCGGAATGCGCCAAGGTGAGCTTCAGTGATCCGTCCCCGACCTTGGGCAGGCTCGCCTGCTTTTGCGCCGTGGTGCCGCATCTAGCGATCAGCGCGGCCCCTAGCACCACGGTTGCGACATAGGGCTCCGACACCAGCCCGCGGCCAAAAGCTTCCATCAGGATGCCGACATCGATCGCGCCGCCGCCAAGCCCACCGAACTCTTCAGGAAGCGGCAACGCCAGCCAGCCGAGCTCGGCGAACTGCCTCCAGACGGCCAGGCTGAAGCCGAGCGGATCGCTTGCCATCGTGCGGCGGTGAGCGGCATCGTAGCTTTCGGCTACGAAGCGTTCCGCGCTCTCGCGCAGCAGGCGCTGCTCGTCGCTGAGATTGAGGTCCATGTGTCTACTCCGACGCCGGCGGCTTGCGTACCGAGGGATGCAGGCCGGAGGGATCGACGATCATGCCGTACTCCTGGAGATTGTGGGCATGGCAGAGCTGATGCAGCGCAAAGGCCTGGTCGATCGCGGCGGGCTGGCCCATCACGTCCACCGAGCGGTTGACGGCCTCCTTGGTCAGCTTCAGCGCGAAGGACGGTTTCGTCGCGATCCGGCGCGCCAGCGCCAGCACGCTTGATGACAGCTCCGCGCGCGACACGACCTGATTGACCATACCGAGCTGATGCGCCTCCTGGGCGCTCCAGCTATCGGCGGTGAACAGGAACTCCTTGGCCTTGCGTGGGCCGAGCTCCCAGGGATGGACGAACCATTCGACGCCGCAGACGCCCATGGTGACGACAGGGTCGCAGAACTGCGCATCGTCGCTGGCGATAATGAGGTCGCAGGCCCAGGCCAGCATCAGCCCGCCGGCGATGCACTTTCCGTGCACTTCGGCGATAGTCGGCTTGGCGAGGTTGCGCCAGCGCCGCGTGATCTGGAGATAGATTTCCTGCTCGCGAGCGAAGCGGCCGTGAGCATTCGGCTCGGCAAAGCCACCCCAATTTCCGATCGGCGGAAAATCGACGCCCGCGGCATTCTTAGCCCCGGGACGCAGATCATGCCCGGACGAAAAGTGCGGACCGTTGCCGGCGAGGATGATCACCTTGACCGCGTCGTCCTGCACGGCCGCATCGAAGGCGGCGTTGAGGTCGTAGGTCATTTGCAGGTTTTGCGCGTTGCGCGCGTCGGGCCGGTTCATCACGATCCGGGCAATCGGCGGCTCCGGTCGCTCCACGAGGATGGTCTCGAACGAGCTCATCGCTTTCCCCTTGCCGTTTCCGTTCTTGTTTTATCCGAGTTGACTATGTCGTCGGGGCATAGGCAAGAGGCTTGCGTCAGTCGGCTGCTTTTCTCACGCGCCCAATCTGGTAGTTTGCGCCAGATTCCACCGGGAGAAATTTGATGCGCAAGATCCTGACCGTGCTGGCAGCGCTGGCCTCGCTGAGCCTGGCCAATTGCGGCTACAACGCGATCCAGAGCGAGGACCAGCAGATCAAGGCCAATTGGTCCGAAGTCGTGAACCAGTATCAGCGCCGCGCCGATCTCGTCCCCAATCTGGTCAATTCGGTGAAGGGTTTTGCCCAGCAGGAAAAGGACGTGCTGCTCGGCGTCACCAATGCGCGCGCCAAGGTCGGCAGCATCCAGGCAACGCCGGAGGTGCTGAACGATCCCGCCGCCTTCCAGAAATTCCAGGCCGCCCAAAGCGAGCTCTCCAGCGCGCTGTCGCGGCTCCTCGTCGTCACAGAGAACTATCCGCAGCTCAAATCGGATGCCCTGTTCAAGGATCTGATGTCGCAGCTCGAAGGCACCGAGAACCGCATCACGGTGGCGCGAAACCGCTACATCAAGGCCGTGCAGGAGTACAACATCACGGTCCGATCGTTCCCGACCAACCTCACCGCGATGGCATTCGGCTACAAGGAGAAGCCGAATTTCTCGGTCGAGAACGAGAAAGAGATCTCGACCGCGCCGAAGGTGGACTTCAACCCGGCTCCAGCGCCGTCGAAGTAGGCGCGTCGATTCGCGAATGCGCCAAGCCCCAATCACCGCCGTCATTCCCCGCGAAATCGGGGAATCCAGCTCGCCGCGGCCTCTCCGTATCTCGCCGCCATCTCTGGAATACTGGATCGCCCGGTCCCGGCTCCAAGGGCTTCGCCGGGCACCTCGGTATTGGGCCGGCGAAGCGTCAGCGAAGACGCAAAGCCGGGCGATGACAGCGAGGGTGTGGTGGGCCCTTTCGGT
Source organism: Bradyrhizobium sp. 137 (assembly GCF_023074095.1). NCBI lineage: Bacteria > Pseudomonadati > Pseudomonadota > Alphaproteobacteria > Hyphomicrobiales > Nitrobacteraceae > Bradyrhizobium > Bradyrhizobium sp. 137. The sequence continues at coordinate 367,066 of NZ_JADPKU010000044.1, forward strand.
CTTCTCCTCGTTTGTTCTCGCCGTCGCACTTCTCTTCGCCTTCGCGCTCCCCGTCCACGCCGACGTCGCCGTGCCCCAACTCACCGGCCGCGTGGTTGACCAGACCGGCACGCTCTCGAGCGCCGAGATCGCTACGCTGTCGCAAAAGCTGCGCGACTTCGAGAATCGGAAGGGCAGCCAGCTCGCTGTCCTGATCGTGCCGACCACACAGCCGGAGACGATCGAGCAGTTCTCGATCCGCGTTGCCGAGGCCTGGAAGATCGGACGCAAGAAGGTCGACGACGGCGCCATCCTCATCGTCGCCAAGAACGACCGGCATTTGCGCATCGAAGTCGGCTATGGCCTCGAAGGCGCGCTCACCGACGTCACGTCGAGGCGGATCATCGATGAAGTCATCACGCCGAAATTCAGGACCGGCAATTTCAGCGGTGGCATCTCGGACGGTGTCGATCGCATGATGCGGGTCATCGATGGCGAACCGCTGCCGGTTCCCTCGCCGACTGTCAGCTTCGGCCATCTGGACGACCTCGCGCCGGTCTTCCTTGTGACGCTGTTCGCCTCGATCGGGGTCGGCGGGGTCTTCCGGGCCATGCTGGGCCGGCTGCTCGGATCGCTGGCGACCGGCGGCATCATCGCAGCACTGACCTGGCTCATTCTCGGCTCTTTCACCCTCGCCGTGGCGGTCGGCGTTCTCGGCTTCATCATCGGGTTCATCGCCGATCTGTTTTCGGCGATGGGACCAAGCACAGGGTGGTCGCGTGGCGGCTCTTGGTCGAGTGGCTCCCCATCGGGCGGCTGGAGCGGCGGCTCATCGAGCGACAGCGATAGCGGCAGCTTTAGCGGCGGCGGGGGCAGTTTTGGCGGCGGCGGCGCCTCGGGGAGTTGGTAGGTCATGAGCATCAAGCGCATCACCAGGCACCTCGTGCAGCATCATTGGCGGGCGAAGCGGATTTTTCCGCAGGCCGTGCTCGACCGCATCGAGCAGGCGATCAAGCGGGGCGAAGCCACCCATTCCGGCCAGGTCCGCTTCGTCGTCGAAGGCGCGCTCGACGGTGCGCCGCTGTTCCACAACCAGCCGGCGCGCGCGCGCGCGCTCGACATGTTCTCGCATCTGCGCATCTGGGACACCGAGCACAACAACGGCGTTCTCATCTATCTCCTGCTCGCCGACCGCGACGTCGAGATCGTCGCCGACCGTGGCATCGACGCGAAGGTTGGAGCCGAGCGCTGGGAGAGCATCTGCCACGCGATGGAAACCGAGTTCAGGGCGGGCCAGTTCGAGCGCGGCGTGATCGCTGGCATCGAGGCCGTGTCGCGCGAACTGGCGCGGCATTTCCCGCCGCAAAGACCGCATTCGAACGAGCTGCCGGATGCGCCCGTGGTGATGTGATCTCGCCGGTACTGGCCAAGGCCAGAACCACGTCGGAGAGGCGCCCTGCCTCGCGAGTGAATTCTACGGGCGCAATGCGCCCCAATGCCGCCTCCGCTGACAATTTGTTGCACGTCGCCACGCCGGTTCCACTTTCCCGGCCAAATTCGGCCTCGGACGAGTTCCTAAAATTTCGGTAAGCGGGTCCCGAGGTAAGGATTTCGCAAGCAATGAAAGTTACCAAAAGGTCAACCTAGACTGGAGTATTTGAGCCGTGAGCGAACCAATGCCCGAGCAGGCCTCCCTGGATCATGGCGCCGTCGAAGCCGCAGCAAGCGCCTCGCAGACGGTCGAGGCTGCCGGGATCGACGCCCCCTCGATCGCCCCTGACCACGAGGCGCCGCCGAAGCCCGACCCGGTCAAGATCGAGCCGCCAAAAATCGAGACATCAAGGATCGAGGTGCCGAAGTTCGAATCCAAGACTGAACCCAAGGCTCAGTCCAAGGCGGAGTCCAGGGCTGAATCCAAGCCCGAGCCGGAGCCCGGCAAGCTGATTGTGATGGCGCCATCGGAACGCTCCTGGGATCGCGAGGACTTTGCCCCGCATGTGAAGGCGGAGGAGCCGCGCGAAGCCGGCGGCAAGCGCCGCCTGTCGGCGATGGCTGCGGTGGTGGCGATCGCTGCTTGCGTCGGCGCGATCAGCGGCACGCTCGCGACCGCAGGGATGATGCACTTTGCCGCCACGGCCCCGGCGCCGGTACAGGTCGCCGATACCAGCGCGCTGGACGCTTCCGTCGCGCGGATCGATGCCGACCTCGTCGCGCTGAAGGCCAATGTCGAGCGCTCCTCCAAGACCGACGTGAGCCAGTTCAACCGGACCAACGACCGCCTCGACAAGCTCGAGAAGGCGCAGGCCGAGCCGTTGGCCAAGATCGCAAAACTGTCGGAGGCCGTCGACAAACTCCGCGCCGCGCCGCCGGCGGCCCTCGCGCCGGCCGCAGCCGCCGCGTCCGCCAAGGAGACCACCGGCTCGATCGCGCCGACCCAGGTTGCCACCGCCGCGGCTGCGCCCGCACCCGCCGCGCCCAAGACCGAGGTCGGCCGCCTGCCGACGATCGAAGGCTGGAGGCTGCGCAACGCCGCCAATGGCGGCGCGCTGATCGAAGGCCGCGACGGCCTCTACGAGGTATATCCCGGCGATCCCATCCCCGGCGTCGGCCGCGTCGATGCGATCCGCCGCCAGGACGGCCGCTGGGTGGTTGTCACCAGCAAGGGCCTGATCGTCGCGCGTTGAGCCCTCATATCCGGCCTTCGAAAAGGCGCTTCACCACTGCGTGAGGCGCCTTTTTGCTTGAATAGGCTGGTCGCCGCGGTGTTACTTGGGGCATGAGCCGCGCCTTGCGAATTGTCGTTGCTGCCGCCGCATTGTTTGGCGGTGTCGTCTCGCTTTCTGCGGCGGAGAACGTGCAATTGGCGCGCGGCACGGCGATCACCGATCCTGATCTGTTGCGCCGGCTCGATCAGAGCGATGCTCTCACGATCGCGAGCCTGCTAAGGCCGGAGCGGAACGCCGACATCCCGCTCACGACCGACCTGCTGTTCTCGTCGTTGCCGCAGCTCAAAGCGATTCCGCCGGCGATCAATGCGGAACTTGACCGCTACATTTCTCGGTACAAGGCGACATATCCGGGCGAGACCATCGGCGTCGGCGAAGGCTTTGACGTGCAATTGTTCGACCGAGCCAATCTGAGATCGCGCGACACGCGTTTCGTGCTGGCCGGCATCGTCAACCGTATGGACCGCGCCTATGTCTCGGAAGAGTCCTGCGGTGAGATCCGGCTGATCTACCGTCTCGCGCGTTACGAGAGCAGGCCGGAGGGCGGCAAGACCGCAACGCGCCTGCCGATGACGCTCAATCTGGTGATGAAGGCGCGCGACGCGCGCCAGACGGACGGGAATAATCCCGTCACCTGCGCCGCGATCGCGCGGCGCTGGCTCGACGATGGCGACTGGCAGGAGTTGATCGGCAGTCGCTCTTCGCCTCACGATGCCATGCTCGACCGCATCGAGACCAACATCCAGGTCTCCGTCGCGCCGAAATCGGCGCTGCACGATTTTCGCTCGGACTATCTACTCAAGGTGTTCAAGTACGACGCTGCGAGGAAAACGTTCGAGGAAGCGACGCTGGAGAACCAAATCGACCGTGACCGAATCCTTGCCGACGATGCGCTTCGGCGCGACTTTAGGGATTGGTTGCTCGCGCCCGAAAATCTGCGCGAATTCGATCGCGGCACGGTGCTGATCCCGGAAAGATTCCTGGCGACGTCTGCGGTGGTGCCGACACCTGCCGGGCTCGATGCCTCGGCGTTGCAGCCAGAGTTCGGCATGATGCAAGGAGAAGGAAAAGGGGAGGGCAGCGACGTTCCCGTCTTCGGCGATGACGACGTGGTCGGTGCCTTGAACCAGGCTGCCGCGCGCGGCATCGATCTGCAGAACGTCCGCTCGGTCGCTGGCTTTCAGCGCCGTCTCAACGACGTCACTTGTGCCGGCTGCCACCAGACCCGCGGCATCGGCGGCTTCCATTTCCCGGGCGTGGATTGGCTTGTGGACAAGTCCTCGAACTCCGCCAACGTGCCGGCATCGCCGCATTTCTTCGGTGACCAGCTCCGCCGCCGCGACATCCTGACCGCATTCGCCGCGGGCAAACGTCCCGATTTCTCACGCGGATTTGCCAGCCGGCCACAGACCCGCGGTGGCCGCGAGCTGGCCGGGACCGAATATCAGGACGGCTGGGGGGCGCATTGTTCCCTGCAAAATGCGGGATCAGGAACGACGGACAAGAGTTTTACGTCATGGAGCTGTGCTAAAGGCCTCACCTGTCAGGCTGCCGCGGCCTCGCGCCGCATCGGCATGTGCTTCATCAAGACGCGCTAAACCGATTTGGATGACCCATGACGGACCCGAGCGAAGCCAACAAGGAGCGCAATCGCAAGATTGCGCACAACGAGGAAGCCAAGCAGGTCACCGGCAGCATCCGCGTTAGCACCTGGGCGGTCGCGATGGTGGTCATCATCGGCGGGATCCTGTTTACGCTCGGCTGGCTGGCCTTGCGGTAGTCGGCGCCCTCACTTGGCGTAATTCGTCATCCGTTTTCCTGGCAGCAGTTCATAGGCCGGCTTCCAGCCGGGCAGTGCGGCCATGCGGCCGAGCCAGGCGTGGATCGCCGGATGGCTCGCCGCGAAGTCGAAGCCGTGCTCGTCACTCGGATAATGCAGATAGGCCATCATCGAGATATCGGCGACCGTCGGCTTTGCGCCGATCGCGAATTCATTGTGCTGGAGGTGTCCATCGAGGATGCCGAGGAAGTCCTCGAGCCGTCGGCGAAAATGCTTCAGTACCTGCGGATCGTTTTTCGCGGTGAAGGCGCGCATGAAGCGATAGGTCGCCATGTAGCCGGTGAGCTTGTGGTTGTCCCAGAACAGCCAGCGCAACAGCTCGAATTTTTCCTCGTCCGTATCAGCGCCAAAGCGCCCGTACTGATCGGCAAGCTTGAGCAGGAGCGGCGCGGTCTGCGTCATCTTCACGCCGTCGATTTCGAGCACGGGGATCTCACCCATCGGGTTCACCGCCCTGCGCCATTCCGCGGTGCGCGTGACGCCGCCGCCGAAATCGGTCCAGACCGGCTCGAATTTTTCGCCGCAAAGCGTCAGCATCAGCGCCAGCTTGTAGCTGTTGCCGGATTCGGGGAAGTAGTGCAGGCGGTAGCTGGGCATGGGACCTCGCAGGCGGACGGGATGCGCTGCCGATCATTATACCGAGACGGTCTCACGCCGTCATTGCGAGCATAGCGAAGCAATCCAGCAATGCATCCGCGGAGGGATTCTGGATTGCTTCGCTGCGCTCGCGATGACGATGCCGTGCGAGCGCGGCTCCTAACCCACCGCCCCCGTACCCCGCAGCTGCTTGATCGCCGCCTCGTCGTATCCCGCCCCACGCAAAATCTCGTCGCTGTGCTCGCCAACAGCGGGCGGCTTGCGCGGCTGCACCTTCCTGGCGCCGTCGATCCAGATCGGGCTGTTGATGGTGAGCATGGTGTCGTTCTCGAACGGCACCAGAACCTCATTGTCGAGCATTTGCTTGTCGTTGGGGATGTCGTCGAGAATGGCAACGACGCCGAACACGAGGCCGTTGCCGTCGAGGATCCTGCGCCATTCGCCGAGATCCTTGGTGGCGAAGGTGTCGTCCAGAATCTTGATCAGCTCGACCGAGCGGGCGTGGCGGTCGGCCTTGGTGACGAAGCGCGGATCGTCGATCAAGTCCTCGCGCCCGAGGCAGCGCGCCAGCGTCGGCCACTGCCGCTCCTCGTTGAGCAGGGACAGGATCAGCCAGCGGCCGTCCTTGCACTGGTAGTGGTTGGCCACCGCGTTCAGCGCGCGCTCGCGCGGGCGCCGCTCGCCGAACTTGGCGCCGCAGAGTTTTGCCTGTGCCAGCACGCTGGCGGCCCAGACGCCATTGGCCATCAGATTGGAAGCGACATGCGATCCCTTGCCGGTCTTCTCGCGCTGATAGAGCGCGGTGACGATGGCGCCGTAGAAGGCCATGGCGCAGGGATGGTCGCCCATGCCGGCGACGGAGCGGGCCGGTGTCGTGTCGGTATCGGCGCGGACGAGGTCCATCAGGCCGGAGCGCGCCCAATAGGCATTGCTGTCGAAGCCGGGCTTGTTGGCTTCCTCGCCCTTCTCGCCATAGCCGGTGAAGGAGGCGTAGATCAGCCGGTCGTTGAGATGGGCGAGGTGGTCATAGGTGATGCCGAGCTTGGCGCGCACCGGCGGCGGCATATTGGTGATGAAGACGTCGGCCTCCGCCACCAGCTTATAGAGCACGGCCTGCGCTTCCGGCTTGGAGAGGTCGAGCGCGATGCTCTTCTTGTTGCGGGCTTCCAGCAGCCAGGCGAAATTGTGCTCACCGGTCGGATAGCCCGGAAGGTTCGGCAGATTGCGGTAGGGATCCCCGGTGCCGGGCGGCTCGATCTTGACGACGTCGGCGCCGAAATCCGACAACACGGTCGCGGCCGCGGGCGCTGCGATGAAGCTCGCGCAGTCCAGAACCTTCAGCCCAGCAAAGATGCCCTTTTCCATCGCGGCGTTGCTCCCTCGCTCTTGTCGTTTCCCGCGCGCTGGAATTGGCGCGGGCGCCTCGTGGGAGCATTAGACCGATGTTTCGGCAGGATGCAACGGCGCCCGCTGCAGGGCCTCACTCCTCCCCCGCAAGCAACGCAGCATTGCCGCCGGCCGCCGCGGTGTTGATGGTCACGGTCTGCTCGGTGGCAAAGCGCGCGAGATAGTGCGGGCCGCCGGCCTTGGGGCCAGTTCCGGACAGGCCATTGCCGCCAAACGGCTGCACGCCGACAACGGCGCCGATCATGTTGCGGTTGACGTAGATGTTGCCGACCTGGACTCGATCGATAATGGCCTCGATGGTGTCGTCGATGCGGGAGTGGACGCCGAGGGTGAGGCCGTAGCCGGTGCGCTCGATCGCTTGCAGGACACGTCCCAGATTCTCGGCGCGGTAGCGTACGACATGCAGGATCGGCCCAAACACCTCCTCGGTGAGCTGGCTGGCTTCTTTGAGCTCGAAGATGTGCGGCGCGACGAAGCAGCCCTCCGGTGCGTGCCCTGCAAAGTGCAGCCGCGCCTCGCCCTTCATTCGCGCGATGTGTGCATCGAGACGCTGCTTGGCCTCGCGATCGATCACCGGCCCGACATGGGTCGCGACATCGCTTGGGTCGCCGATTCTGAGCTCGCGCGCCGCGCCCGCGATCATCTCGATCATGCGGTCGGCGACGTCCTCCTGCACGAACAAGAGCCGCAGCGCCGAACAGCGCTGGCCGGCGGAACGGAAGGCAGAGGTCACGACATCGTCGGCGACCTGTTCGGGCAGCGCGGTCGCGTCCGCAATCATGGCGTTGATGCCGCCGGTCTCCGCGATCAGCGGCACGATCGGTCCGTCCTTGGCGGCGAGCGCGCGGTTGATGCTGCGAGCAACCTCGGTCGAGCCGGTAAAGACAATTCCCGCGATGTCGGCATGCGCGGTCAGCGCGGCACCGATGCGGCCGTCGCCAGTGACGAGATGCAGCGCGCTCTTGGGGATGCCAGCCTCGTGCAGCAGGGCTACGGCCTCGCGCGCGATGCGCGGCGTCTGCTCGGCAGGCTTTGCGACAACGCTGTTGCCGGCCATCAGCGCCGCTGTGACCTGGCCGAGGAAGATCGCGAGCGGAAAATTCCACGGCGAGATCGCGACGAAGACGCCGCGGCCGCGCATGGCGAGCGCATTGCTCTCGCCGGTCGGACCGGGCATGGCCGCGTCAACGCCGAACAATTTGCGGCCCTGCGCGGCATAATAGCGGCAGAAATCGGCGGCCTCGCGCAGCTCCGACAGCGCGTCGTCCAGCGTCTTGCCGCCCTCCGCTTGTAGCAGCGCGATGAAATGGGCCCTGCGGCTCTCCAAAAGATGCGCAGCCTGCTCCAGCGCCGCCGCGCGCGCAGCCGCCGGCGTCCGGCTCCAGGCGACAAAGCCGGCGCGCGTAGCAGTCACCGCTGCGTTGGCCCGATCCGGTGTCGCATCTGGGCTGGGCTTGAGATCGATCGCCTCAGCCCTGACGTCGGCCAGCAGCTGGTCGAGTGCGGCACGCTCACCGAATTCGACCCCGCGCGAATTGCGGCGCTCCGGTGCAAAGAGATCGCGGGGCAGCGGAATCCTGGGATGAATCGCCTGTTGCGGACGTTCGATGGCGTCGGCCGGACGCTGCAACAGCGCCGACACCGGCACGCGATAATCAGCGGCCTGCGCCACGAAGGAGGAATTGGCGCCGTTCTCGAGCAGCCGCCGCACCAGATAAGCGAGCAGGTCGCGATGGCTGCCGACGGGCGCATAGGTGCGGTAGGCGATGTCAGCATGGTCCTTGGCAAGCTGCTCGTACAGCGCTTCGCCCATGCCATGCAGGCGCTGGAATTCGAAGCCGCCACTGCCTTGCGCAAGCTCGAGCACAGTCGCGACGGTTAGCGCGTTGTGGGTGGCGAATTGCGGGAAGATGCGCGGCCTCAAAGCCAGCAGCTTCGAAGCGCAGGCGATGTAGTTCAGGTCCGTCATCGCCTTGCGCGTGAACACGGGATAACCGTCGAGCCCGCGCTCCTGTGCACGCTTGATCTCGGTGTCCCAATAGGCGCCCTTCACCAGCCGCACCATCAGCTTGCGGTCGTGCGCGCGGGCCAGCGCATCGACATAGTCGATCACCGCGCTCGCGCGCTTCTGATAGGCCTGGATCGCCAGGCCAAATCCGTCCCAGCCGCTCAGCGAGCCATCGGCGAGTGTTGCCGCGATCACGTCGAGCGACAGCTCCAGCCGGTCGGCTTCCTCGGCATCGACGGTGAAGTTCAAATCATGGGCTTTGGCGCGCTGCGCGAGGTCCAGCAGCAGCGGCACCAGTTCGCGCATCACGCGTTCGCGGCTGGTCGCCTCGAAGCGCGGATGCAATGCCGAGAGCTTGACCGAGATGCCGGGCCGATCGGGCAGGGGATGGTTGCCCGCGGTCTTGCCGATGGTCTCGATCGCGCGCGCATAGGCGTCGAAATAGCGCTTGGCGTCCGCCGCCGTGCGTGCGCCTTCGCCGAGCATGTCGAAGGAATAGCGCGGCTTCTGGCCGGAGCGCGGCCGGCCGCGCTCGAGGGCCTGCTCGATCGTCTCCCCCAGCACGAAATGATTGCCCATCAGCCGCATCGCCTGGCGCGTGGCGGTGCGCACGGCGGGCGCCCCCAGCCGCTTCACCAGCCGGCCGATGGTGCCGTCAGGCGTCTCGCCGGGCTGGATTACCCGTGCCGAGAGGCCGAGCGCCCAGGCCGAGGCATTGACCAGGAAGGCGGTGGACTTGGTTTCGTGATGGATGAAGTCGCCCTCGCCGAGCTTGTCCTCGATGAACTGGTCGGCGGTGCGCGCGTCCGGCACGCGCAGCAGCGCCTCGGCCAGCACCATCAAAGCGAGCCCCTCCTTGGTCGAGAGCGCGAATTCCCGCAGCATGTCCTCGACCCCGCCGAGCCGGTCGTCGCGCTTGCGGATCGCCTCGATCAGCCGCGTCGCGGTGCGGTCGATCCGCGCCTCCTGCGGCGGGCTGAGATGCGACGCCGGCAAGAGGCGGGCGGCGATCTCGCTATCATCGGCCGTGTAGGGCGCGGAGAAGGGCGGTGGGATGTTCGGCATGGCGTGTCCTGTGGCTGAAATCCAGGATAAGGCCCGCGTTACCGTAGCTCGATAGACAATTTAGCCAGGTTGCCTTAGAAAATGAAGATCATTGGCTATTTGGCACCGTAAGATATGGAACTTGACCGAATCGACCGGAAAATCCTCTCGATCTTGCAGGAGGATGGGCGCATCGCCAATGTCGAGCTCGCCGAGCGCATCGGCCTGTCGCCGACCTCGATCGGCGAGCGACTGAAGCGCTTGCAGCGCGAGGGGTTTGTCGAAGGCTACGGCGCCCGCCTCAACCCGCACCGGCTTGGCCTCGGTCTCTTGGTGTTCGTCGAGGTGCTGCTCGACAAGACCACGCCCGATAATTTCGAGCGTTTTGCGCGCGCAGTGAAGCTGGCGCCCGAGGTGCTGGAATGTCACATGGTTGCCGGCGGTTTCGACTATCTTCTCAAGGCCCGGCTGGCAGACATGACCGCCTATCGACGCTTCCTCGGTGAGACCCTGCTGTCGATGCCGGGCGTGCGCGAGACGCGGACCTATGCGGTGATGGAGGAGATCAAGCGCGACGCACCGTTGCCGATGGGCTGACGAAATGCCGTCGCGATTGTCATTGCTGTGGCGTTGGATGCGCGGTCTTCACGGGAAAAATAGCTATCCTGTGCAATCGCAACGCCTGTCGTCGAATGCACTGGCCGTCTTCTGAAATTTTTCTTAGCCCAGCTCCCGGACGGATCCGGGAGGCAGCAAAGGCTGACGCGGGCTTATACTTTGAGGTTCTCTGCGGAGGTCTTGCCCCGGTTTGCGATCTCTTCGTATTCCACCGTCTGTCCTTCGTTGAGGGTGGACAGACCGGCCTTCTGCACTGCCGAGATATGCACGAACACATCCTTGCCACCCGACGCAGGCTGGATAAATCCATAACCCTTCGTCGGGTTGAACCACTTGACCGTACCTTTAGCCATCACGACTTCTCCGCGGGTCTTCCTCCGAGATCTCGAATCGCCAGTCCCCGCCAACCGGCCGGTTCGGTCCTAACAGGATACGCGGAATGTGGCAGGCTTGGTAGCTCAAACCACATCGGCATTTCGCCGAATTCCGCTCAACTTCGCAGCGATTTTGCCGGTTTTGCCCGTTTCGCGGTCAAATGGCAGGAGCGCGACGGATCTAATATCGCGAGGGATCATCGCATAGCCGTTCTTCCTTAACCCTCCCCTGGAGGGGGAGGGTCGATTGCGCGAAGCGCGAGCGGGGTGGGGTGATCCTTCCACTCGGGCAGTGTGCGAGATGAGAGACTGTCACCCCACCCCGCTACGCATTGCGCTGCGCTTCATGCATAGCGACCCTCCCCCTCCAGGGGAGGGTAAGAGAAAACGCGTTGACGCGGTCCTTCAGTACGTCGCGGCCAGATAATCGACGATCTTGCCGACATCGGCATCGTCGATCGGTGCGCCATAGACCTTGATCATCTTGGTCACCTCGGCCTGCCAGAAGCCCTTCTTGTCCTTCATCGGCGGCTGCGTGGCGATGTAGTCGGACGAGTGGCAGGCGCTGCAATTGCCCTGCACGACCTCGAGATTGGGCCCGGGCTTTAATGCCGCGACCTCGTCTGGGGTCTTGTAATTGACCGGTGCCGCAAGTGCCGAACCGATCACGGCGGCGAGAGCGAGCGAGATGGCGAGGAGAACGGTGCGTTGCATGATCATTCTCCTTCAGGCCACGGTCACGCGGACGGTTTCGACGACGTTGCGCAGATAACCCGCCGGGTTCCAGCGCGGCGTATCCGGCTGGGTCTCGCCGCCATTGCCGGTGGCGCGGACTTTGAGCTCGTGGCTGCCGGCCGCGAGCTTCACCGGCAGCTTCCATTCGCGGAACGAGTACTTGCCTAGATCCTTGCCGAGCTTGGCGCTGGTCCAGGTCTTGCCGCCGTCGGTCGAGACCTGGACCTCCTTGATGCCCTTGCCGCCGTCGAAGGCGATGCCGCGCAGCATCGCAGTTCCCGCCTTCAGCTTGGCGCCGTCGGGGATGCTGGTGATGAAGGAGCGGATGGTGAATCGGTTGATCGGGATCGTCGCCTTCGGCGCGGTGCCCGGCTCGACCGCGTTGTTCGGCGTGTCAGGGATGCGATACGCCGACTTCATCCAGAAGCCGTCATAGACGTTGTCGATCACCGTGATCTCGTTGAGGTGCTTGACCCAGTAGGTGCCGTAATAGCCCGGTACGATCAGGCGCAGCGGGAAACCGTTGAGGAACGGCAGGTCCCCGCCGTTCATGCCATACGCCAGCATCACCTCGCCGTCGGTAGCGTGATCGAGATCGAGCGCCTTGACGAAATCCGGCGTCTTGTCGCTGACCGGGCCGTCCATGCCGTTGAAGGTGACCTGTTTGGCGCCGGCCTGCACGCCCGCCATTTCCAGCACCGCCTTCAGTGGCACGCCGCGCCAGCGCGCATTGCCCATGGCGCCGTTGGCGAGCTGGCCGCCGGCAACACGTGGCTCGAAGAAGCCGCGGCTGTTGCCCGAACACTGGTTGACGGCGACGATCTCGGTCGCCTTCATCTTCTTGATGTCCTTCAGCGACAGCTTCAGCGGTTTGTCGACCTTGCCCTTGACCTCGAGCGTGAACTTGTCGGGGTCGAGATTGTAGGGCAGGTCGGAGAGATGATAGCGCACGAAGAATGCGTTGTTGGGCGTGATCGGGCCCTCGTTGAACACCGCGAACGGCGTCTCGAGCTGCGGCGGCCGGCTGGTCAGGCCGATCATCGGCCGCTTCTGTGGATATTTCACCAGCGGCCGTTCGCCATTTGCAAAGGGCAGGGTGACGGTGTCGAGCGCCAGCGCTCTGGTTGAGTTCAGTGTGGCCGCAAGGGCGGAAAGGCCCGCTCCTTTGAGCAGGTCGCGTCGATCGAACATTCTCATCCCCTCCCGGAGCTTTTCGTCGGATCGCGGTCATCACCGCGATCCCGCACTCATCTGTTGCAACGATTTGGACGAAGTCAATTCGTGCTTTCGCAGCAAGCCCATGCCGCTGCGTTGCAGCAGGCCGGTGTTACGCCGCGATGATTCCAGCGGGGTGGATCAATGGTGCCGCAGAACTCGCTCGACTCTCCCGCTTGCGGGAGAGGTCGCGCCGAAGACGCGGGTGAGGGCTTTCCCCTCTGGGGGATTGTCGCGTTGCGGAAACACCCTCTCCCCAACCCTCCCCCGCAAGCGGGGGAAGCGCACCTTTCGTGTGGCCTACGCGCTACGCGGCAACGCGCTCGCCTCGGTCGACGAGCGCCGTCAAGTCCCTCGCATCCGCGACGACACGCACGGCAAGCGGCTCGTCGCGGCCGCGGATCGCGACCTCCTGCTGCGGCAGGGCGTCGTCGGCAAGGCCCGCGGTGCGGCGGACTTCCTCCGAGACAATAGCCTCGCAAGCGAGCGTCTTGGTCATGTCCTGAAGCCGGGCAGCGACGTTGACAGCATCGCCGAGCGCAGTGAAGACGATGTGATCGCGATAGCCGATGTCGCCGATGATGACCTCGCCGCCATGGATGCCGATGCCGAAGCGGATCGGCTGGCGCAGATCGTGGCTCAGGAGCTCGTTGAGCTCGTCGATACGCGTCGCGATGCCGGAGGCCGCCTTCAGCGCCTGCCGGCAGGCCGCTTGCGGATCGGCCGACAGCCCGAACAGCGCCAGCATGCCGTCGCCGACGAACTGGTTCGGTTGACCGCCGTTCTCGATCACGGCCTGCGACACCGCGCCGAGGAAGCGGTTGACGATGAAGACGGTGTCGAACGGCAGCCGCTTTTCCGCGAGCTGGGTCGAGCCGCGCATGTCCACGAACAGGCTGACCAGATAACGCTCCTGGCCGATTCTGGCGGGCGTCGAGGCTTGCGCATTCGCGGAGAGTGTGTGCGGTGTGAAGAGCTGAAAGAAGGAGAGGTCGGACGTCGGCCGCAGCTGGCAGGCGAGCCTGATCGAGGGGTCGCTGCGCCGACGCGGGTCAGCACGAAAGCCTCGCGCGGCGACGGCTCGGGCAGGGCGCCATGATCGCCGATGATGCGGATGCGGCAGGTCGAGCAGCGGGCGCGGCCGCCACAGACGCTGGCATGCGGCACATTGTGGCGCAGGCTTGCTTCCAGCACCGACAGCCCCTTGGGGACCCGCACCGTTTTCCCATTGCCGTAGGACAGCGCGATCATGCCGCCGCGCCGTTCGCGCAACGCGCGCACGCCGCGCGCCGCCAGCGCCAGTCCGAGCAGGCCGAAATAACCGATGGTGAGGCTGCCGGTGATGCGGTCGAGCGTATTGCCTTCGGCAGCCGTGCCGATCTGGCGGCGGCTGAGATTGTGCGTACGCCATTCTCCATCGTCGCTCTCGACGGCGACGCTGCGTCCGCCCTGGTAGGTGCCGAGCAGCGACAGCGTCGGAATCAGCACGGCAGCCGCGAGCAGATAGGGTGCCGCCCGCGCGAAGAACGGTTTGAGGCGAAGCCAGAAGAAGATCCCGATGCAGCCGTGCACCCACGCAATCAGAAGCAGGATCGTCATCTGCCAGAGCCGGCCGGGCGAGGCGACGAAGAACAGATAGAGCTCCTGCGGATAGAGTTTCTGGTGTCCATACAGCGTCTGGCCGAGCCGCACTCCGATCACGTGTGCCATGATCAGGACGGGGATGCTCAAGCCCAGCACCAGCTGTAGCGGCTCGATCGTCCGCCAGCGGAACTGCCGGCGCTGGTACAGCGCGTAGAGGCCAAGCCCCATATGGGTAAGTGCGGCCGTGTAGAAGACGATCGCGATTGGGAGGAACTGCCAGAATACGGTGTGGTAATAGACCCCGACCTCCATGGCATCGACCGAGATGTTGCCGAGCGCATGGTTGAGGAAGTGGCTGACCACGTAGGAGAACAGGATGACGCCGCAGACGAGGCGCACCTGCCGCACGCTGGTGGCACGGACGGCAGACATCTGGATGGGAGCGGTGGCCATGATTCGATTGTATCAGTTCATGAGAGAGAACAGCCAGCGTAGCGTTTAATTCCGGAGGTGGACAGCTTTGGAGATCACATGCGCGGCAAGGAGCCACACACTCCGCCGTCGTCCGGGGCGAGCGCGCGTCGATCCGCGACGACAGGGAGAATGGAGCTCCCGCATTGACTCCCCGTCGCAGGTTGGCGAAAAGCGCGGCCGTGACGACAGCCCCTGACATCACCGTTTCCCTTCGCGGCGCCGCGCGCCGGCCCCTCGTCATGGCCGCGGCGATCATCGCCGCGATGACCGTGCTGCGCATCGTCTACGCCTCGGAGATCGAGTTGCGGACCGACGAGGCCTATTACTGGACCTGGTCAAAGGAAACGGCGCTCAGCTTCCTCGATCATCCGCCTGGCGTTGCCTGGCTCATTCGCTTCGGCACCGCGATCTTCGGCGATACCGCGCTCGGCGTCCGCTTCGGCGGCATCGTTGCGATGCTGATGACGCAGCTGCTGCTCGCCGACATCGTCCGTCGTCTCACCCATAACGCACGGGCAATCATGATCGCGGTGCTGATGCCGGAGGCCGCGCTCTATTACGGCCTGCTGATGGCCAAGATCGCGCCCGATGTCGCCATGATCCCGTTCGCAACGGCGATGATGTGGTCGCTGGTGCGGCTGGCGCAGGGCGGCGATGAACGCTGGTGGCTTGCGGCCGGGCTGTTCGCTGGCCTGTCGATGCTGTCGAAATTCACCGCGATCATGTTCGCGCCGGCCGTTGCCGCCTTTCTGCTCGTGCCGGATTGGCGCTGGCGTTGGCTACGTAGCCCCTATCCCTATCTCGCAGTGCTGGTCGCGACCCTCGTGTTCTCGCCGGTGCTGATCTGGAATGCGCAGCACGACTGGGCCTCGTTCCGCTTCCAGGGGGTGCGCGCCACTGCCAATTACGGCATTTCGCTGCGCACCATCGGTGACTACATCGGCCTGCAATTCGGCCTGGTCGGCTTCGTGATGCTGCCGGTGGTGCTAACGGGCCTGGTGCTGACGGCGTGGCGCGGCTATCGCACGCGCGAGCCGGTCGCGATCCTGTTGTCGACCGCGGTGCTGGTGCCGTTTCTCTATTTCCTGGTCAAGTCGATGACGCTGCGGGTCGGCGACACCTGGCCGATGTTCATGTGGCCGGTTGGCTTTGCCGCTGCGGCAGTGAACCTCGCAACGATGACGAAGGAGGGATGGTCGGCTCGCATGCACAGATCGTCGGCGTTCTGGGCCAGGACATCCATCACGACGGGCATCGCCTTCGTCGTCATCGTGTTCCTCTATTACGTCGCCGCGTCCTGGAATCTGCTCGGCAAGATCGATCCGATCGGCGCCGAAGCCGGCTACGAGCAAGTCGCCGCGCGCGCGCAGGCCGCACTCGACGAGACCGGCGCGACCTGGATCGCGACGACCGACTACCGCACCTACGCCATGATGCGCTGGCTGTTCAGGGGCCGCGTGCCCGTCGTCGAGATCAACGAGCGCGGCCGCTTCCAGAATTTCCGCGATCCCGGCATGGACCGGATCAGGGACCACGCCGGCATCTATGTCGGGCGGGAGCCGGATAATCGATCATTGCTGTGGGAGAGCATCCCGGCGAAACGCAAGCAGCTTGGCCAAGTCGAGCGCCGCTGGCGCGGGCTCGTGATGGACACCTATGTGCTGGAAGAGCTCACCGGATGGACCCCGGAGCTCTCACCGCCGAAGGACTCGCCGCTGTTCCAGTGGCGGGTGCTGGCGGGGGAACTCGAGAAGCGAGAGCTCG
This sequence comes from Bradyrhizobium sp. 137, assembly GCF_023074095.1. Classification (NCBI taxonomy): domain Bacteria; kingdom Pseudomonadati; phylum Pseudomonadota; class Alphaproteobacteria; order Hyphomicrobiales; family Nitrobacteraceae; genus Bradyrhizobium; species Bradyrhizobium sp. 137. The sequence goes on from NZ_JADPKU010000044.1 coordinate 383,431, forward strand.
CCTAGAGGCAAGCTCCTCTTCCTTCTCCCCCTGTGGGAGAAGGTGGCGCGAAGCGCCGGATGAGGGGTTTGCTTCGGCGAACGCTACTGCGAGAGAGAGGGCGCGGAGAGATACCCCTCACCCGTCTCGCCGCTACGCAGCGAGCCACCCTCTCCCACAAGGGGAGAGGGGAAGAAACGCGCTACTCCTCGTCGTCTTTCCGCTGCAACAGATCCGTCGCCAAATCTGACAGCTTCGGCGGCGGCAGCGCCGCGAACGGCAGCGGCCTTGTCACGTCGATCGCAGCCAGCCCCAGCCGCGCCGTCAGCAACCCATTGAGCACGCCTTCGCCGAGCCGCTGCGACAGCTTCGCCGCGATGCCGTGGCCCAGCATCTGCTGAACCAGGCTGTCGCTCGCGGCCATGCCGCCCGTGATGGCGAGGTGGGCGATGACTTGGCGGAGCAGGCGGACCATGCCGAGCGCGCCGGGGCGGCCGCCGTAGAGATAGGCGAGCTGGCGGATCAGGCGCAGCGCGGCGACGAACACGAACAGCACGTCGATCGCCGCGCGCGGCGAGACTGCCGTGACGATCGAGACCTTTTGCGCGGCTGACGACACCAGCCGCCGCGCCTCCGCGTCCAGCGGCGACATCAACTCGCGCTCGGCGAGGCGGATCATATCGGCGCCGTCGATGATCTCGCCAGCATGGCTCTCAAGCGTCGCGCGGGCGCGTGCGAGCTGCGGGTTCTGGTGCGCGATCTTCAGGAGGTCGTGCACGATGACGCGGCTTTCCTTGCGATCATCATTGGCAAGGACGGCGGCGGCGCGCTGATGCAGTTTCTCGATCGTCGCGAGCCGCGCCAGCCCGAACGCCTCGCGCCCGATCACGACCGCGAGCGCAAGTGCGGTGACGAACGCGAAGGCAAGGCCAACCATGCCGAGGCTGTCGCTGCGCGCAAACAGATCCTCGATCAGACGGACGACACCGAGCCCGGTACCGAGCAGCGTCAGCCCGGCGAGGCCGGACCAGAACAGCGTGCCCCAGGGAAAGCCGCGCCGCGCCGGAAGCGTGGTTTGAACTGGTACCGGCAGCGCCAGCGGATCGGGCTCCGGCGTAATCTGGATCGTGCCGCGACCGATCCGCCCTGTCTCGTCGGCCTCGGTGACGACGACGCCGGGATCATCCAGCCGGAACGTCGCCGGCCGCCGTTGCTGGGATCGCTCGTTCATGAGAGCTTGTCTCCGATCAGGAACTGCAAGGCACGGTCGAGGCGAATATGTGGCAGCGCCGGCTCTTCTGTGCCTTCGTGCTCGAGCTTTGGCGGCCGGAAGCGCAGGAAGCGGAAATCACTCTTCTCGGCAGCTTGCGTCGCGAGTCCGCGGAACGCATCCGTACCATTGAACAGCGGCTCGGGATCCAGCGGTAGATCGCCTGGAAAGGTCGCAACCTCGATGTTGCCGTCGAAGAACTCGCCGCCAGCGCTTTCGCCTGCGGCCGGTGTTCCCAAAATCGACGGCAATTTGTCGCGGCCATGCGCCACCTGCGCCTCGCGCGTGGCGCGGACGGCGGCGAGCGCGACGACGTCGATCTCCGCGCCGGTATTTTCGGCGCGCATAACCGCGCGGGTGACCGCACGGCGCAGCACGGCCTCGAGCCGGTCGTGGCTGGAATGATGCAGATGGTCCGCCTTGGTTGCCGCGAACAGGATGCGGTCGATGCGCGGCCGAAACAGGCTGGAGAGGAAGGTGCTGCGGCCGATGTTGAAACAATCGAGAATGCCGGCGAGCGCGGCTTCGAGATCGTGCAGCGCTTCGGGTCCGGAGTTGAATGCCGTGAGCGCATCGGCCAGCACGATCTGGCGGTCGAGCCGGGCGAAATGATCGCGAAAGAACGGCCGCACCACCATGTCCTTGTAGGCCTCATAGCGGCGTACCATCATGGCCCACAGCGATCCTTCCGGCGCCTGCCCGCCAGCGGGCAGGTCGAGCGGCGCGAAGGTCAGCGCCGGCGTATCTGCGAGATTGCCGGGCATCAGGAAGCGGCCGGGCGGCAAGAGGCTCATCGCAAACCGTTCGTCGCGGCAGGCGCGTAAGTAATTGGTGAAGAGCTTGGCGGCCGTGAGCGTCGCCTGCTCGTCCTCACGTGCCTCGGGCTTGAGCGTTGCAAGATGCGCGTGCCAGTCTGCGGCAAGATGCGCGCGCGGCGCCTCGCGCGACAGGGCCAGACTTTCGGCCGACCATTGTTCGTAGCTCTTCTGCAGCAGCGGCAAGTCGAGCAGCCATTCGCCGGGATAGTCAACGATGTCGAGCGTGAGCGTGCGGTCCGCGCCGTTCCGGCGCTGATAATCGATGACGAGGCGGAGCTCGCTGATGTCGACGGTCGAGTTCGGCCAGCGCCGCTCCTCGATCAGCGCGCGCAGATGGGCCTCATAGGCAAAGCGCGGCACGGCATCGTCCGGCTGCGGCGCCAGATGCGCCCTCGCGATCCGGCCCGAGGCATAGGCGTCGAACACCGGAAACCGGCCGCCGCGGGTAAGGCCGTGGATCAAGGCGGTGATGAACACCGTCTTGCCGGCCCGCGAGAGGCCGGTGACCCCGAGCCGCACCGTCGGATTGAAGAAATGCTCGCCATAGTCGATCAGCGCCCTCGCCGACAGCCGCGCCTCCTCGACCATATCCTGGAAACTGAATGCCATATGAACGCTGAGTGATCTCGGGCGGGAGGAATGTGCGACCGTTCACAAAAGTGGCAATTGCGTGAGGAAAATCAAGTTTCATACTTCCACCGCCTTTGTCGGCAAATCAGCCGTTTGAACGACGCGCCGGTCGCGAAACACCCATGCAAGAGGGCATTGCCTCACGTTGCGGATTGCCATGACCGTCTTCCAACTGAAACACTTCGCATCCTCCTCCGTCCATGCTGCGGCCGACGCGATCGGCTGGGATTATGACCGCGCCGAGCTGATCGCCGACGGTGTCATTCACGCCATCGGCGTGCTCGCCGGGCTCATCGCCGCGACCGTGCTGGTGGTGCTGGCGGCGGTCTATGCCGACGCCACCGACATCGTTGGCGTCTCGATCTATGTCGCCGGCCTGCTTTCGATGCTGGTGCTGTCGGCGACCTATAATCTATGGCCGGTGTCGCCGGCCAAATGGGTGCTGCGGCGGTTCGACCATGCGGCGATCTATCTCCTGATCGCGGCGACCTACACCCCCTTCATCCTGGAGCTGAAGGACAGCGTGTTCGCGCTGCTACTGCTCACCGGCGTCTGGTGCGTCGCGATCCTCGGCATCGTGCTGAAGCTGTTCTATCCCGGCCGGTTCGACCGCATCTCAGTCGGCATCTATCTCGCGATGGGCTGGAGCGGCGTCATGCTCTACGACGCCGTGGTCAGGGCGCTGCCTGCGCTGGCGCTGGGCTTCATCCTTGCGGGCGGCCTGCTTTACAGCTTCGGCGTGATCTTCCACGCCTGGCGGCGGCTCCGCTTCCAGAATGCAATCTGGCACGGCTTTGTCTTGGCCGGCGCGGCGTGTCATTATACCGCGGTGCTCGACCTCGTGTTGAGCTGAGCAAGCCGCGAAGCGGTAGAAGAGACGCGGGCCAAGACAAGAGGAGACGTCGCATGCAGGTGACCGGCAAGGTCGTGGTCGTCACGGGCGGCGCCAACGGCATCGGCAAGGCGTTGTGCGAGGCTTTTCACAGGGCGGGTGCAGCCAAAGTCGTCGTCGCGGACATGGATGCCACCAACGCAAGGGCGGTCGCAGCCATGGTGGATGGTGACGCCTTCAAATGCGACGTCGCGCAGGAAAAGGACATCGCCCACGTTATCGAGCAGACCGAGCGGCAGTTCGGCCCGATCGAGCTGTTCTGCTCCAACGCCGGCATCGGCGGCGGCTTCGATCCGATGTCGGAAAATGCCGGCGGCGACTCCGATGAGCCGTGGCAGCGGAGCTGGGCGATCCACGTCATGGCCCACGTCTATGCCGCGCGGCATCTCGTTCCGCGCATGAGGGCGCGTGGCGGCGGCTATTTCCTCAACACGATCTCGGCCGCAGGCCTGTTGTCGCAGGTCGGCAGCCCAGCTTATTCGACGACGAAGCACGCCGCGGTCGGCTTTGCCGAGAATCTCGCGATCTCGCACAAGGCGCACAACATCAAGGTCTCGATCCTCTGTCCGCAGGGCGTCGACACCAACATGCTGCGCTCGATCCCGAAAGGCCCGCAATCCGGCGACGGCGACCTGACGCCGGAGCAGGTGGCAAAGGACGTGCTCGCCGGCCTCGAACAGGAGACGTTCCTGATCCTGCCGCACCCCCAGGTGCTCGGCTACATGCGCAAGAAGACCGAGAATTACGACCGCTGGATCGGCGGCATGGCCAAGATCCAGGCGAAGATGCGGGAGGAGTTCGGGAAGTAAGGGACGCTGTTCCCGCAGTTGACGCTGTCATCGCCCGCCTTCGCGGACGATGACAGTTGAATGTGTGACGGAATTCGCCCCTAGTGCTTCTGCCCGTAAAGCACCGGCACCGTCGAATCCACGACGACCTCGATCAGGCTCGTGCCCGCAAACGTCATTCCGCGCTTCAGCGCCTCGCCCAGCTCCGCAGCCTTCGTCACCCGTACCGCTTCGCACCCCATGCCTTCGGCGAGCCGCACGAAATCGATCCCTGGCAGCTCCAGCCCCGGCACGTTCCTCACCTGCATTACCTGGCTGAACGAGCGCATCGCGCCATAGCCGGAATTGTTGATGACGACGACGGTGAGCGGCAGCTTGCGCTGCGCAGCGGTCCAAAGCGCCTGGATCGAATACATCGCCGAGCCGTCGCCGATCAGGCAGACCGTGCGCTGCTTCGGCTTGCCGAGCGCCATGCCGACTGCGGCGGGCAAGGAGTAGCCGAGGCCGCCGCTGGACATCGTGTAAAAGCTGTCCTGGCCGCGCATCGGCATGAACTTTTGCATCGCTGGCCGGTGCGAGGGGACTTCCTCGACCAGCGAGGTGCCATCCGGCATTGCCTGCGACAGCGAGTGCAGCAGGAACTCCACGGGCAGCGGATCGGCGGCCTGCGGCGCCGGCGGCAGCGTGCGGCCCTTTGGCGCGGCGCGTTTGCTCTCCGGCAGAAGGTCGAGCAGCAGGCTCAGTGCAGGCTTCATCGTCGCGATGATGCTGGTGCCGACCGGCGTCACGGCCGCTGCATCCGGATCATCGGTGATCTGGAAGATCGTCGCACTGCCGTCGAAGATCGCGGCATGGCCTTCGACATGAAAGGTGAACACCGGCGCGCCGATCACGACGATGAGGTCGTGATCGCGTAGTGCATCGGACAGCTGCGCGGGCGAAGCATGCAGGAAGCCCGCGAATTGCGGATGGCGCTCGGGGAACGAGCAGCGCGCCGAGAACGGGCTGACCCAGACGCTGGCCTTGGCCTTCTCGGCCACGCGCACCATCAGATCGACTGCGCCGGCGCGATCGACGCCGGGGCCGATGACGAGTGCAGGGTGCTTGCACGACGTCAGCGCTTTCACCAGCGCCTGCATCGCATCTGGTTCGGGCCCGATCTCCCGGCTGACCTTGCGCGCCTCGATGGGAGATGCCGCATGCGCCCAATCGTCGATCGGGATCGACACGAAGGTCGGCCCGCACGGGGCCTGCATTGCGGTGTAATAGGCGCGCGCAATGGCGGCCGGCACGTCCTCGGCCCGTGCCGGCTCGACGCTGTATTTGACGTAAGGCCGCGGAAACTCCGACGCGCGCTCGGCGTAGAGAAACGCCTGCAAGGGAAGGATCGAGCGCGCCTGCTGGCCAGCGGTGATCACGAGCGGGGTCTGGTTGCGATGCGCGGTGTAGATGTTGCCGAGCGCGTTGCCGACGCCGGCCGCCGAATGCAAATTGATGAAGCCGGCATTGCGCGTGGCCTGGGCGTAGCCGTCGGCCATGCCGACCGCGCTGGCTTCCTGCAGCGCCAGCACATAGTCGATGTCGTCAGGCCAGTCGCTGAGGAACGGCAGCTCGGTCGAGCCGGGATTGCCGAACACCCTGTCGATGCCGAAAGAGCGCAGCAGGTCGAGCGTGGCCTGCTTCACGGTGACGGACTTGCTGCCGGTCTTGCCGTTCTTTGCCATGGTTTCCGTCCCTTCTCGACCTCATCCTGAGGAGCGCGTCTTCGCGCGTCTCGAAGGATGAAGGCCCGGCTGGTGGCCTCGCCCTTCGAGACGCGCGCGAAGGGCGCGCTCCTCAGGGTGAGGGTCTAAATTCCCGCTTCGTCGCTTCGCTCCTCGCAATGACGAGGAGAGAGCCTCACCACACCGCCGTGCCCTTCATCGTCGGCTGCCCTTCCGCATTCGCGGTCCACAGCTCCATGCTCGCCTCGGTCTCATTCGCATTGATCGAGAACTCCGTGCCCTCGAACAGCGGCTGCACGCCACGATAGGTAAATTTCTTCGGCGCCTTGCCGCCATGCAAGCGGGCCGCCATTTCGATGATCAGCGCCGCCTGCAACGGGCCGTGGAAGATCAGGCCCGGATAGCCCTCGACCTTGGTGACATAGTCGCGGTCGTAGTGGATGCGGTGGCCGTTGAAGGTTAGTGCGGAGTAGCGGAACAGCAGCACGGGATCGGAGACATGAGTCTCGCGATGCTGCGCCTTCGGTAGCGGGGGCGGAGCCTTTGCGGGCGCGCTGCTCGTCATCTCGCGATAGACGATGTCCTGCCGCTCGCGAATGGCGAGCCCGCGTGGCGAGGAAATGCTGTGCTCGACCGAGACGAAGCACAGCGTGCCGGTCGAGCCCGATTTCACCTGCACGTCGGCGATGCGTGAGGTGCGCGTCGATTCATCGCCAACGCGCAGCGGCTCAAGGAACTCGATCTCACCGCCGGCCCACATCCGGCGCGGCAGCGGCACCGGCGGCAGGAAGCCGCCGCGGGTCGGGTGGCCGTCGGGCCCTAACATCGACATTGGAAACACCGGTTGTGCCAGGCACCAATGCACCGTGAACGGTGCGGCATCGCCGTTCCTGGGCTCGCCGACCTCCTGGAACAGCGTCGCGCGCAATCCTTTCACGAGCTGCGCGGTGACGATGTCGGTGGCCTCTTGGTTGCGGCCGATCCATTGCCGCAAATGATCGATGTCGAGCTTCTCGGTCATGACGCCTCGCTCTATTATTTTTTGGATTGGGGACGTTCGCCGATCGCCGGCACCGGCCCATAGCTGCGCGTCTCGCCAACGATGATCGGCGCCGGCGCGGGATAGCTGACCCGGCCGTTGGGCGTATCGACCTCGATGCGGCGCAGATGCGGATGGTTGGTGAGGTCGGCCATGGTGTTGACCTCGGCAAAGGCGATGTCGGCATCGGACAGCCGCTTCAGCAGCTCGTCGCGCGTCATATGACTGAAGGCGTCCGCGACGGTCTTGTCGGTGAAGTCGCGGTTGCGCACGCGTTCGACCATGTTGGCGACGCGCGGATCGCTTGGCAGGTCCGGCTGGTCCAGCACCTTTGCGCAAAGCGTCTTCCACTCGCGCTCGCTCTGGATCGAGATCAAGATGTCCTTGCCATCCTCCGAGGTGAACACGCCATAGGGCGCGATCGAGGGATGGCGCAGGCCCATGCGCTTTGGAGGATTGCCGGCCTCCGAGTTGAGCAGCGGCACGGTGCACCAATCCGCCATCACGTCGAACATGGAGATGCGGATGTCGGCACCTTTGCCGGTACGCCCGCGCCCGATCAGCGCCTCCAGGATCGCCGCATGCGCGGTCGCGCCGGTCGCGACGTCGACGATCGACATGCCGACGCGCGAGGCGCCGTCGGGATTTCCGGTGATCGAGGCCAGGCCGCTTTCCGCCTGAATCAGCAAGTCATAGGCCTTGCGATGCGCGTAGGGGCCCGCGTCGCCGTAGCCGGTGATCGTGCACGAGATCAGCTTGGGATAGTCCTTCAGCAGCCGCTCGCGCGAAAAGCCGAGCTTGTCCATCGAGCCCGGCTTGAGATTCTGGATCAGCACGTCGGCGCTTGCGATCAGCTTTTCCAGCTCGGCGCAGCCTTCTTTCGTTGCGAGATCGACGACCACCGATTGCTTGCCGCGGTTGAGCCACACGAAGTAGCTGCTCTGGCCCTTGGCTGCCGCGTCATAGCCGCGTGCAAAATCGCCCTCGGGCCGCTCGATCTTGATCACCTCCGCGCCGGCATCTGCCAGGCGCGAGGAGCAGAACGGTGCTGCCACCGCCTGCTCGACCGCAATCACCCTGATCCCGTCAAGTGCTCCCATGATGGCTGCCTCAATACGAGCGGGGCATGCCGAGCACGTGCTCGGCGACGTACGACAGCACGAGGTTAGTCGAGATCGGCGCCACCTGGTAGAGTCGCGTCTCGCGGAACTTGCGCTCGACGTCGTACTCCTCGGCGAAGCCGAAACCGCCATGAGTCTGGATGCAGGCATTGGCCGCTTCCCACGACGCGTCCGCCGCGAGCATCTTGGCCATGTTGGCCTCCGCGCCGCAATCGAGCCCGGCCTCGTATTTACGCGTGGCCTCCTTCACCATCAGCTCGGCCGCGCGCATCGAGGCGTAGGCCTTGGCGATCGGAAACTGGATGCCTTGATTCTGGCCGATCGGCCGGCCGAACACCGCGCGCTCCTTGGCATAGTTCGTGGCCTTCGCGATGAACCATTTGGCGTCACCGACGCATTCGGCCGCGATCAAAATGCGCTCGGCATTCATGCCGGAGAGGATGTAGCGAAAGCCCTTGCCTTCCTCGCCGATCAGATTTTCCGCCGGCACCTTCATGTCCGTGAAGAACACTTCGGTGGTCGCGTGGTTCATCATGGTGCGGATCGGGCGGATCTCCAGACCATTGTCCTTGGCCTCGCGCATGTCGACGATGAATACCGAGAGACCATCGGTGCGCTTCTTGACCTGCTCCTTCGGCGTGGTGCGCGCCAGCAGCACCATCAGGTCGGAATGCTCGGCGCGGCTGGTCCAGATCTTCTGGCCGTTGACGATGTAGCTGTCGTTGCCATCCTTGCGCGCGAAGGTCTTGAGCGAGGAGGTGTCGGTGCCGCTGGTCGGCTCAGTGACGCCGAAAGCTTGCAGGCGCAATTCGCCGCTCGCGATCTTCGGCAGATACTTCGCCTTCTGCTCGGCATTACCGTGCCGCAGCACCGTGCCCATCGTGTACATCTGGGCGTGGCAGCCGCCGCCGTTGCAGCCCGCACGTTGAATCTCTTCCAGGATCGCCGCTGCGGCCGAGAGTTTCAGCCCCGCGCCGCCATATTCCTCAGGGATCAGCACCGAGAGATAGCCGGCCTCAGTCAGCGCATCGACGAAAGCCTTCGGGTAAGCCATCTCGCGATCGAGCTTGCGCCAATACTCGCCGGGAAACTGCGCGCAGAGCTTGGCGACCGCTTCGCGGATGTCGGCGTAATCTTCGGAGTGGTGTTCTTGACTCATGGCGTTTCCAATCAATAGCGGCAGTTAAGATAACGCCGGCCAATCCCCCGGCGTTGTGAAAACAACGCCAGCCCCCTATGCTCATTTGCTATAGCGTATGGAGTAGCCTTCCAGGATTGGCAAGCATGGATTTCCGTCAGCTTAGGACCTTCAGTTGCGTGGCGGAGCTCGGCAGCCTGTCCAAGGCGTCCGACACGTTGCGCGTGGCGCAGCCGGCGCTCAGCCGCCAGATCAAGCTCTTGGAACACGAGCTGCGCACCGAGCTGTTCACGCGCAACGGCCGCGGCATGGTGCTGACCGAATCCGGGCGCCTGCTGTTGGCGCGAACCTCCGGCATCGTCCGGCAGATCGACCAGATCCGCGACGACATCCAGTCGGCCAAGGGCCCGCCATCCGGCCAGGTCGTGCTTGGCCTGGTTCCGACCGTGAGCTGCGTGCTGTCGGCGCGCTTTGCGCGGCGCTGCGTCGAGAAATTTCCCGGTATCTCGCTGCGTATCGTCGAGAGCTACAGCGGCCATCTCGTCGAATGGCTGCATCGCGGCGAGATGGACTTGGCCATCCTCTACGGCCGCTCGGCCGACCTGCATCTCAACGTCGAGAGTCTCGGCCGCGACAACATCGTCGCTGTCGGCCCGCGCGGCTGTGGTCTCGCGCGCAGGAAGAGCGTCGACATCGGCTGGCTGCTGCGGCAACGCCTGGTGCTGCCCAGTCATTCGCACGGCCTCCGCGCGCTGATCGAGCACGCGGCGGCCCAGCGCAAGATCAAGCTCGACGTCCAGTTGGAAGCGGATTCGTTTCGGGTGCTGACGAGCCTGGTCGAGGAGGGCCTCGGTTTCGCGCTGCTGCCGCCATCATCCGTCCACGGCGAGGTCGCGGACGGCCGGCTGGAGACCGCGCCCGTGTCCAAGCCGATGACGCGCGAGCTCATTTTCGCTTCTCCGATCGATCGTCCGGCCTCGACGGCCTCGCTCGCCATCACCGGGCTTTTGCGTGAGGAGGTCGCGGCCTGCCGCAAGGAGGGCCTGTGGGACATCAGGCTGAGTTAAGTGCGCTCGTGCTTAGAACAGCCCGGTGCCAACTTGCCTTCGCATCTGGCGCGAGCTGTCATGCCGGAATTTTATAGCCGGGGTGTCGCTGCGCTTGCGGAGTGTCAGGGGCGATGCGCTCTTCGCCTCACCCTCGGTGTCATGGCCCGCGAAGGCGGGCAATCCAGTATTCCAGAGGCCGCACGGCTGGAACCGAAAGGCTGCGGCGTACTGGATGCTCCGCTTTCGCGGAGCATGACAGCGGAGGTTGATGAGGTCGCTTGCCCCAAAGAGCCTTCTAGGAGCGGAGCCTATCCCGGAATCCGCACCGGCAGCGACTCATACCCCTTGATGAAGCTCGAATAGATCCGCTTGGGCTCGCCGACCACCTCGATGCGGTCGAAGCGCTTCAGCATCTCTTCCCAGATGATGCGGAGCTGGAGCTCGGCCAGACGCATGCCGACGCAGCGGTGGATGCCGAACCCGAAGGAGAGGTGGGTGCGCGGCCGCGCGCGGTCGATGATGAAATCGTTCGGCCGCTCGAACATCTCCTCGTCGCGGTTGCCCGAGACGTACCACATCACGACGCGGTCGCCTTTCTTGATGTGCTTGCCGCCGATCTCGGTGTCTTGGAGCGCGGTGCGCCGCATATGCGCCAGCGGCGTCTGCCAGCGGATCACCTCCGGCACCATGGAATCGATCAACGCCGGGTTGGCGCGCAGCTTGTCGTACTGCTCCGGGTTCTCGTTCAGCGCCAGCACCGAGCCGGTCATGGTGTTGCGCGTCGTGTCGTTGCCGCCGACGATGAGCAGGATGATGTTGCCCATGAGGTTGTCGGGGTCCATGTGGCGTGTGGCGTCGTTATGGGCCATCAGCGACAACAGGTCGTTGCGCGGCTCGGAATTGACGCGCTCGTTCCACAGCTTCGACATGTAGGCATAGCACTCGTCCATCTCGCGGCGGCGCTCTTCGGCCGAGGCGACGATGCCGCTCTTGGGCAACGCGGTCGAGACGTCGGACCAGCGCGTCAGCTTTCGCCGCTCCTCCCAGGGGAAGTCGAACAGGGTCGCCAGCATCTGCGTCGTCAGCTCGATCGAGACGCGCTCGACGAAGTTGAAAGTCTCATTGCGCGGCAGATTGTCCAGCACGGTCTGCGAGCGCTGGCGGATCAGTTTGGCCAGTTCGTCCAGATGCTGAGGGGTGAACATCGGCGACACCGTCTTGCGCTGCGCCGAGTGCCGGGGCTGGTCCATGGCGATGAAGCTCGGCCAGTCATAGCCTTCGGGCACGTCGCGGATCGAGATGCCGCCGAGCTTGGAGTCGGAGGAGAAGATGCCGTGATTGGTGTCGACATGCATGATGTCGTTGTACTTCACCACCGACCAGTAGGGCTCGATCGGCGCGTTGGTGCAGTAATGCACCGGCTCTTCGTTGCGCAGCCGCTCGAACCAAGGCCACAAGGTATCGTCCTGGAACAGCCTGGGCGCGCCGGGGTGGAATTGCGACAACGGCGTCGCATAGGCCTCCTCGCGGGCCCTGCGCATGCGTTCGGCCTTGTTCACTCTAACCGGCGCTTGGATGTTCATGGTCGTGGCTCCAGTTGATCTTTCCTTCGCCTCTTTCCGCACGCGGGAGAGGGGAGTTCTTCGACTCACACGGCGATCTTCACCGGCAGCGTCTCGATACCCTTTACGAAACTCGAATAGACCCGCCTGGGTTCGCCGACCACATCGATATGGTCGAAGCGCTTGAGGATCTCTTCCCAGATGATCTTGAGCTGGAGTTCGGCCAGCCGCAAGCCCACGCAGCGGTGGATGCCGAAGCCGAAGGAGAGATGCGTGCGCGGGCGGGCGCGATCGATGATGAAATCGTAGGGCCTCTCGATCACCTCCTCGTCTCGGTTACCCGAGACATACCACATCACGACCTTGTCACCCTTCTTGATCTGCTTGCCGCGGAACTCGAAGTCGGAGAGCGCCGTGCGCCGCATATGCGCGAGCGGCGTCTGCCAGCGGATCACCTCCGGCACGAAGCTGTCGAGCAGATCAGGATTCTCGCGCAGCTTGCGATATTGGTCCGGATGCTGGCTCAGCGCGTAGATCGAGCCCGACATGGTGTTGCGGGTGGTGTCGTTGCCTCCGACGATCAAAAGAATGAGATTGCCGAGGAAGTTCTTCGCATCCATGTCGCGCGTCGCGGCGCCATGCGCCATCATCGACAAGAGGTCGCTCTTCGGCGGCTGCTCGATGCGCTCCTTCCAGAGGCGGGAGAAATAGCCCGCGCATTCCGTCAGCTCGGCCTGTCGTTCGTCTTCGGTGGCGACGAGGCCGTCCGGACCGGGAATGGTGGTGGCGATGTCGGACCAGCGCGTCAGCTTGCGGCGGTCCTCCCAGGGGAAGTCGAACAGCACCGCCAACATCTGCGTGGTGAGCTCGATCGAGACGCGGTCGACCCAGTCGAACACCTCGCCACGCGGCAGGTTGTCCAGGCACTCGGCCGAGCGCTTGCGGATGTTGAGCGCGAGATTGTCCAGATGCGTCGGCGTGAACATCGGCGCCACGGTCTTGCGCTGCGCCGCATGCCGCGGCGGGTCCATCGAGATGAAGCTCTCGCGGCGCAGGTCTGGATCGATGTCGCGGATGGTGATGCCGCCGAGTGCGGAGGCGGAGGAGAACACCGAATGATTGGTCTCGATCTCCATGATGTCATTGTAGCGCGTCACCGACCAGTACGGGCCGAACATCGAGTCCTTGCAATAGTGCACGGGATCCTCCCGGCGCAGGCGGTCGAAATAGGGCCAGAACGTATCGGTCCTGAACAGTTCAGGATCGCCGGGATCGAACTGCTCCAGCGGCAGCGATGTGGCGCGCTCGCGCAACGCGTCGAGCTTGGCTGCGCTCTCGATAGTCCCATGCATGACCGCTCTCCCTGTCGTGAACCGCGCGTCGTTGAATTCTGCGCTGCGGTATTTGATTTGCAATTACAGCCGGTTGTCTGCGCCGGGGCAAGGAGAGTTTTGCCACATCCAACCTTCCCGAGAGCGTCGGACGGACGTCACGCTGGCACGCGAACGTGACCTCCCGCACGCCGCTCAGTGGGGGATCGTGCAAGAAACCAACTGGAATCGAGGTAAATCGAACCCGGTTATCTTGGGATCGACTAACCTCTGATCTATAGTTTGGCCGTCACAGATCCGCACCCCGAGGTTGCCGCCGTGAACGACATGCAATGGGCCCCCACCGGCTCCGAACCCATACCGCCGCCGCTGCCGCCGATGCGGGTCGATTTCACCGGCAGCCGCCCCGAATTCCGCAAGCTGGTCACCAGGGGTGCCATGCTCGAGCTCGTCACCTTCGGCTTCTACCGGTTCTGGCTCGTCACCGACATCCGCCGTCATCTGTGGACCAACACCGCGATCGACGGCGATGCAGCCGAATACACCGGACGTGGTAAGGAGCTTTTGGTCGGCTTCCTGTTCGCACTTGCGATCCTGGTGCCGATCTATCTCGCGTATTTCCTTGTCGGCATCGAGTTCGAACGCTGGCAGGGCTTTGCCTCGGCGCCGCTCTTCATCGCCTTCTATGCCTTCGGCCAGTTCGCGATTTTTCGCGCGCGCCGCTATCGCCTGACGCGCACGGCCTGGCGCGGCGTGCGGTTCTGGATGGACGGCTCGGGCTGGGCCTATTCGTTCCGTGCCATGCTGTGGGGCTTGCTCGTGTTTCTGACGCTCGGCCTGGCGCTGCCCTGGCGTGAGGCTGCGCTCGAACGCTACAAGATGCAGCACACCCATTACGGCGATCTCACCGGCGATTTCGAAGGCGACGGCTGGACGTTCTTCAAGCGCGGCTGGTGGCTGTGGCTGCTCAGCCCGATCGTCCTGGTGATCTTCCCGCTCGCACCGTTCTTCTATGCCGAGTTCAAGGCGCGCGAATGGCGCTGGTGGCTCGACGGCATCCGTATCGGCGGCGTCAGCCTGTCCTCGCGGCTGCCTCATGACGCCTTCTACGGCCTGTACTGGAAGGTGATCGGCTGGTGGCTGCTGCTCTCGATGGCTTTTGCCGCCTATCTTGGCGGCGCCACCATGCTCGTCGTCACCCTGAGCGGCGTTCCGGTGGAGGAGGTGTTCGGCCCGGACAATGCTGCCAAGAGCATCCCGATGCTGGTGATGATGGTGATCGGCTATTTCGCGCTCGCCCTTGCCGTCAACATCATCATGCGCGTCTATCTCCAGCGCGATCTCTGGGCCAAGGTGCTGGAGAACGTCGAGGTGCACAACATCGCGGCCGCCGCGGATGTGCGCGGCAGCGGCGAGCTCGCTGGCGCGCTCGGCGAAGGTTTTGCCGATGGACTGGATGTTGCGGGATTCTGAGCTGTGAGTGAGTTGTTGACCGAGGTCCCCGCGCAGTCCGCAAAGCCGGCGATCTTCTTCGACGGTGTCTCGAGCCGCAGGCGTCAGGTGACGCTGACGCTCGGTGACGCCCTAGAGATCGCCGAGGACGGCGAAGCGCCCGTTCGCTGGGCCTATGCCGATATCCGCCGCGCCGACAGCCCGGCCGGGGTTTTGCGTCTGGCTTCGACATCCGCGCCGCCACTCGCGCGGCTCGAGGTCCGTGATGCCGCGCTCGCAGCCGATCTAACCGCGCGATGCTTGCGCCTCGACGAGCGCCAGACCACGCGCCGTGGTGTCGCGAGGATCGTCGGCTGGTCGGTGGCCGCCGCCGTCTCCATCGTCTGCGTCGTGCTGTTCGGCGTACCGCTCGCCGCCGATCGGCTCGCGCCGCTCGTGCCGAAACCGATCGAGCGCCGCATTGGCGATGCGTCCGAGGTCCAGGTGAAGACCATTTTCGGCCGCAGCGCCTGCGAAGATCCCGCAGGCAAGGCCGCGTTCACAAAGCTCGTCAACCGTCTGCGCGATGCCGCCGGCCTCGACGACGATTCCATGACGGCCGGCGTGCTGCCGAGTTCGGTGCCGAACGCGTTCGCGCTCCCGGGCGGCAAAGTGTTCGTGCTGAAGGGCCTGCTCGACAAGGCTGAAAGCCCCGACGAGCTCGCCGGCATCCTCGCGCACGAGCTCGGCCATCTCAAGCATCACGACAACATGCGCGGCCTGATCTACAACGGTGGCACCTCGTTCCTGATCGGCCTGTTGTTCGGCGACGTCACCGGCTCCTCGGCCGTGATCTTCGCCTCGCGCAGCGTGGTCGAAGCCTCCTATTCGCGCGAGGCCGAGACCGGCGCCGACACCTTCGCCATCGACGTCATGCACGCACTCGGCCGCTCGCCCAAGCCCGCGGCCGAGCTGATGTTCCGCATCACCGGCAAGGAAGGCGGCTCCGGTCTCATGACGATCCTCGCCAGCCATCCGCTGACCGAAGACCGTCTTGCGCGCATGACCAAGGAAGATCGCCCTGCCAGCGGCCCGCCGCTGCTGACGGACAAGGAGTGGCGGGCGCTGAAGGCGATTTGCGGCAGCGGAAAGGTGTGAGCCGCCGGGGGTTACTTCGCCGGCGCCGCCGGCGGGTTCGAGCCAGTGGTGACGTTCGGCGCGTTGTTCGGGCTGGATGTCGTGGTCTGCTGACCGACCTCGCGCCCATTGTAGAAGAAGATGGCTGCGACCACGGCGATCACGAAGATGGCGCCGATCGCCCAGCCGACCGGGCTGTTGCGGCGCGCACGGTCAGTCCTGCGGTCATCATTCTGATAGGTCATCGTGCTCTCCATGCTAGAGCAGGAGAACATCGCGCGACGGAAGCTGTTCCTAATGTGCGCGTAGCACTTACCGCGTTCCGTAAGCGCGGTCGCCGGCGTCGCCAAGGCCGGGCAGGATGAAGCCATTCTCGTCGAGGCCTTCGTCCACCGCGGCCGTCCAGATCGGAACGTCCGGGTGCAGTCCGCGCAGGCGCTCGAGGCCTTCCGGCGCGGCGATCAGGCAGGCGAGGCGGATGTCCCTGGCGCCGCGTTCCTTCAGCCGGTCGATGGCCGCGACGGCCGTGTTGGCGGTGGCGACCACGGGCGTCACCACGATCGCGAGCCGTTCGCCGAGATCGGACGGCGATTTGAAGAAATACTCGACCGCGGCAAAGCTGTGCGGCTCACGGTAGAGCCCGATATGGGCGACGCGCGCGGTCGGCACCAGATCCATCATGCCGTCGACGAAGGTGGTGCCGGCGCGCAGCATCGGCACGAACACCAGCTTCTTGCCGGCGATCTTGGCCGAGTGCATCGTTGCCAGCGGCGTCTCGATGACCGTGTCGGCGAGCGGTAGGTCGCGCGTCACCTCGTAGCACAGCAGCATGCCGATTTCCTTGATCAGCTCGCGAAACGACTTGGTCGAGATGGACTTGTCCCGGACTAGCGTCAGCTTGTGCTGCACCAGCGGATGATCGACGATCGTGACTCCTTCCATGATGGGATGCTCTTCTTCTTCCCTTCTCCCCTTGTGGGAGAAGGTGGCGCGAAGCGCCGGATGAGGGGTCGTCTCCACGAACTTCGATGAGAGATGTGCCCGCGGAGACAACCCTCACCCGGCTTCGCCCTTCGCGAAGCCACCTCTCCCACAAGGGGAGAGGGTTATTAAAAAACCGTGCCGTCGCTGATCACTTTGAGCGGCGGCGAACCGTCCGGACGGCGTGCGAAGGCGATCGCGCGGCCCGCGGCCCAGGTGCCGCCCTCTAGAATGCTGGCGAGCGGTAACGTCTGAGGCGTGCGGTCGAGCTTGGCGCGGATGCGCTCTGCCAGCCGGTCCAGCAGGGCGACGGTGAGCGCGCGCCACTCGACGACGAGCAGCGAATCCACGGCATGCGCGCGCGCGGCATCCGCGGCATCGCGCAGACGCAGCACTTCGTGATCGACGAACAGGCCGCCATTGCGGTATTCGGCGAGCCCAGTCAGGCCGTCGATGTCGGTCACTTCGAAGCCTGCGCGCTGGAGCGGCTCGATGAGCGAATAGCTCAGCCATTGCGACAACTTGTGCAGCGGTACGAGACCGGCGGTGGCGTCGTCCGCCTCGATCGCCGGGTGATGCCAGCAATCGCCAAGCGGAATGCCCGCGAGTTCCAGCCGCGACGGCCAGATTGGTCCGAGCTGGTCCAGCACCGCGGAGAGGATGGCGGGCGCTGGAAGCGCGCCGCCCACAGCTTGCGCCCCGATGTGATCGAACAGGCCGCCCGGCCGCGGCGTATCGTTCAAACCGAATACCTCCGAACGCTCCGCGACCAGCTTGCCTAGACGGCGCAGCAGATCCGTGCGCCCTTCCAGTCCAAGCAGTGGATTGGCATCGCCGACCTGAAAGGCGGATGTGAGCGTGTCGCGCGGCAGCCTTGCAAGCACGTGCGCATCGGCCCTGAACGGCGCGCCGGGATCGCGCGAGAAAAGGCCGCCCGCAAACATATCGAGGCTTGCGATCGCAAGCCCCTCGGACCGGCCGATGCTTTCTCCTGTCACCGCGTCCCGATAGCGCCACGCCGCACCCGCGCCGGCATCGAGCAGCACGCTGACGATGGCGAGGTCGAACTCCGCGCGCGCCCGTGCCGCGCGATCCGGCCAGGACGTAGCGTCCGCGAGCTCCGCCCAGCGATCGACGCCGCCAAGCACGAAATGCCGCCATCGTGCATGGAAGGGAATGTCCAGCCTCGGATAGGCCTTGCGCGTCACCGCGAGCACGGCCTGCGCGACGCCGTCCATGCGGCCGAGATCGATCGTGAAATGCTGGAGACGGCCGGCGAGGCCGATCTCGAGCATCTGCGCGGCCCGCGCGCGAACCGCCGCTGCAGTGAGCAGCGCGCGCGCCTCTCGTTCCAAAGCCTCCGCCATCGCGCGATCAGTATTTTTCCAGCGAACGCCCGACCACGTCGTTGACGTCCTTCTCCGGCGCGATTTCGGTAGAGTAATAGCCGGCGGCCTTCTTCGCGGCGATTTCGACATAGGCGTCGGCGGGAATGAGCTCCGGCGGGATCGGCACGCGCTCGACGATGTCGATGCCTTGCGAGGTCAGCGCGTCGTATTTCATGTCGCTCATCGACAGGAAGCGGTCGATGCGGGTCAAGCCGAGCCAGTGGATCGTATCCGGCATCAATTGCTGGAAGCGCGCGTCCTGCACGCCGGCGACGCATTCGGTGCGCTCGAAATAGGCCGCGGCCGCGTCGCCATCCTCCTGGCGCTTGCGCGCGTTGTAGACCAGGAATTTGGTGACCTCGCCGAGCGCACGGCCTTCCTTGCGATTGTAGACGACGAGTCCGAGCCCGCCCTCCTGCGCGCCGCGCGCGGATTCCTCGATGCCGTGAATCAAATAGGGCCGGCAGGTGCAGATGTCGGATCCGAACACGTCCGAGCCGTTGCACTCGTCATGCACGCGGCAGGTGATCTTGGTGCGGTGGTCCGGCAGCTTTGTCACATCGCCGAACAAGTACACCGTGGTGCCGCCGATCGGCGGCAGGAACACTTTCATGTCCGGCCGCGTCACCAGCTCCGGGAACATGCCGGCGGTCTGCTCGAACAGCGTGCGCCGCAGCTCGGTCTCGCCGGTGCCGAAGCGAGTCGCGAGGCCCGGCAGGTACCACACCGGATCGATCGCGATCTTCACCACCGACACGCTGCCATTGGCGTGCACGACCTCGCCGTCGGCGCGTAGCCGGTTTGCCGCCAGCGCCTCGCGGATCTCCGGCAGGTCCAGGCGCGCGCGGGTTACCGCGATGCTCGGCCTGATGTCGAAGCCCTCGGCGATCTCCTGGCGGAAGTTGTCCGCAACGAGATGCCCCCACGGATCGAGCGCGACGATTTTCGTGGGATCATTCCATTGCGGGAACGGACCAATGGTCGCGGCGGGAAACGTGTTGGTGAGGTCAGGACGCCGGATCGGATCGAGCGCGCCCGCGGACACTGCGAGCGCCCGGTACATCGCGTAGGATCCGCCATGGCTGCCGATCACGTTGCGATCCCCAGCGCGCGACACCGTGCCGATGATCGGACCCCGGGCGCGCGCCTCAGTGGCGCCCCAATGGATCGGGAAGGCGGCCTTCCGGCCCGGCTCCGGATGGGAGGTCAGGCGGATGTGGTCGGTACGGTTCGCGCGGCTCATGTCCAGGCTCCCAAAAAGCCAACGGCCCGCCGCTCGGACGGGCCTGGCTCGGTCGCGTTGCCAGTCGAGGACACCGGCGACGCGAGCTCAATCCAACATATTGTAGCGGCGAGGCACGACAGACAAGTTAATCGTGCCGGGCGGGCAGAGCCCCTTCGTGCCTAATTCCCGTCGTCAACGCGCCAGCAGCGCCGCCTTTGGCACCGCGCGCCCGCGTTGGCGAACCCGGCCGCTCTGCCTGTGCGGCCAGTTTAAGAGATTGAAATATTTCCAATTTTCGTGTTTTCAAGGGGTGCCGAATGGTCTGGCTGTGCGGACGACACGTTCTCGACAAAACCTGACTCAGCCCAACCGTAGGATCGCCTTGCCTTGGAGACTGCCATGCCCGCCGCCAGCTACATCGACCCCCGCAACGGACAACTCTATCCTCTGGACCGGCCGCGCTGGTGCTCGGACGAGCGCACGCCGTTGCTGGTGACGCCGGGCGCCGGCATGTCGCGCGAAGACATCGATGGCCGCATGCGATCGCTCTGGCGTTACCGGGCGGCGCTCCCGGTCGAGATCGCAAAGCCGATCACGCTTGGCGAGGGCTGCACGCCCCTGGTCCAGCAGGATTGGGGCGAACTGCGGCCGCTGTTCAAGCTCGAATGGTTCAACCCGACCGGCAGCTTCAAGGACCGTGGCTCTTCCGTGATGCTGTCCTTCCTGCGCCAGATCGGCATCAATGCGGTGCTGGAGGATTCCTCAGGCAATGGCGGCTCGTCCATGGCCGGGCTGGGTGCCGCCGGCGGCATGCGCGTGAAGATCCTCGCGCCTGCCTCGACCTCACCGGCCAAGGTCGCGCAGGTGCGCGCCTATGGCGCCGCGGTGCAGCTCGTCGATGGCCCGCGCGAGGAATCGGAGGCCGAGGCGATCCGCCAGTCGCACCAGACGTTCTACGCCAGCCACAATTGGCAGCCGTTTTTCCTCGAAGGCACCAAATCGCTCGCCTATGAGATCTGGGAGGACCTCGGCTTCCACGCGCCCGACAACGTCATCGTCCCGGTCGGTGCCGGCAGCAGCCTGCTCGGTTGCGCCTTCGGCTTCCGGGAGCTGCGCAAAGCCGGCCAGATCACAAAGCTGCCGCGCCTGTTCGCGGCGCAGCCGCAAAATTGCTCGCCGATCGATGCAAGCTTCCAGGCCGGCGTCGATACGCCTGTCGCGCGCGAGGTGCACAAGACCATCGCCGAAGGCACCGCCATCAAGAATCCGCTGCGCCTGCGCGAGATCATCGGCGCCTTGCGCGAAAGCGGCGGCGGCACCGTCGCGCTCACCGAGGACGAGATCGTTGCTGCCCTGCGGCGTCTTGCACTGCAAGGATTGTTTGCCGAGCCGACCAGCGCCAGCGCGGCTGCCGCGCTGGAAAAACTGTCCGCTGCCGGCGCCATCAAGGCGAACGAGACCACGGTCGCCGTCCTCACCGGCACCGGCCTGAAAGCCGCCACCACCGTTGCCGATCTCGTGCAATAGTCTTCGATCTATTGAGCCTGTAGCGCGGGCCCGCGCGGGGTTAGGCTGTTGCAGTGGGATCGTCATTCCCGGGCTTGTCCCGCGCATCCACGTTCCTCGTGCCGCGGAGCCTTGCATGGATGGACGGACAAGGCGGACCATAGGGGAAGAAGGTTTCGGTGAGCGCGTTGAACCTTCGGCGTCCGTCGTCAGCCTCATGAACATCGAGCTCGAGAAGGAGAGTTCCATGACCGCGCAGGATCCGTTTGCAGGTTTCAAGGCCGTTCAGAAGGAAGCCTGGTCGCTGTTCACCCCGATGGAAGTGTTCACCACACCGGCCGCCGCCAAGCTGGTCGGTTTTGCCGGCGTTGTCGCCGGCCAAAGGTTGGTCGACGTCGCATGCGGCACGGGTGTGGTCGCAATCACGGCCGCGCGCCGCGGCGCGAAGGTCAGGGGTCTCGACCTGTCGCCGGTTCTGATCGAGCGCGCCCGCGAGCACGCGCAGCTGGTGAACCTCGATATTGACTTCGCTGACGGTGACGCCGAAAGCCTGCCCTATGGCGACAATGAGTTTGACGTGGTGCTCAGCCAGTTCGGCCACATGTTTGCACCGCGTCCGGACCTTGCAATCGGCGAGATGCTGCGGGTGCTGAAGCCCGGCGGCACCATCGCTTTCTCCACTTGGCCGCCACATCTCTATGTCGGACGGATGTTCGCGCTGATCGGCCGCCATCTGCCGCCGCCCGAGGGTGTGGCGTCGCCGGTGTTGTGGGGCGATCCGAAAACGGTCGCCGAGCGTCTCGCCGGGAAAGCACAGGACCTCTCCTTCGAGATGGACATGATGACGCCGTCCGCACTCAGCCCGCAGCATTTCCGCCGCACCATGGAAACGACGATCGGGCCTTTGATCAAGCTCGTCGCCCAGTATCAGGACGAGCCGGACAAGCTCAGGAGCTTCCGCGCCGAGTTCGAGGCGTTGATCGCCGAATATTTCGATGCCCGCAACAACGTGATGCGCCAGCAGTATCTGATGACGAGAGCAAGGAAGGTGTGAGGGCGCGATCTTGACGCCCAGTCTTTGGCGGGCCCTCAGGATGAGGGCGGAGTGTACGGCCGCAGTTTCCACGAGCACCGATGCCGCTTAGCCTCATCCTGAGGAGACCGCTGGAAGCGGTCGTCTCGAAGGACGAGGCGCGCGCTCATTCGCCGCCCAAAAAAACATATGCGATTGCCTGCTCTCCAGGGAAGGGTAAGAAGCGCCTCATTCCTTCAGATCGTTCACCCGCTTCACCCATGTGCGCACGTCGGCGAGCACCTGGGGCAGCACCGCCTTGACCTCCTGCACCGTCATGCCGGGCTTGATGCGGGGGTCGTAGAGCAGATTGAGGATGTACTGGTCGTAGACGTCGAAATAGCCCATCGAGACGTTGTCATTGAACATCGTCCAGGGCACGCTGGCAGTGTCGTTGATGGGCCCGAGCGATTGCAAGAGCTCCTCATAGGCGCAGTCGAGGAAGACGAAATCGCCGTTGTCGACGGTGAGGATGACGTCGGAATGCTCGATCTCGAAATTGTCGTTCTTGCGGAAGCCGGACAGGCATTGCGGATCGAGCGAGGTGCGGATCTCGCGCGCCTTCTCGGCGCCGTAGAAGCTGGTGAGGGTGCGGTAGAGATCGCGATCGCGCACGAGCTTCACCCGCACATTCGCCGCCTCATTGGTGTCGGTCATGGCGATGTCGAGATGCTGCACGCGGGCGGCGATGTCGGTCACGACCCTTGCGAGTTGCATCTTGCGATCGGCGCGGTCGCTCTCGGCGTACACGCGCACAGGCCCGTCGAACTTGCGGATGCGGTCGACCCGGCCGGCGAGGTGATATTCGGCGCCGAACGCCGTCTTGAGAAAACCGTCAACGATCTCGCCGTCGGTAAAGCTCTTCTTCTCGGAGCGCTGGCGCGAGGCGATCGCGGGCAGTTCGCCCGCTCGGGCCGTGGTCGCGATGTCAGGCACCAATGTGAGCGCGGCGAGCGCCAGCAGGGCGGCGCGGACGGCGGGCGCGGTCAGGTTCAATGCGCTCATTGTCGTGCGACGCTGCCGCATTCGCGTCGCGCGCACAAGCCCGCAAATTCACGCGCCCTGCGGGTTCCCTCTGTGGCGGCCTAGTTGTTCAGCACCACCACGGTGGTGCCGACCGCGACCCGGCTGTAGAGGTCGGTGACGTCCTCATTGGTCATGCGGAAGCAGCCCGAGGACACGGCCTGGCCGATCGTCTCCGGTTCGTTGGAGCCGTGGATGCGGTACAGCGTCGAGCCCAGATACATCGCGCGCGCGCCCAGCGGATTGTCGACGCCGCCTTTCATGTGGCGCGGCAAATCGGGCCGGCGGGCCAGCATCTGCGACGGCGGCGTCCAGTCCGGCCATTCCTTCTTGGCGGTGATCCTGTGCACCCCGCCCCAGCGGAAGCCGTCGCGGCCGACGCCGATGCCGTAGCGCAGCGCCTGGCCGTTCTGGAGCACGAGATACAGCCGCCGCTCGCTCGTGTTCACCACGATCGTGCCGGGCGCGTAATTGCCGTTATAGATGACGGTGGTGCGGGGGACGGGGTTGGCGCCGCAACGGAAGAAGTTCGGGCCGCCGCCCATGATGTCGCGCGAGTCGAACTCTTCGGCGAGCGCGCCTCCTGCCATGGCCGACACCAGTGCCATGGCGGCCATCGGCGCGGCAAAAAACCGGATCATTGTCTCCCCCAAGCAAAAAATCGATTCAATGGAAGCCAGAGGCCATATTTGCGGGCATTTCGCAAGCCACGGCCGCGTGAGGGACGCCATGCTTAACGATTGGCGTTACCAAATCGGCAACCGCGCCCCATCTGCCGAAAGGAATTAGCCCAGCCAGCGCATCGTTACGCCGGGCAGGGCCGCGATGGCGGCTATTGCTTTGACGGAACGCGCGAACAATGATTGATCGCACGGATATCTGGACAATGCCTGTCGTGGGAGCCTTGGGATGAACGGTGCGGAAAGCCTGGTGCGGACAATGGTCAAGGGCGGGGTGGACGTCTGCTTCACCAACCCCGGCACCTCCGAAATGCATTTTGTCGCAGCGCTCGACCGCGTGCCCGGCATGCGTTGCGTGCTCGGCCTGTTCGAAGGTGTGGTCACCGGAGCTGCCGACGGTTATTTCCGCATGAAGGGAACACCGGCCTCGACGCTGCTGCATCTCGGCCCCGGCCTCGCCAACGGCCTTGCCAATCTGCACAACGCGAAGAAGGCCAATTCCGGCATCGTCAACATTGTCGGCCAGCACGCCGTCTACCACATCGGCTACAACGCGCCGCTGACCTCCGACATCGAGGGCCTGGCCCGGCCGATGTCGTCCTGGGTCCGCACCTCGCCGGATTCCAAATCGGTCGCCGCCGACGGCGCAGCAGCGATTGCCGCCGCCAAGAGCGCGCCGCCGCAGATCGCCACCCTGATCCTGCCCGCCGACACCGCCTGGAACGAGGCCGACGGCATCGCCGAGGTTCCGGCCGAGCAGCAGCGGGCGAGCTATTCGCCGCAGGCGGTCGACCAGGCCGCAAGGATCCTGCATGGCGACGGCGAGGGCACGCTGCTGCTGATGACCGGCAGCGCGCTGAGCGAGCAGGGCCTGGCGCTCGCCGAGCGAATCGCCGGCAAGACCGGATGCACGGTGATGGGCCCGACCTTCCGTCCCAAGATGGCGCGCGGCCGCGGCCGTTTCTCGATCGATCGCATTCACTACGTCATCGAGCAGGCGCTGCCGATGCTGGCAAAATTCCGTCACATCGTGCTGGTCGAGTCTGACGATCCCGTGGCGTTCTTCGCCTATCCGAACAAGCCGAGCATGCTCAAGCCCCAGGGCTGCGAGGTCCATCGCATGACCTCCTGGGGCGAGAACTCGGTCGCGGCGCTGGAAGCGCTTGCGGGCGCCGTAAAGGCCAGCGCCAAGGACGTCAAGCCGCAGGCTTTGCAGGAACTGGTCAAGCCGACCGGCGCGCTCACCTTTGCCTCGATCGCACAGGCGATCGCCTGTGCGATTCCCGAGAACGCCATCATGGTCGACGAATCCCTCACCACCGGCCGCGGCTTCTTCCCGCCGACGGCGGTCGCCGCCCCGCACGACTGGCTCCAGAACATGGGCGGCTCGATCGGCTTCTCGACGCCGCTGTCGATCGGCGCCGCAATCGCCTGTCCGGATCGCAAGGTGATCACCATGGTCGGCGATGGCAGCGCGATGTACACGATCCAGTCGCTGTGGACGCAGGCCCGCGAGAACCTCGACATCGTCACCATCGTGTTCGCCAACCGCATCTACCAGATCCTGCGCGGCGAGTTCGACAATGTCGGCGCCGGCGAGCCCGGCCAGCGTGCCAACGACATGCTGCGGCTCGATCGTCCGACGCTGGATTTCGTCGCGCTCGCGAAGGGCATGGGCGTGCCTGGCCGCGCCGTCACCAATGCCGACGAGTTCAACAAGGCGCTGGCCGAAGCCGTCGCCGAGCCCGGGCCGCGCCTGATCGAAGTTCAGATGTGAGTCAGGCCGGTCGCGCCGCGACTTCAGTCCTCATCCTGAGGAGCCCGCGTGAGCGGGCGCCTCGAAGGATGCTTGCAGGTGGGATACGGGCCTTCATGGTTCGAGACGCGCGTTCCGCGCTCCTCACCATGAGGATCTGGCAGCGGCGCAACTGAGGGCGCGTGATGGGCCCGGAGGCACGATGCAAACCGAGCTGAACAAGGTGATCGCGGCGCTCCGGGACTTCTACGCGCAGGAAGCATTCCTGTTCGAGAAGGACGTCGGCGAGCGCGCGATCACGCACCGCTTCGCCGTGCACTTGGAGAAGCAGTTCTCCGGCTGGTCAGTTGATTGCAATTACGACCGGCTTGGTGAGCGCACGCTGCATCTGCCGCACGGCACTATCATCTCGACCGACGACCATCTCGGCAAGTCGATCTATCCTGATGTCGCCGTGCATCAGCGCGAGATCCCGAACAATTTGCTCACTGTCGAGATCCGCAAGGCGAGCAATCACACGCCGCTCGAGCACGACCAGCACAAACTGAGGGCGCTGACCGACGTGCATGTCTGGTTTCCCTATTGGATGGGCGTGCTGCTGGTGCTGGACAGGCACCACGTCACGATGTCGGAGGTCTATGTCAGCGGGCTCGTCGATGAAGCGCTGTCGCGCTGGTTCGCGATGCGGCTGGAGGAGACCGGTCTCGGAGCTCGCGCATAGCGGAGCGCGGCGTGCGCGGTCACGCACGCCGCCTTCTCGTCAGTAATAGTACGGCTGCGAGTAGGCGTAGCGCGGATTGATGCCGCAAGAGGCCGATGTGCCGGAGGCGGTGGCGGCACATTGCTGATAGCTTGCGAACTGGCAATTGCCGGGATAGCCCCAGTTGCGGCCTTGCAGGCAATATCTGTCGTTTGCGGCCTGGGCCGGCGCCGCCGCCAAGGACGCGGCGATCACGGTTGCGAACGATGCAAGGGTGAGGATGGTGCGACGCATTTCAATCTCCTTCTAGGGCGGGGTGGAACGGCCGTGCCTTGGCGTTCCCCGTGGCCTGACGGACGCACGGTCATGCCTATCTTGGTGTCCGCGACGCGGGATGCGTTCGAGGTGAGATACATCCTGACGCAGCCGGCGGCGGACAATGTGATCTCCACCACAGTTCGCGCACAGGTTCTGACCTAATCTCAACGAACTTGCACGCCTCGATCCCGTGGGACTAGGCTTGCCTCATTCGGATCAGGCATTTTGGAGGTTCTGATGCAGAGATCATATTTGCTGGCTGCGACGGCAGCGCTGGTGCTCCTGATGCAAACGCCGCTCGCACTGGCGCAGGGCGCACCGGCCGCCGGCGGAACCGCTGCGCCTGCCGCAACGAGCACTGCGCCAGCCGCGACGACGGCACCGGCTGCGGCCACCGACACCTCCAGCCAGCCGACCGATTCCAAGAAGAGCGCATCGAAGAAGCCGGCGAAGAAGAAGATGACGCGGCAGCAGGAGATGGATCATTCGGTCGACACCGGCACCGTCCCCGCGCGCTACCGCAGCTCGGTGCCCAAGCAATACCAGCAATACATTCCGTTCGATAAACAGTAGCGGATTGCGCCGCGGCGCGACCGGGATAGCGGTTGCGGCGCCGGTGCCGTCGAACGCATGGGCTTGGCCAGATTGGGTTCGACCGCATACATTGTGGCGATCCGCTTGCGGGTGCTAGTGTGGGCCAAGGTCCGGGGGAAGGAATGAGCGAGGACGGGAAGGATGCTGGCTTGGTGGCCATGATCACCAGCATCCTGGGGGGCAACAAGCGCGCCGACGTCGTGACGCCGCCGCCGCTCGCCGAGGCTCCACCGACAGCGCCGACGAACGGGTTTGAGTCGGTCGAGCCGTCCAACACAGATGCTGCAGCGGCCAAGCCTGCCGCCGAGGCCGTAGCAGCCGACACGCAGCCGGTCGAGGCGCCTCCGAAAATCGTCACCACACGAGACGGCAAGCAATTGCTCCCTGCGGAAGCGATTGCCGATCTCGTGCTTGGCGAATTGCGCAAGATGGAGAATTTTCCCGCGACCGGCGCCTCCGTCACGGTCTACGGTTACAAGCACTGGAATGCCATGATCACCTTCGCGCCGTTCTCGACCACGTTCCAGAATGCGACCCGGTTCCGCCAGGCCATGCCGGACATCGTCGTCAAGCTGCGCCGTTTCGTCGAACTTGAGATATAGTCCAGGTCAATCAGCGGCGGCGGAACGCTGCCGGTAGCCAGGACAGTCCGACAGGATTTTGAAATTGAGCGTCGCCTTCACCAAGGAAGAAAGCGCCGAAACCGCGTCCGAAACGCTGTTGCCGGACCGCCCGATCTCGCCGCATCCGAACCTCGTGACGAAAAAAGGCTTGCAGGCGTTGCAGACGCAGCTTGCCGAGGCGCGCGAGGCCTATGAAGCCGCGCAAGCGATCGATGACGTCAACGAAAAGCGCCGGCAATCAGCCGCGCCACTGCGCGACGTCCGCTATCTCACCGAACGGCTGCGCACCGCGCAGGTCGTTCCCGATCCGACCTCGAGCGATGTCGTTGCCTTCGGCAGCACCGTCACCTTCAGCCGCACTGATGGCCGCGTGCAGACCTACCGCATCGTCGGCGAGGACGAAGCCGACCCGAAGGCGGGGACGATCTCGTTCGTCTCGCCAGTGGCGCGGGCGTTGATGGGGAAGGCGGTTGGCGACGTGGTTGGCTCTGGTAACCAGGAGATCGAGATTCTGTCGATCGGATAGATGCCCAGGGCGAGGCGAGGATTGCGTGAGCAAAGGGCGCTATCGACAGGAGCAATCTCATTCGCCTAAAGCATGATCCGGAAAAGAGCGAGGCCGCTATGTCCGCGCAACAAAGCTTGATGGTTGAATGAGACGGTTTCTCTCCGGCGCATTGCCGTTTTACGCGTTGGCCGGATTGGCCATTTGCATGTACCTCGTCCTGTACAGGACGAATCTTTTCGACTTGAACGCCATCGTCCAGGGGGCGACCGGTTCATCATGGTTTCCGGTCTTCATGTTCGTCTGCATTCTCGCCGAGTCGCTCTTCCCCTATTTTGGCTATTTTCCCGGAACTGCCCTCATCTTGATGTCCGTCGCGCTCACTCCGAAGTCCGCGGATGTCTCCGTTTTTATCGTGGCGTGGCTGGCCATCATCGTGGGCGCCGTTCTGAGTTACGGACAGGCTCGCTTTTTCAGACCGCTCCTGCAGCGCGTTGCCTCGAGAGCGGCCCTGAGCCGATGTGAGTCCTTGCTCGACGCTTATGGCCGCTACGCCCGCGTTGCCTTGTTCGTCCATCCCAACGCTTGCGCGATGTATTTTACGGCACTCGGACTTCTCGGCCGGAACCTGACGCGAGAGCTCGCCCATCTTTGCGTGGGTGCGGCGGCCTCAGTGAGCGTTCTGTTCATCGTCGTGACCAGATTTGTGTCATCCGTGGGCGCCACCGATGACGGGCAATTGCAGGTGCTGCTCGCGGCAGGGCTGGTCGCCATCGGGACCCTCGTCGGTCTGTACGCGGCATGGCGGCCGGATCGGGTCGATTGAAGCTTGCTCCGTCATTGCGAGCGCAGTGAAGCAATCCAGAGTGTGTCCGCGGAGGCAGACTGGATTGCTTCGCTGCGCTCGCAATGACGACGAATCATCGCGCTTTACGCCTCCGGCAGCTCAACGCCCGTCAGCTTGCTCAATTTGCCGATGAGTTGGTCCTGAAATATCCGATCGCTCGCCTCACTGGCCGGCTGCTGCTGCTGGAGATGATGCCAGTAGCGCCCGCTGACCAGGGCCGCGGAATCCTCGCTCACCGCCAGCCAGGTCTGGGTCCGTTGTCCAGTGTCGAGATCGACCGGGGCGCTCGCACCACCCATCTTCGTGCGCACCCATCCGGGATCGACGGCGTTGCTCAGGACCTTGGGCCAGCGTCGTGCCAGCGCAACAGCGAGCGCGACGACATGCAGCTTGCTCTCGGCATAGGCCTTTGCCGAATCCCAGGCCCGCTTCGTCCAGTCGAGGTCGTCCAGCGAACCCTCTCCGCCGCGGTGCAGCCCGCTGCTGAGATACACCAATCGGTCGGGCCGCTCGATCAGGGCCGTCAGCATGTACGGCGCAAGCGTGTTGATGGCCAGAGTCTCGGCATGGCCTTCCGGCGTCGAGCCACGGCTCGGCCGCGTGTAGACGCCGGCGTTGTGGCTGATCGCATCCATGCGCCCGATCGCATTGACCTGGTCGGCGATGCTCTTCGTCTCAGCGGCACTTCTGAGATCACCGACCACCATTCCGGCGGCACGCGACGCAAGCTGGCCAAGTGCTGCGGCACGATCGGCCGAACGCGCGTGCAGCACGACGCGGTGACCTTGATCGAGGAGGGATTTTGCCGCCGCGCGGCCGAGACCGTCCGCGCTGCCCGTCATGAATACGATCGCCATGCGCCGCTCCTCCGGATGTTTCAGAACGCATTCTACATTGCCCGCGCATCGTTTCCGATGTTGGTCGTCGCTCAGCTTGCCGGGATCGGCGAGAGAGCGCCATCGGCTGCTTTCTCATCTCACCAAAGGGGTAGCGCGTCTGTCTCGGAAACGATGCCGACAAAGGGCAGCAGGTCGACGTCCCGCTCGTCGAGGCGTGCTTTCGTGCTGGCGGTAACAATGTTCCGTGCGCCCTCGATGTAAGAGAGCTGTCCAGCCAGCATGTCTTGTGCGGATTTGAGGATCTTGCGACGGGCCGCGAGGATCTCGGCTTCGTTCCAACTCATCGTCTGGCGGGCTTCTCCGCGGATGATGTCATCCTGCCCCTGTTTTGCCCGACGAGTCAATCGTTGATTCGGAAAAGTCGTAGAAGTCTAACCCCTTGATCCGGCTGATGTCGGCTACTGTGCATGGGGTTGTTTTCGCATTTTTGGTTGAGACGGGTCGCCGAACACCATCAGCGTCGACGATCATTCGCAACCGGTAGGTTCAGGAAAAGGAATGGTGGGCGCACAAGGGATCGAACCTTGGACCTCTCCCGTGTGAACCACAATTGGTGGATTGTAGTCAACCTAATCCAGCCATAGTCTTATTGTAAAAGTCCTTGCAAGTTAAAGACTTGTGGCCATATTGGACCATCCTTGGCCTCGGTTGGCCTTACCACATTTTGTATGTCCCTGCTGTGCCCTTCGGAGGAATTCCCTTAGGGCACAGAAACTGGGACGTGGAGGCGATGGCTTGTGGTCCATTTGTTCTAGGGTCGCGCCTCGACCCGTCTCAGGGCGCCAGGAGCGAGAGCACAAGCGATGGAAAAGAGTAAAGAATCTCTCAGAGCTGAAGGAACGACGAATTACCTGAGACTCACTGACGCGGCGATCCGTGCGGCGACGCTGCCGCCGGGCAAATCGCAGCACTATCTGCACGACACAGAGCAGCCGGGGCTCGCGATCAGGATGCGCGCGACTGGTGGCAGGACCTGGGTCTTCATGTTCACAAAGCCTGGGACGAAGGGCACTCAACGCAAGACGCTGGGTGCGTGGCCCAAATTCAATGAGAAGGCCGCGCGCAAGGCCGCCACCGTCGTCGCTGCGGAGGTGGTCATTGGGATCGATCCTAACGAGGTCAAGCGCGAGGCGAAGCGGCAAGCGCTGGCCGAGCGGCAGTGCACGACACTGGCGACCCTGATCGTTGAAGATGGCCCGTACGAAATGTCCCTGACCGGGCGCCAGGTCGTCAACTGGAAACCGGCCATGTCGGCACTCCGACGCGGTCTGAAAGATCATTTCGACCTCGCCATCGCCGAGCTCACGCGACGGCAAATCATGGCGGCGGTAGACAGGATCGGCAAGACCGGCAAGCGCGGCGCAGCAAAGGACTTGCGCAAGCACACGCACACGTTCCTCGAATGGTGCGTCGGCGAAGGTTACGTCGAGCACAACGTGCTCGCCGGCTATCGCGTGCCCAAGGAGACGCGCGCGCAGCGGGTCGGGCGCCGAACGAAGGGCCGGGCGCTGACCGACGAGGAGATCATCAAAGTCTGGCACGCATCCGGCAAGCTTGGGACGTTTGGGCTATTGACACGAATGTGCCTACTTGGTGGCCCGCGCCGCAGCGAGCCAGCCACGATCGAGTGGCAAAATCACGTCATGGATGACCGCATCACTTTCGATGCAGCATGGACCAAGATGGGCCTTTACCACGACATGCCGCGCACCCATCTCGTTAACGAGGTGCTTACGGCCGCAAAACATTTCCAGCGTGCGACGTCGGACTATGTCTTCCCATCACCGAAGACCGGCGGCCAGATGTCGGGCTTCACAAACTTGGTCGACCGCCTGGTCAAGGAAGCGGGTGTCGCCAAGTTCACAATGCATGACTTAAGGCGCAGCTTGCGAACCATCATGTCACGCTGCGGCTATGACAACGAAATCCAGCGGTTGTGTGTCGGGCAAAAGCCGCGCGGGATAGATCAAGTCTACAATCACGACGAACAGTGGATTATCCGCAAGATGGCGTTCGAAGCTGCTCATGACTACATCGCGGAGTTGGTCGGCGCGAAACGGGGAGGCAAGGTCGTGCGCCTGCAGCGGACGAATCCGCTCGATCCCATCAAGGCCGAATTGCTGGGCCGTCTTCGCGAGCATTATGCGGCTGCGACGACTTAGTTGTCTTATCGCGTCCGGCCAGATAGTCGCGCACCGCATCGACTCGGTAAAGCGGGCGACCATCGACGTAGCGCCATTTCAGCGGGTGGTTCGGATTGCGCCGCCACAGCTCCAGGGCTCCAGGCGTGCGCCGGATTACGGCGGCCGTCTCTAATGCCGTTAAATTTGAGCTGCCCGGCAGCGAATCGATATCGAACGTCGCGGGCGGCGGCATGCCACGATTCTTCCGAGGTCGCTTCATGATGCGGAGCGTCTCCTTCGAGTGGCCCATCGTCAACTCTCACGATCGAAGCGAGCGAGGCTCTCGTGTAATCGCCTGGTCGCTTCTTGGGCGGAACGTCAAGAGAATCAACGCAGTCGTCGAACTTTGCCTGTCGAGTGCCGCCGATTTGACCATCATGCTCCGGTTGATGTTGCATAGGAACACGTCAATTGCGCGTCGTAAGATTGGATATCAACGCGAATAGAAGAAAAGTTGCTGGTAAGTAGCCGAGACCACTCCGCTCGCATTGCGGCCCTGCGAGTGGCCACGACAGCGGCCGGTCACGCCCGGAGGCTATTGGCCGTCATCATGGGAAGCATGCCGAAGAATGAAAAGCGAACTGATAGGTAGTTCGACGCTTCGCAGCTACATCGAGGCGGGTTGGCGGACATCGGAATTGACTTGGCGATACGGACTTGCTCGCCATCTACCGCCGCTTTCAATTGGCGTTCCATAAAAGCGACGCACCGCGTTTCAGGATTGGGTTCGTTCACTGGCGGGCCATTCCTCCTGAGCTCCCAATGCACGCGAGCGCCATAGGAATCGGTCAACCTTGCGATAAGATCTGCCTTCTTCATCGCGTCAAGTGCATAGCCCCAAGGCCATTCCTGGCAGCAGAGTCAACAATTCAGACGACAAGTGCCGCTGGAACGACTCGCCATAAAGATATGTTTACGGATCATTGCCGACGACAAAGATCTGTTCACGTTCAATTTATGATCTGTTTACAGATCATTTCGATGTTAATGATCCGAGAACATATCCATGACTTCGGCTCCAAACCCGCTGCTCAAGGAGCTTGGCGTGCACTTTCGAAGAGCACGAATGGCTGCTGGCCTATCCCAGGAGCAAATCGCCCTCCGGGCGAACATTAGCAGGCCGCGCTATCGCGACATTGAGACGGGTGCCGCTGCAGCCCGCGCAACGACACTCGTCAACGTTGCCCGCGCCCTTGGCATGGAAATGATGCTGATTCCGCAAGCGATGGTACCGGCTATTCAATCAATGCTGCAGAGAGCTACGGGCGATGATGACCGCCCTGCGTTCACGTCAGATGTTGAGGAGGAGCATGAATAAGCCTGTCCTCGCGGCTGAACGTATCCAATCGCTCGACATCTCATTAAACGATCTTGCCGTCGGCACGCTCGTCCGAACGCCGGGCGACTACAACGCATTCAATCTCTTGCCCGCGTATCGGAGCTTGAACGACCCTCCGATCTTCAGCCTATCGCTTCGCTCGGCAGATGGCAGCCTCCGCCGGGATCCCAAACCCATACGCGGCGCGCTGCCGCCGTTCTTCGCGAACTTGCTGCCCGAAGAGAAACTGCGCGAAGCAATGGAAAAGCACCACGCAGCGTCAGTAAGACCTGGAAATGACTTCGATCTCTTGGCTGCACTGGGGACAAATCTACCGGGAGCGGTACGAGCGTTGCCGAGCGACGGCGTCCCCGTTCCGGCCGGGCCAGAATCAGAAGCCAAGAAGAAGGCGCGCTTTTCGCTCGCCGGTGTCCAGATGAAGCTCTCCGTCGTGAAAAATACTGGAAAAGAAGGGGGAATCATGCTTGCCGTCGACGATGAGCAAGGGCAGTACATCGCGAAATTTCCCCCCCTCACCCATATTGGACTTTCGGAAAACGAATTCGCGATCTTGGCCTTGGCGGAAACGCTAGGCTGCGGAAGCAGACCCAGGTCGGCGGCGATGCCCACGACCGATTGGCCGGCCGATAGGGCCAGCGCGACCGAGGCGGAGCTGGTCGAGAAGGCTCTGTCGCCGGCATTGGGACCATGCCTGGTCTGCTGCAGCCAGCGTGCGCCGAACGTGCACCGGAAGTACAGCGAGACCGGCGTGACCCAGGCGGTGCTGGGGACGTGGACGATTGCGCACATCGCCAGGTTATGGCGGAGCCGCCGCCGCTGATCCGGCGTGGTTGCCGCCTCGAAGCTCGCGCCGACCAGTGCGGTCGTCGCGTCGGGGCGGTCGCCGCCGGGCGGATCCTCTTCTTCCTCGCAGTCGAGCACGAAGCTGTCCTCGATCCGGCGCTCGTCATCGCCGTCCTCAAACTGGCCGAGCTTGCCGTGATACACGCGGTCGATCAGGACGGTACCCGACGGCCTCTCGGGGTCGTCGGCTTTCGGGGTCATGCGGATGACGTTGCCGGTGGGGCGGCGGCCTGTGGGCTTTTTCATGTGCGGGATCTCACCAGGGTGGAGGGACCGAGCGGTTCCGACGCCAGGTCGATTTCGAGGAGGTCTGCGCAGGCCAGCGCCATCACCGCGAGCGAGGGATCATGGTCGCTGCGGACGAGCTCGACGAGGCGGACGAGCTCCATCGGTCCGTCGTCGCGCAGGATCTGCAGGATGCTGATGCGCAGGCCCACCGGCACGAGGTGGCCGTGGTGCGACCAGACCAGGCGGCAGTTGCCGCAGCGGGGTTCGCGAACGAGCTCCTCCGCCGTGACGACCAGGGGCGAGAGCTCCAGCTCCCGCAGCGCGATCAGCACGAGCCCTTCCTCGTCGAGCTCGCGGACCTGACGGGCGGGCACCACGTCGAGGTAGAAGCGGCCATCGTCGCGCGCAAGGACGATCGCGTCGACCTCGACCGGGTCTAGCGGTGCGGACGAAACATGCGCCGTCGGTACGTGAGCGATGGAGCGCACCCGCGGATCGAGGCTCGCCTGGACGAGCGCTTCTCTAAGAGCAGGGTGTCGCGCGGGGATCGGCACGGGCGCTTTCGCGGATACGAAGAGGTCGGGCCGGCGGCGGGGCTGTGGTCTGAACATGACGAAACACTCGAAACCTGGAGGAGGGGCGGGTTGGCTTCGGTGGTCTGCTGATTGTCGATGTCGGTCATGACCGTCCCTTTCAGATCTCGATGATCAGGCGTTCGTCGAAATGCGGGTTGTCCCAAGTGCGCATGGAGGGCGGCCACGGGCCGTAACCCTTTGTGTTGGACACGACGCGGGTCTCGCCGACCATGGCGTCGAAAGACTCGTGGGTGTGGCCGTAGAGCCAGAGGTCCGCCGGGCGCAGCGCGCCCGTGCCATCGTCCGGCGCGCGCGCCATCAGCCGCCTCAGGTCGCTCCGGAATGCCGGGTCGAGCGTCGGATCCTCGCCCGAGCCGCCGGGCTCGTCGGTGATGTGGGGGATCGGAGCATGGTGCGTGACGACGACCAGGCGGTCCTCGCCGCGCGGCTTGCGCATCTGTTCCTTCAGAAACGCGACCGACTTGAAGTGTCGCGTAAGCGCGTGATGCGGCAGGAAACGCCGTTCCGGATCTTCTTGAAGTCGTTCATGCGGTCGCCGGCGACGCCCATGGCGGCATGCGCGTCTCCGTTCAGGGCGAAGTCCGTCCAGAGGGTCGCGCCCGCGAACGTGACATTCCCGATGCGAACGGTCTCGTTCTCCAGCACGTGAACGTTCGTGCCCTCCGCCAAGGCCTTCGCCTTTTCGAGCGTCCGTCCGAGGTCGCAGCCGTAGCCCTCGTGATTGCCCATGACGTAGATGACGGGCCGGTCGGTCACGCGATCGAGCAGCCACCGGACGCCGCGCTCGGGCCGCGGGGTCAGGTCGCCCGCGACGATCAGCATGTCGAAATCCGGACGCGCTGCGGCCGGCGGGAGGTCCCAGCCACGCGTCAGTTCGAGGTGGATGTCGGACATGACCCACAGGCGCATGGTCAGTCCTCCCAATGTTCGCGATCGAGGGGCTCGGCCCCGTCGGCGAGTTCGAGGAGCGCGTCCACGAGCGGGTCGGGCATCTCGTCGACGCCGACGGCGACCTGCACTTCGCGCGAGCCGCAGCGCGGGCAGGCGTGGCGGGACGCGTCGTAGATGAATTTGCCTTCCTGGTGGCAGGTCCGGCAGCGGAACGTCGCCATGTCAGTCCTCCGCGATTCCGAGGGTGGCGGGATCGACGTCCACGAAGGCGTCATTCTCCCGGTCGTAGCGGCGGCACGTGATCCGCCGCTGCGCGCCCAGGCCGTAGCGGACGTGTGGATATTCTCGAAGCCGGGGCGGACTTCGGCGGGCGCGCGCCCCTCAGCGTGCAGGTCGCAGCGGGTCGTCAGCCACCCGCCCGTGCGGAGGACGCCTGCCTCGCCACAAATCTCGCGAGTGCAGGCGCTGCGGGCCTCGGCCAGGTCGATCGCCTCCTCGACGCGGGAGGTCGCTTCCGGAGAGAGGCGACCGTTCCAGTACAGGCGAATGCTCGCGTACTTCTCCTGATCTGCGTGAATTTGAAGGTGCCGTCCTCGGTTGCGACCGCCGCCCTGATCCGGATGCAGCACCGGTCGATGAGGTCGCGCCATCCGGGGCCGCACTCGGGGCAGCCCTCTGCCCCCTCAGGGACGCCCACCGGCGGGCGGAAGAGGTCGGAATGGGCCTCGATCAGCCCCGGCCTCCAATCCTGCAGCACGCTCGACATCACGACGCCAGCACTCAACAGGAGAACGAAACAAGAACATATTGAGTAGGAAGGTCAGCTCGAGTCAAGCGGTTAGCGCGTTATTCTTATATAAGAAGGATCGCACTTCTTATATAAGACTGGCCGCCTTCCCTGGCGCCACGGCTGCTCCGGCCTTATGGTTAGCGGAGGCTTAATGCGCAGCGGGCGGATGAATGGTCGGGAAAAAAGGGCGCCAAAACGGGGCAAGAGGACGCCGATCGGCGACCGCGTGACATTCCTCGCGATGATGGACAAGGACGTCATCGCCGACATCAAGCAGGTGGCGATAGACGAGCACCGGGCGGCCTGGGACGTGATGGAGCAGGCGGCCCGGGAATACCTTAAGCGGAGAAAAGCGAAGAGAACGCCCTGAAAGATCTCCGTTTTTCCTTGCGGTTGCGTAGTCGCCGCGGTTCAATTCGAGGGATGAAGCTGTTTGGTTACCTTCCGGAGACACTGTTCAAGCCTTTGTCGGGGCCGAAAAAGCACGTCTATGCCCGCCTTTTGATGCGACTTTATGAGCGGGTCTACTCGGCCCGCATCCTTGAGACGCCGCTCAAGGAAGAGGTCGTGAAACAGATCGAGATCGGACTTTCGGAGTTCGGCATCGGGTCGATGGGGGATCTCTCCGAGGGTGATCCGGAAGAGGATCAGACCACCAGCCAGGCCCACTATCTCGCCTACTATCGATTGCGCGACACCGGCTGGCTCACGGAAGAGACTGAGAAGTGGCGCACCTACGTCGACATGAACCCTGACGCCTTCATGGTCCTGGGTGCGATCGTCGATTTCGGTAACAGCCGCGTGCGTGTCGCCGGCGCCGTGGTGGACGTGAAGAACAACCTTGAGGCTGCGTTCCGGGAGCCGGAGACCATGGCTCAGGGTCTCGCTAACGCCCACGAGACGGCGGCGCGGTTCGCCCGCAGCATGCGCCGCATCTTGGCCGGGATGCGCGAGATCGAAGACCGCATTCTGGGCAATCCCAACGCGGCGGCCATCCTTCGCACGTTCTTCCAGGACTTCGTCGATGGGCTGCTGATCGCCGACTACAAGCAGCTGAAGACGTCGAATAACCCTTACCGACATCGTCGGACGATCGCGTCTCTCGCGGGAGACATGCTCGCCGACGCCGAGCGTCTTCGTAAAATCGCGCGCGCCTACATCGAGCAGGGCGTCATGCCGGCCGGCGCCACGATCGCCACGGCCGAGGAGCGCGTCATCGCGGAGCTCGAGAAGATCAAGAGCGTGTTCGAGGACGTCGGCCCCTTCATGGACAAGATCGAGGACTTCAGGGATCGCCTCGAGCGACGCATCCGCACCACCGTCCACTACATGGACATCATGGGGGAAGGCTCCGCCGAGCGGATCGTTCGGCTGATCGAGCAGCTTTCGAAGATCGACAGCGACGAGGTGGAGATCCGTTTGAGATCGCCGGATGTCGCTCTGCCGATCACATCGCTTGCGCTGTACACCCCGGCCCCGCCGAAAGCTCCGCCGGAGCGGACGCGCTTCAAGGTGCCGAAGCAGGATCCTTATCTGCGCGCCTATGTTCAGGCCACCACTGACTTCGATCGGATGGTGCGAGTTTCCGACCAAAAGCTGCTCGAGTTCGCCCGCCAACAGATGCGAGACCGCGATGCCGTGTCAGCCGCCGAGATCGAGATTCGGAGCATTGCGGACCTGTTTGCCTACCGAGCTATTCCGAACTTGGCCGCGGTCGGTCGCTCAGTGCGCTTGGGTGAATTCACGATCACGCTCGAAGAAGGGCGTAGCGCGAACGACTGGATCGACGTGACCTCCTTCCGGATCGAGAGAACGAGGACTTCGGTCAATGCTGCGTGATCTTTCCAAGCTCATCGACGATGAGGATAGCGAGGGCGGCGACGGCGAGCGGCTGCAAAAGGAACTGCGCCAGG
The DNA here is from genome assembly GCF_023074095.1 of Bradyrhizobium sp. 137. Lineage (NCBI taxonomy): Bacteria > Pseudomonadati > Pseudomonadota > Alphaproteobacteria > Hyphomicrobiales > Nitrobacteraceae > Bradyrhizobium > Bradyrhizobium sp. 137. Next base: position 422,240 of record NZ_JADPKU010000044.1, read on the forward strand.
CCGCGCAGTCGCTCTGGCGTGCTCAGTTCATCTACGAGAACGATTGGGGCATGAAGACCTCCTACGAGGTACTCCGCCGCTACACGGGTTACTTCGAGAATTTGTTCGACGCGCTCGGCTACCGGGTCGTGGGCAGGCCGAACGATGGATACATCGGTCTGGTGGCGAACGAACTGCCGCCCCGTCAGAGCATGAGGCTCGACGAGAGCCTGCTCCTGCTGGTGCTGCGACTCCATTACGAGGAGGCCTTCACTCGGTTCGAAGCTAAGGAATTCGGCGAGGTGGAGGTCGAGAGCGAGCAGATCCTGCAGATCTACGAGGACCGGACCCATCGCGAGCGCCCCAACTTCGGGCGGGTAAAGGAGATCCTGGCCGGCTTCAGGCAGCGCGGGCTCGTGCGGATCGAAGATCGGGATGACAGAAACTTCACCCTCTTCCTGCGGCCCGCGTTGCCGATTGTGGTCTCCAAGGACACGCTCGGCTCCCTTGAAGAGTTCGTGTCGCGATCGGCCGCAGCGACGGCAAAGACAGACGGCGCGAGCGAGGTCCAGGCGTGATCGAGCTCCGGCGCATCATCCTGGTCGACTGGTACCTGTTTCGGGCGCAGCAGGTTGATATGCGTGGCATGACCGCAATCATCGGTCCAAACGGCGCCGGCAAATCAGCGATCATCGACGCCGTGCAGACCGTGCTCTCCGGCGCGAGCATGGCCAGCATCCGCTTCAACCCGAGCGCCCAGAGCAACGTCAGGAGCAAGCGGACGCTGCGAGATTACTGCCTCGGCGTGGTCTCGCTCGATGAGAAGGGCGAGCGGTCGGAGCCGACGCGCCAGCACGCCTACACCTACATCATCCTTGTGTTCGAGGACCTGGGCGACGGTTCGGCCGTGAGCTTGGGTGTGGCCTTTTCGGCCTCGGCCACGAGAAGCGACGAGGCCTGCGAGGCGCGCTTCATCGCAAAAGCTGCGCTGACGAAGGACGACATCCTGAGTCCTGTCGGCGATGACGAGGTCGAGACGCTGCAGTGGCATGCAGTCCGCAATGCCTTGCGCGCCCGCAACGTCGAGGTTGACGACGCGTTCTCGAGCGCGACCGACTTCGTGGCTGAAGCGCTCAGGGCGCTGTCGCCCGCGGGCTTCCCTCTCGATCCCAGGCGCTTTCAGAAGGCCTTTCGGAATGCCCTGCTGCTGAAGCCAGTGGACAATCCTACCGACTTCGTCCGAAACTACGTCCTCGACGTCCAGCCTCTTCAGGTCGATAGGCTTCGCCGCGGTATCGAACATTGGCGCACGTTGACCCGCCGTATCGAAGAATTGAAGGCACAAAGCGCCAGCTTGGCCGGGATCCTCCGTATCGTCGCGCGGGCGGTCGAAAACGAAAGGGTCATTGCGGTAACGGGCTGGCAGATCGCGCGGCTTGAGTGGGAGAAGTTTCGGCGGGACGCCAGGAGGCAGGAAGAGATCATCGCGCAACTCCGGAGCGCCGCGAGCAGAGCTGAGGTCGACGCGGTCGCGGCCGCAGCCAGACATGCCACCCTTGATGCTGAGCACAAGACCGTCGAACTCTCGATCAGGACCAGCGACGGCGAGCAGTTGGCCCAGATGTACGAGTCCGACAAGACCGCAACCCTTAGCCAGCGCGCCAACGCGATGGTGCCAGTCAAGGAGATCGAAGTTCTCATCGCTTCGATCAGGAAGGCCGTCGATCTCAATCTGTTGGTTCACCGTGACGACTTCTTGCACGCGCTGCTGAGTGCAGTGGCCGTTGCGAGGGGAAGGGCTCCACTTTCCGAGTGGGACAAACCGCTTCCCGAGAACTGGAAGGATAGCGCTTCCCATCTGGATGCGGCTCTTGCGGCTGTCGACCAGGAGCGGCTCGAGGCAGCGCGAAAGACGTTTTCGGACGCGCATTTTCACGCGCGAGTGGCGACCAAGGCTCTGCAGGATCGCATCGAACTGATCGACAGTAACCTGAAGCGGATGGATCAAGGGTTGAGCCCCATCGAAGGCGGCACTCGGGACCTCATCAGGCAACTGGCTTCGCACGGTATCGAGGCGACCCCACTGTGCGAGCTGGTCGAGATACGCGACGACAAGTGGCGGATGGCAGCTGAGGCCTTTCTGGGTCGCTCCCGGGAAGCATTGATCGTCGAGCCCACAAGGGCGGTACGCGCCTTGGAGATATTCCGGGAGGGTGGAGAGCACTCCTTCAGGGATGCGGAGGTCATCAACACGACCAAGACCGACAACACCAGGCCGGCTGAAAAGGGCTCTCTCGCACAGATCATCAGTACGGAAAACCGTCACGCCCGGGCATTCCTCAACTATCGGATTGGCCGCCTGATGATGGTCGAGACCATGGATAGGATGGCTGCGGCCGAGAACGCCATCACGCCAGATCTCATGGTCCAGGGCGGGCGGACGGTCCGGCGACTGCAGAAGCCTCAGTATCTTAAGCTCGGGCACGCCACGCAGGAGCAGATGCGTCAACAGCTTCAGGCCGAACGGCAGCAATTGCTCCGGCAGCTTGCGGAATCGGCGGGAGATGTCCGTCGCTCGGAGGACGAAGCGCGCTTGTTCGAAGCCATGTTCGGGCAGTTTCAGGCGATCCGCGGCGCCGGCCTGACCTGCACCGGAGCCGGCGAGGAACTGGCTGCTTTCGATCGCAAGCTGGCGGAAATCGGGAAAAATATCGAAGATGCCAAGCGGAATCGCGATCCCAAGCTCGTCTCCGATCTGGAGCGCCTCGCCGCCGAGGTCAAGACGGCAAATCGGCTCAAGACTGAGACGCAGGATGCGTCGACCCGGGCCCACAGCGCGAGAGACCGGGCCGAGGGCGCGTATGAAGATTACATGAAGAACAACCGTGGCGTCCTGGCGGGGGCTCGTCGCACCCGCGCGCGACAGTTGCTGGACGAATTCCCGCAATCGAGGGACATGGGCGACTACCGATCAAAGGTGACCGGAATGGCCACTGAATCCCTGTCGGACCGAATTGCCGGGCTAACGGCGGACCGGGAAAACCGTTCTACCAACCGGCGCTCTACTCTGATGCGCGAAATGACCGGTGCGATGAACAAGCACGGCCAGGAATTCCATGTCGTGCCGCCGTTCACCGCCGAGGAGGCGACGCCGTCGGTCGTCGAGCAGTGGGCGACCGCTGAAAAGGACCGCTTGGATGCGCATGAGTTGGTTCAGTACGAGGAGCAGTGTCGCAACGCTGCGACGGAGATGACCTCGGCATTCCGGGACGACCTTCTCCATCGGCTCGACGACGCCTTTACCGGCATCAAGTCCACCCTGAACGAGCTCAACCGCCACCTAAAGGATCGCCAGTTCCACGGGCGCGACTACTACTCGTTCAAGGCGCTGGAGGCCCCAACCCACGTCGACATGATCGAGCTCGTCGAGGAATCCAGAAAGCCCGAGTTCAATCTGCCGCTTTTCGGTGACCGCAGCGAGGATGCGAGCTCACCGATGATGCGCGCCGTGCGACAGATCGAGGAGATCCTGTCGAACCCGGAGGCGCGGACCGAGGAGATCGAGGATCCCCGCAAGTATTTCAACTTCGAGCTCTACATCCAGGACGCCGAGGGCAAGATCCGCTCGTCTTTGACGAGCCGCGCCGGTACGGGATCCGGCGGCGAAGGTCAGTTGCCGTTCTACATCGCCATCGGCGCCTCGCTGGCCGCGACCTACCAAAACCGTCGCACCGGCGAGAGCGGGCTCTCGCTCGCCATCTTCGACGAGGCCTTCAATCGTCTGGATACCAAGGCAATCGGCCAGTGCTCTGAATTCATGCGGGACCTGGGTCTCCAGGTCATGCTCGCTACTCCGGACGAGAAGCGGCACGTGTTCATGGAAGTGGTCGACACGGTCGTCAACGTGAACCGCTTGGGCAACCAGGTGATGATCGACACCGAATACCCGACGGAGATGGCTCGCCAGGCGATCGTTGCAGCCGACCCGTATCGCAAGGGCTTCGATGTATTCAAAGCCGAGTTGATTGAGGTCGAGAAGGCCGGCGCCGTCCCGCAGGACCAGGCTGCGGAATGACAGACGTTCGTACGACGGACGCCGGGGTCGAATTCCTCGAACGCCTGCTGGAGCGGAGCGAACGCAATCCGGATCGCACCCGGCCGCCGTCCGCGGCGCCGGAGTACGACAGACTTTCGACCGCGCAGCAGGTGGGCCGCTTTCACGACCAGATGGCCGCGGCGGAACGGTTCGGCGCAGTGGAGGTGCAGCGGGGCAAGAGAGACCGGGGACATCTGGTCGAGAGAGTTCGCGTTCGAGACCCGGAATTGCTCGCCAGACATCTCGGACGCCCGACGGCACTCGCGACCGCGCAGCGCGTCAGGGCGGAATTGCTGCCCGTCGCAGCGACCGGCGAGCCGTGGGTCGCCACTTTGTTGGACGAGATGGCGGCGAGATGGGCACGAAGCGAGGCCGCCTACCGCCTGACCGCCGCCCAGGCCGACGCCGCCAAGGAGTTCTTCACGCTGCTGGCGTCCATCTCCCGGCAGGAAGCGCGAGGGCTGGACGCGCGAAGCTTCTCCCAAAAGGCGACGAACGACACGAAGGCCTTCGATCGGCATGCCTCGCGGCTCGCCGCCGTGCTCGGCGTCCGGGTCGGACTGCCGGGTGCTGCAGCCGACGTGGTCTGGGCGCACATCGGGCTGGAGCGCTTCAGTCATCCTGTTCATCTGAAGGGGCCCGTCGCCGTCGAGGGCGCGGACGGCCGTCAGGTCGATGGTCGCGCCAAGCCGTTCGCCTCGATTCATCCGGAGATGCTCTCGCAGCTGTTGGTCTTGGAGCGACCATCAGCCATCCTGACGATCGAGAATTTCGCGACCTTCAATCGGCAGGTCCGCGAGATCCATGACGCCAGCCTGGTCGTTTACACCGGCGGCTTCCCGGCGGCTGGTGTCATCGAGCTTCTAGCGAAGGTTCTGGCGGCCGTGCCAGCCGACGTGCCGTTCCTTCACTGGGGCGACGTAGATGCCGGCGGCGTGCGCATCTTCAGGTACCTCGAAGAGAGCCTGTCCCGCGGGCCTGAGCCCCACCTCATGACCAGGCAGCTGGCGGAGATGCACGGCCAGCCGGCAGACGCGGATCCGAGCTTGGCATCCATAGCGAGGTCCGATAGCGCGGTTCGCGATCTAGCGGATTGGTTGGCATTCGGATCGAACGTGCGCCACCTGGAGCAAGAGACGCTCGATCCCGCTGCACTTTAACTTACCCCCTAACGCCGATTCCAGTGGCGGTCGTCGTCTTCGCCGTCGTCTTCTTTCATGTCGACTGTCAGCAGCGTCGTGGCGTAACCGTTCTTCTGCGCGAAAACTTGCTCGTAAAGGGCTTCGACGCGGCCACGCTTCTCTAGCCATACGTGAGTGGGCACATCCCTCAATTCCGAAACGGTGCCGATTGTGGACGGGCTTGGCCAACGGCGAATGAGGGAAAGCTCAGGAATCGGGGCGCCGGCGCGAAGACCAAGATAGGGGAAATTCGGTGCAGGTATCACCCTCTGCACCTTTCGATCTTTGGATATCACGATGGCTGCAAGTTCGTCGGCACTGGTCACGTAGACCTTGGCCATCACTTCGAGGGAGACGTCGAACTTCCGCGCCAGTACGCGCACTTGTTCAAGGTCGCACGCCTTGCTCAGCTTGCAACGCTCCGCCCGATATTCCGGCATCGGAACCACCAAGGCCGCGGAAAACTCGTTCGCTTCGATCTCGATCCGCTCTTCGTGTGGCACCGCATCCCACTTGTCCTTGGGTCTGGCGCGGCGCAGATCACTCGTCGAACATTCGAATGGGCCCAAGCCTGCGCTCCATGTCCGGGAAGTAGTCCATCCTGCCGCCGTCCGCGAAGTGAAATTCCATTCGGAACGGTTGGACGAGAAAGGACGTCACCCGGTAGTCGACCTCGGAGATCCACATGAAGTGTCTCTCGTCGATCGCCTCCCAAGGAAACTCACGCCGGTTCTTGCGCGACGTGAAGACCCCCGTCGGCTTCCTGTGCCCCCGTTCGAGGATGGTACGGATCGGTCCGCCGCCCGTGGCGCGCACGATCTTCACCACACTCGGCCGCAAGCTACCCAGGGTTCTTCTCTTTTCGGTTTCCGTCGACATGGCTGCGTCCGAGGACTCGTCGCCCGATCCGCCCGCGGAATTGCATCCGAACAGAACGCGCTCGGCGGCGCGGCCCCCGAGCAGCATGGTGGTGCGATCCTCCACTGTTTGCCGCGTGGCCAAGTCGGGGGAGGACGCGTATTCGACTAGCGTGCGGTTCTCCGCCCCGCTCCTCGCCCCGACGATGCAGTGACGCAGCACTCCGCATTCGAGAACCAGCGCGAGCAGGACATGGCCGGCTTCGTGCGCGCAAATGCGCCAGTCCATCTCGGGCGGGGGCCGCTCGGAGCTCAGAAGCGCCGCGCGCAGGTCCGCCGCGAGCAGCTCGCGTCCGGCGTGACGCGCGATCCGGCGAGCTTCGCGGACGAACGCCATGACCTCCGCGCCAGTCGAGCGCTCCATGGCCGTAGCGATGTCATCGAGCTCGTCGTCAGGTACCGCGCCGGCGACGTGAAACTTGAGCATGCTCAGCGTGCCGGCTGCGTCGGCCCGCTCGATCTTGATGATCCGTTCGAAGCGGCCGGGGCGCAGCAGGGCGGGGTCCACGGACTCTGGATTGTTGGTCGCACCGATCAGGATCACGCCCCGCCTGGCCGACGAAGTCCCGTCGTCGAACCTGGTCAACAGGTCTGCAACTATAGGTAGCCAATAATCCTTGTTGCGACTATCTAGGGGCTCTATCCGGGACCGCGTCAACCTCATCCAGGAACAGAAAACCAATTCCATGGGCTCGCGCGAGAGCGACCGAACGATCCAAGCGCATCGCCCGGATCACGTCGTCCATATACGAGCGTTCCTTCGTGAACCAATCCGCAACGGACGAGATCACAATGGGAGCATCACCACAGTAACGGGCGACGGCCCTAGCCAGCAGGGATTTCCCGCACCCCGGCTCGCTCGCCAGGCAGATTCCCTTGGGCATAGACGCCCAGTCCCAAATCCCGCTAGTTTCGCGGCTTCGTTCGCTGATTGGCGGCCGAGGGATCCGCGGAATACAATTACCTCCGCAATCCCTCGACTTCTTCACGGAGAGGTGTCCGATGAGCTACCGAGAACGAGGCGCGGAGAAGGCGTGCTTTGCGCGACGATCCTTTCTGGCCCTGATCGCTGGCGCGACAGTTGGAGCGGCGGTGCGCCCCGCCGTTGCCGCTGAACCCATGATCAAGGTCCACAAGGATCCGAACTGCGGCTGTTGCTTGGGCTGGGTACAACACTTGCGCGACGCCGGATTCACGGTCCAGGTGGACGATGCTTCCGACCTTCCGGCCGTCCGGAAACGCCTGGGCGTCCCGGCCGATCTGGCCGCGTGCCACACGGCAGAGGTGGACAGCTACATCCTTGAGGGACACGTACCGGCGTCCGCGGTGCGGCGGTTGCTGACGGAGCGCCCGAAGGCTCTGGGGCTTGCCGTGCCCGGCATGCCTGCAGGGTCGCCGGGGATGGAAGGTGGACACCCTGAGCCTTACACCGTCGTGCTGTTCGGATCGGCAGGTCGTGCGACGTTCATGCGGTTCGTCGGCAAGGAAGCCATCGGCTGACCGTCTTAGAAAGTTAACCACCGGGGCGCCCGCTCGCGCATTTGTGAACCGGGGCACTTTCCAGCGTCCCGCCCCTATGAGACTGTGACGCCATGAATGCTCGCCGCCTCCTCAGACTTCTGCTCGCGGTCCTTGTGACCGCAGGGCTGACGGTCGCACCGCTGGCAACGCCGGCGGCGGCGGGACATTCGATGGGCGCCATGCAGATGGCTGACGCGCAGGACATGCCGGATGACATGGCGTGCTGCCCGGACAAGCAGAACAACAAGCAATGCCAGGACTGTCCTCTCATCGCGATCTGCATGTTGAAGGTGCTCCAGACTGGACCTTCGGCGGCGACAGTGAGCATCAGGCAGCCTGTGCGTGAACTGCTGCGGCCGCTCGATGACATGATCGCCGACGGCCTAACCCGTCCCCCTCCGGACCAGCCCCCTCGATCGATCGTCTGACCGGCGCTGCGGCGCCGGAACGTTGGCGCGCGTCCATCGCGCGCATTCGCAGGCCGCTTCGGCGGCTCAACAGACGTTTCGAGGAACAGACATCATGAAGATCTCCACTGCTGCGCGCGGGCTGGCCGCCGCGCTGGTCGGGCTTTCGCTAACGGCAGCGCCAAGGTCCGCTCTCGCCGACATCAAGGACTATGAATTCCAGCTCGTCGAGCCGGCGGTTCAGACCGGCCCCGACAAGGTCGTGACGGTGCGGCTGGTGAACAAGAAAACCGGCAAACCCGTGCCGGACGCGGTCATATTCGCCTCCCGGCTCGACATGGCGCCGGACGGCATGCAGGAGATGGTCACGAAGGTGACCTCGATGCCGGGCACGGAGCCCGGGACCTACCGGTTCAAGGCCAACTTCAGCATGGCGGGCCGCTGGCAATTGTCCCTCGGCGCCAAGATACAGGGCGAGACCGGCACGGTCGAAAACAAGCTCGTCGTCACGGCGAAGCAATGACGCGCACCGTCACGATAGGTGCGGCCGCTGCGGTTTGCGCAGCGGCCGCCGCCGCCCTTTACTTGGGCGCGATCCCGCGCGCAAATCCGTTCGCCGGACCGGCGACGGCCGCTGCGGCGGCCGAGAGCGGCGCGGCGATCTACTACCAGGATCCGGACGGGAAGCCGTTCTATTCGCTCGGGCCGAAGAAGGCACCGGATGGGCGCCCCTGGCGCGCCGTGCCGGCGGGAGCCGACGTAAGCTTTGACGAGCCCGAGGAGCAACCGGCCGAGACCAAGGGCGCGGCGAAGACCGAACGCAAAGTCAAATACTACCGCAATCCGATGGGCCTGCCGGACACCTCGCCGGTGCCCAAGAAGGACTCGATGGGGATGGACTACATCCCCGTGTACGAAGGCGAGGACACCGACGACGGATCGATCAAGCTCTCGTCCGGGAAAATACAGCGTACAGGCGTAAAATCTGAGGCGGTCGTCAAAAGACCCGTGACCTCCTTGATCCGCGCTCCAGGCACCGTCCAGGAGGACGAGAGACGCGTCTCGGTCGTCGCCCTGCGATTCGAGGGCTTCGTCGAGAGCGTCGCCAACGTCACGACCGGCGACCACGTCCACAAGGGCCAGCCGCTCTTGAACGTGTACAGCCCGGCGTTGTCCAGCGCGGCCGCCGAATATCTTTCGGCAATCAACGCCGGCGCGACCGGAAAGGAGCTGAAGGGCGCGCGTCGGCGATTGGAGAATCTCGCGACGCCGGAGCCCGCCATCAAGGAACTCGAACGCACCCGGGAGATCTCTCTCTCGGTCCCGTGGCTCGCGCCCCAGGACGGCGAGATCCTCGAGCGCAACGCCGTTCCTGGCATGCGCGCAGGGCCCGGCGAAGTCCTGTTCAAGATCGCCGATCACCGCCTCCTTTGGGTGCTGATCGACGTCGCCGAGCGCGATCTGCCGCAGATCGCGGTTGGGACGAAGGTGACCATCAGGCCACGCGCGCTCGCCGGCCAGAGCTTCGAGGGCAGTGTGGCGCTGATCTATCCCCATCTCAACGCCACGACGCGGACCGCGCGCATCCGGATCGAGGTGCCCAATCGCGACGAATTGCTGCGGCCGGAGATGTACGTCGATGCCGAGATCGAGGCCGGCACGCCGGGACCGGTGCTGACGGTGGCGGAGAGCGCCGTGCTTGACAGCGGGAGCCGCCAGGCCGTCCTGGTCGACAAGGGCGAGGGCCGCTTCGAGCCGCGTGAAGTGAAGCTCGGCCGGCGCGGCGGCGGCTTCGTCGAGATCACGAATGGCCTGTCCGAAGGCGAAGCGGTCGTGACCTCGGCCAACTTCCTGATCGATGCCGAGAGCAACCTGAAAGCGGCGCTCAAGGGATTTGCAGAGTCCAACAGCATGCCGCCCGAGGCGCCCCCCGGCGGATCGGGGGCGCGCCCATGATCGCCCGCGTCATCGCCTGGTCGGCGCGCAACCTGCTGCTGGTGCTGTTCGGAACCGGCTTCGCGGCCGCGGCCGGCATCTATGCGCTGATCCATCTGCCGCTCGACGCCATTCCGGACCTCTCGGACACGCAGGTCATCGTCTACACGGAATACCCGGGGCAGGCGCCGCAGGTGATCGAGGACCAGGTCACGTATCCGCTTGCGACGGCCATGCTGACCGTGCCGAAATCCAAGGTCGTGCGGGGCTTCTCGTTCTTCGGGGTCTCGTTCGTCTACGTCATCTTCGAGGATGGTACGGACATCTACTGGGCGCGCTCACGGGTGCTCGAATTCCTGAACGCCGCCACATCGCGCATTCCTGCTGGTGTGACGCCCACCATCGGCCCGGACGCCACGGGAGTTGGCTGGGTCTACCAGTATGCGGTGGTGTCGAAAGAGCTGAACCTCGCCGACACGCGCACCATCCAGGACTGGAATCTCAAATTCGCGCTGGCCAAGGCGGAAGGCGTCGCCGAGGTCGCGAGCGTCGGCGGTTTCGTCAAGCAGTACAACGTGATCCTCGACGCGCAGCGGATGCGCAACCTCGGCATCAGCATGCAGAAGATCCGGGACGCGATCCGCGCCAGCAACGCCGATATCGGCGGGCGTACGGTCGAGCTGTCGGAGTTCGAATACGTCATCCGGGGCCGGGGCTACCTGAAAAGCATCGACGATCTCGGCAACATCGTCCTCAAGACGGACAAGGGCACGCCGGTGCTGCTGCGGGACGTCTCCCGGGTCGAACTGGGGCCGGACGAGCGGCGCGGCATCACCGAACTCAACGGCGAGGGGGAGGTCGCGAGCGGCATCGTGCTGCAGCGTTTCGGGATGAACGCGCTGGACGTCATCGAGAACGTCAAGAAGCGGTTCAAGGAGATCGCGACCAGCCTGCCGAAGTCGGTCGACATCGTGCCGGTCTACGACCGGTCGAACCTGATCTACGCCGCCATCGACACGCTCAAGCACACGCTGGTCGAGGAGAGCCTCGTCGTCGCGCTGGTCTGCGTCGTGTTCCTGCTGCACGTCCGCAGCGCGCTGGTCGCCATCCTGATGCTGCCTGTCGGCGTGCTGATGGCGTTCGGAGCGATGAAGCTGCTCGGCATCGGCTCCAACATCATGAGCCTCGGCGGCATCGCCATCGCGATCGGCGCCATGGTGGACGCCGCCATCGTCATGATCGAGAACGCCCACAAGCACCTCGAGCGCGCGGAGCCGGGCAAGTCGCGGATCGCAATCCTGATCGAGGCCGCCTCGCAGGTCGGGCCGGCATTGTTCTTCAGCCTGCTGATCATCACGGTATCGTTCATGCCGATCTTCACGCTGGAATCGCAGGAAGGGCGGCTGTTCAGCCCGCTCGCCTTCACCAAGACCTTTGCGATGGCGGCCGCCGCGCTGCTCTCGGTCACGCTGGTGCCTGCGTTGATGGTGATCTTCGTCCGGGGACGGATCGTTCCGGAGCACCGCAACCCGATCAACCGCTTCCTGATCTGGATCTATCGCCCCGTCATCAAGGGCGTGCTGCGCGCAAAGACGTTGGTTATCCTGCTTGCGCTCGCCGCGCTCGCGATCACGATCTGGCCCGCCCGTCAGCTCGGCACCGAATTCATGCCGAACCTCAACGAGGGAACGCTCCTCTACATGCCGACGACCTTGCCGGGCATCTCGGTGACGAAGGCGGCCGAACTGATGCAGACCCAGGATCGCATCATCAAGTCGTTTCCGGAAGTGGAGTCCGTCTACGGCAAGGCCGGCCGCGCCTCCACGTCGACCGATCCGGCGCCGACCGAGATGTTCGAGACGGTGGTCAATCTCAAGCCGAAGGAGCAGTGGCGGCCAGGCCTCACCATCGACGGGCTGATCGCCCAAATGGACAAGGCGCTACAGTTTCCCGGCGTGTCGAACGCATGGACGATGCCGATCAAGGCGCGCATCGACATGCTCTCGACCGGCATCCGGACCCCCGTCGGCGTCAAAGTGATCGGCACCGACCTCGTCGAGATCGACAGGCTCGCGAAGCAGATCGAGCAGGTGCTGCGGGTGGTACCCGGGACCTCGTCCGCCTACGCGGAGCGCAGCATCGGCGGCTACTATCTGGAGATCACGCCCGACCGGTCGGCGCTGGCGCGCTATGGAATCATGGTCCAGGACGTCCAGGACACCATCGCGACCGCGCTCGGCGGTCAGGCGGTCACCACCACCGTCGAGGGCCGGCAGCGCTTCACGGTCAACATGCGCTACCCCCGCGACCTCCGGGACGATCCGAAGAAGATCGCAAGCGACGTCCTCGTTCCGATGCCGGCCGGCGGCGCCGTCCCGCTCGCGGAAGTCGCGACCGTCCAACTCGCGAGAGGCCCGACGTCGATCCGGACGGAGAACGCGCAGCTTGCGACCTACATCTACGTCGACATCCGCGACCGCGATCTCGGCGGCTACGTCGCGGAGGCGCAGCGCGCCGTCCAGGCCAGCATCCAATTTCCGCCGGGCTACTATGTGGTCTGGAGTGGCCAGTACGAATATCTCGAGCGGGCCATGGCCCGTCTGAAGATCGTCGTGCCGGCGACGCTGCTCATCATCTTCCTGCTGCTGTACCTCAATTTCAGGTCGGTGACGGACACGATGATCGTCATGCTGTCGCTGCCGTTCGCGCTGGTCGGCGGGCTTTGGCTGATGTGGTGGCTCGGGTTCAACCTCTCGGTCGCCGTCGCCGTCGGCTTCATCGCCCTCGCGGGCGTCGCCGCCGAGACCGGCGTGGTGATGCTGATCTACCTCAACGAGGCGCTTGCCGAGATCAGGGCGCGCCGCGCCGCCGAGGGTTGGACCTTGAGCCGGACCGATCTCCGCGAGGCCATCATGGAGGGCGCGGTCGAGCGCGTCCGGCCGAAGATGATGACCGTCGTCGCCATCATGGCGGGACTGCTGCCGATCATGTGGAGCACCGGCACCGGGTCCGAGATCATGCAGCGGATCGCGGTGCCGATGATCGGCGGCATGATCTCGTCGACCCTGCTCACGCTGATCGTGATCCCGGCGATCTTCGGCCTGGTCAAAGGCTTCCGGTTGCCGCCTGTGGGCAAACCGGGAGTGCCGGCGAAGTCGAAGGCTGTCGTCACGACACTCCGAATCCCGGAGCCTGCCAAATGAGGTGAGCCAATGATGGACGGGATGATGTCTGGAATGATGGGCGGCATGGCGCTGATCTGGGTCCTGATCGTCGTCGTGCTCGCGCTGGGCGCGGCCGCGCTGATCAAATACCTGTTCTTCTCGGGCCGAGGAGATTGATGATGCATCGCATTCTACTTGCGGCTCTCGCTGCTGTCCTCGTCTCCGCGCCGGCTCGGGCGCAGCAGGACAGCGTAGTTCGCGGGGAGCAGGATTTTCGAGCCTGTGCAGCATGTCACTCCCTCGAGCCCGACCGCAACATGACGGGGCCAAGTCTTGCAAACGTCTGGGGAAGGAACGCCGGAAGCTTGCCGAGTTTCGACCGCTACTCCGACGCGCTGAAAGCTTCGGGGATCATTTGGGATGACCGCTCGCTGGATGCCTGGTTGACCGATCCGGAACGCATGGTGCCGGACAACGCCATGCCGTTCGAGGGCATCAAGGATGCTCGCACGCGCGCCGATCTGCTCGCCTTCCTGAAGGAAGCAACCAAGCCAGGCGCAGCTCCACGGCAAATGGCCCAAGGCATGGGCGGCATGATGGGCGGTGGCATGATGGGCGGAATGATGGCAGGTGGGCGCGTTCCGAATCTGAAGAATCTGGATCCCCCGCAGCACGTGACTAGCATCACGCACTGCCGGGACACCTATCGTGTGACTACGGCCGACGGCAAGACGCGGGCGTTTTGGGAACGCAATCTCCGGATCAAGACGGATTCCAGCAAGGACGGTCCGGAGAGCGGGGCTCCGGCCATCGTGCCGGCCGGAATGATGGGCGATCGCGTCGATGTGATTTTCGCGGCGCCCGAGGAGATCAGCAAGATGATCGAGCCGCGGTGCTGAGCCTTGCCGGCATGCCGAACGGCTCGGTTTGGGCTCGTTGGTGGTGCATGTCCCAACCGTCTCCAAAACCCGATTACAAGCTTCGGGAGAGTTCGATGGGCTTCTACAACGACTTCGTGCTGCCGAGCCTTCTCGATCTCGCGATGAGCAACAAGCAGCTTCTGCCTTTTCGCGAACGCGTGATCGGCGCCGCCGAGGGCCGCGTGCTGGAAATCGGCGTCGGCTCGGGCCGCAACTTGCCGTTCTATCGTTCGCCAGCGAAGGAAATACTGGCGCTCGAGCCTTCTCCGAAGCTGGTCGCCATGGCTCGGGGAGCCGTGCATGCGGACCTGCGCGTGCAATTCGTCGACGCTTCCGCCGAAGCCATTCCGCTCGACGATGGCACCGTCGACAGCATCGTGACCACCTGGACCTTGTGCAGCGTTCCGCAGGCTGCCGTAGCGCTTGCCGAGATGCGCCGGGTGCTCCGCCCCGGCGGCAAGCTCCTGTTCGCCGAGCATGGCCTGGCGCCTAGTCTAAGCGTGCGTTGGTGGCAGGACCGTTTGACGCCGCCATGGCGGCACATCAGCGGCGGCTGTCACCTCAACCGCCCGATCCGCTCCATGATCGAGGATGCGGGATTCCGGATCGACCGGATCGAGACCGGCTACATAGCGGGACCGAAGCCGATGACCTTCATGTACGAAGGCAGTGCGCGGCCAGGCTGACAGAGCGGCAAGTTCTGATCACGCCGAAGGAGTGGCCGCCGGAGCAGCAAGGAAGACCTCTGTGGCAGCTTGATCGGAGAAGCGGAGCCCGGTTAATTTTCTATCTCTCGCCAAAATGCGGTCTCGGTGCTGAGTGTGTTGGCTTTCAGTGGCACAGAAGTTTGCGAGCAACATCTTGGCGTCGGCTACGTCGGCCGGTCGGCCTCCATTATTCGGTCCATCTCGGCACATCGCCCAGGGCAAGCGACTTATTACCGTACAAGGAGAGCGCATTTGCGGACCAGATCCGCCTCGGCCCTGCCGCCGGTGCACACTACGAGGCTCTGGTCGCAGGTCCAGTCCGTAGCACGTTGCAAGCTCAGCCACCCGAGGGGCTATCGCCCGCGCCGTTCCAGGCGTAGCACTTGACCTCTGCGGAACCACCGGCGGCAGCAGCGGCCGGGCGCTTCGACGACACGAAAGTACCTCAGATAGCGCCAGCCGACAACGACACCGCTCACCGAGACGATGGTCCCAAGGATCGAGAGCAGCCACACCACAATGTCCCAGGCCGGGGGATACATCAGCAGTAACCGAAAATCGAAACTGTGCAGCGCGTTGAACAGCCATCGATATGTGCGACGGCCGCTGTCCACGCGGCCAACGATGTCGCCCGTGACGGGGCTGATGTGAAACCATGTTTTCGCGTCATCATCAAACACGGCGCGCAGCACCGGCAATTCGCGGTCCTGATGATGGGCATACCAATAGGCATCGTATTCCCTCAGGATTGACCGTTCCACGACGCGCGCTTGCGGCAGCAATTTTGTTGCGGCAGTCCAGAGGCGATCCTGCGGAAGCGTTGCGAATTGGCCCGACGTCACATCCAGCGGTCTTTGCGTGCCATCACGCGATGCGGCGATCATCATCGGGCTGCCATTAAGCCAGACAAAGCGCACTTCGACGGCGGCGGATTGCGGTGTTGGCAGCTTCGTCGCAATCGTCGGCGTATCATGGCCAGCATAGCGTTGCAGCACCTCGCGCGTCATGTTGCGGCTTGCGAAATATTCGCCGGGATTGAGCGAAAGCCAACCGGAGAACGTCCAGGTCAGCACGAAGATACCCGCGATCAGGCCGGTGACGTGGTGCCAGGCCATCCAGCCACGATAAGGCGTGATCCTGCCGCTGGCATAGCGCCGCTTCAGGCGTACGCGAAGGATCCCGATCCAGATGCCGGTGACGCCGATGATCAGGCAGATACCGGAGATCCAGAGCACGACCAGCCGCCACAGCGGCCCATCTTTGCGCAGCACGGTCGGATAGATCCAGTGCGGGATCGAGCCGAGGCAGTTCCAGACCCGTTCGGTGTGGTTGGTGTCGAGCGCGATCTCGCCGGAGCGCGAGGAGACATAGAGCCTGGTACCCGCATCGTCGCCGAGCGCAATGAGGTAAAGCGGCCGCAGCGGATCGTAACGGGCCGTTACGCTCCATTGGTCGCGATCGATGATGTCTTCGAGTTGCGGTGATCTGCTCGCGGGATGATGTTGTGCGACCGCGAGCGCCTGCTGTTCGGAGACGCCGGTGATGATCCGGCCATCGGCTGCAGAGATCGCCTGTCGCTTGCCGTCCCAGCCGGTGATCCGATACACCGGCTCGTCGGCCAGCATCGAAAGCCGGAGGTCGCGCGGATAGCGCGTCGCGCCTGCGGCTTTCATCACGTCGTCCGGCGACAGCGCCACCTTCTCCCATTGGACATCAGGGAGCGCTGCCAGCCTTTCCTTGTCGGAAAGGCCGGGAAAAGCCACGTACATCATCACCACGCCGGAGATGAACCACATGGCGAAGAACAGGCAGGTGACGATACCGACCCAGCGGTGGCCGATGTACAGCCACCGCCGGAGTGTGCGTTTGAGGGTCCGTGACACGCTCAGAACTTCACGTTGACCGCGAGCTGCGCCGTGCGTGGCATGCCGAGCAGCCACTGAGTAGTGCCGCCCGACGTCGTGTAGATCTCGTCGAAGAGATTGTAGATGCGGAACGACACGGTGGTGTTGAGGTCGGGCTTCCACTGCACGCCGGCATTGACAATGTTGTAGGCCGGGCGCGTCACCGTGTTGGCGTTGTCGGCATAGGTCTTGCCGACGATCTGCACGCCTGCGTTGGCCGACCAGTTCGGTGCGAAGGCCCAGGTCGCCCAGATATTGGAGACGTTCTGCGGCACATTGACCGGTACGTTGCCGGCATAGTTCACGCTTCCGCCGCCCACCGCCTGCACGAAGTCATCGTATTTCGCGCGCAGGAAGGCGGTATTGGCATCTATGCGCAAGCAATGATCGAGCAGGAAACCGACTGACGCTTCGACGCCGCGCGATGACTGCTGGCCGACCTGGACGGTCAGCGACGGAATGTTGGGATCGCGTGCCAGCAGGTTGTTCTTCACGATCTCATAGCCGGCCAGGGTCCATTCGCCGCGGCCGCCCCAGAACGATTGCTTGACACCGATTTCGACTTGCTTGCCGGTCGCCAGGTCGAAGTTCTTGTTTGCGGAGGACAGTGAGACGAGCCCTCCGACCGGGTCGGCCGCGGTGGCATATTGGGCATAGAAAGCGAGATCCTTGACCGGTGCATAGACGGCGCCGGCGCGCCAGGTCGTCGAAGAGAACGATTTCTCGAAGCTGTTGGCGGGCGAGACATAGTCGGTGCGCGCGATTGTCGGTTCATCCTGACGTATGCCGGCAATCAAGGACAGTTGCTCGGTGACCGACAGCCTGTTCTCGGCAAACAGCGCGTACTGGTTGGTTACGCTGCCATAGCCGGGAACTGTGGGATTCGGGCTGTTGAATATGCCTGGAGCGAAACTGAATGGGTTGACGGACGACGAGCCGCCGTAAGGTGAATTGTTGGTGTGGGTAAAATTGATGCTGTTGACGTCGAAACCTGCGACGAACTCATTGGCCATGCCAAGGACATGTCCGCGGAATTTCGCATCCATGCGATTGCCGACCTGCTGCTGATCGTGAAAAATCTCGATATAGCTGCTGCGGTTGATCAGGCCGGTGGCGGGGTTATAGGCGTAGCTTTCGACGTCCTTCCAATGTCGCTTGGAGTTCAGATAGTAAAGCGTGTTCTGAACCGAAATTCCATCGGCCACCTGCCATTCAGTTTTCACCTGGTTCCAGCTATCCTGGTAGCGGATGTGGCTGTCGCTGACGTTGTAATTCTTGAAGCGGAGAGATTCATCGAGCCTGCCGTTGATCAGCGGCGTGCCGAAGTAGCGCGACGGGTTGCGGTCACCGTAGTCCGTGGACAGTGTCCAGGTGACGTCGTCGTTCTGCTTGATCTGGATCACGGCATGAAGCGCGACGTTCGAGGTGTCGTCGCGATCGACCCAGCCATCCGACATGTTGCCGGAGGCGGTGATCCGATAGGCGACGTCCTTGCTGACCGGACCGCCACTGTCCACCGCAATTCGCCGGGTCATGTTGCTGTCCAGCGACATCTCGGCCTGATTGCGAGGGACCCACAATGGCAGTTTTGAAACCACGTTGATGGCGCCGCCGACCGCGCCCGCGCCGTACATCACCGACGCAGGGCCGCGCAGCACCTCGATGCGCTCGGTCGACCAGGTGTCGAACGGAAAGGCCACCGTCCCGGCGCCGATATAGAGCTGGGTGCCGTCATACAGCGTCATGACGGAGCCAAGGCCCGTGAAGCCGCGGGTATTGAACGAGACGCCGCCATTGCCCGGTGCCGGGCTCGCCGTGAAGCCGGTGGCGTTTTGCGTCACCGCGTCGAGGATGTTCTGCTGGCCGCGTTCGGCGATGGTTTCAGCGGAGATCACCTCCACGCTGGCTGGCGTCTGCAGTCGCGTCAGGCCGAGCCGGCTGCCGGCCGTGCTCGCGCCGGTGAGGTTGAGCGTCGGTGCGGCGAAGACAGGACCAGTCGGCGCGGCAACCTGTGTACCGGTATTGACAGCTATGTTGCGCTGCTGGCGCAAACGCGCGGCGCTGGCGGTCGCAGAACTGCGTCGGGTGCTTTGGGCCCTCGGCGACGTTGCCGGCGACTGCACCACAACGGGGTCGAGCGTCTGGACCGTCCTTTCGGACTGTGCCCAGCCGTCGGTCGACAAAACCAGGCAGGAGAATGCAGCTGAGCGCAGAATCGCGCGGCGATACCGCGGCGCGAAGATTGTACGGGAGGTCATCAACAGACTCGCGATAACGTGGCACGTCACCGCGAACGCAGCTTGGCCGCTGCCTCAAGAAGAAGGCAGCCCCAACACCCACCAGGACACCCCGCCCAATGTGCTCGCGTGTGACCACGACTGACGGCAGGTCTCCTGGCTCGCGGGTCGTTACCTCTCGCCGCCTTCCCAGGTCCGCAGGCCCAGTGGCGTTTGGCGAAGGCTCACCGCTTACAGTTGCGGGGGCAGCCACGGCGTTGGGGGATCCCCGCACCGTATTCCCTATTGATCTCCCGAAGGAGAACCGTCGTTGTCACCCTAGTTTTATTTGCAAACGGCTGTCAATTGGATGTTTCGCTGCGGCAGAAGTCAGCGCGTGGCGCCGATCATCAGGCCAAGTCGAGGATTCGACACCGCGGGAGATGGCATGTCAGATCACGCGTCGATCCCTTATGAATTGGTTGCAGCGGTGAGCGTGGTGAGGTCTACTGCTTGCGCACAGGCCGACGAGGTCGCGATCACGACGCACACTACGTTCGACGTCGGTGACAACTCCAATGCCGTTCAAAGCTCCGCACGTATCCTTCGTATCGTTGCCGTTAAGGTGCCCTCCGGGATCAACCAGGCGATGATCGTTGGAAACTGGCTCGCGCGATGCTACGTTAGAGGGCATGCACGTCGAATCCACTCTCATTTGCCCGTCATGCGGCCATCGATCCATTGAGACGATGCCGACCGACGCTTGCCAATTCTTTTACGATTGCCGCGGATGCGGCACCCGGCTGAAGCCTAAATCGGGCAATTGCTGCGTGTTCTGCTCCTATGGCACCGTGCCTTGCCCACCGATCCAAGAGAATGGCAAGGGAGCTTGCTGCGGGTAGTTTGCCGATTTCCTGCGTGTGCCGATGAGTGCACGGGCTTTCGCGCGAGGATAACGCGATCGGCGTTGGGGTCCGGACCTCAATTGCTGCGCCGTCGCTCTTGCCCTAATCACGTGGGAATTCCGCCGCGAGCTCGCGCTAACGGGGCCCATAGAAGTGAACGAACGATGAACGGTACCCCGACAGCTATCGGGATCAGCCAGTACGTGAAATGAGGCAAGTCCTTCCAAAGCGGCAACTGCTTTCCATTGTCGACGTAGAACGATCGGGCGCTGGATCGACCTGAGTGGACCGCCGTCGATTCGAGCGGCGGCCGGGTCAACATCATTTCTTCCGCGGAAGACGTGGCCGACCGCATCGCCGACTTCATCAAGCAGACACGATACACGACAGGAGGGAGCATGCAGCATCGATCCACGCTTCGCGCGAGCCTCTCGGACTATTTGGCACCCTTGCCGTGCGCGAGGCAGCTGGAGCTCAGAGCTGCCGCCTATTCCGTCAAGCGTTCCCTCCCGTGACTTGAGCCCCCGGTTCCCGGATCATAAGGATGTTAACACTGTTGCGGATCGACACCCCGGCCTAGTGCATGGTACTGGTCATCGCCCGATCGATCGGAACCCCGAGTGACCCTTTCCTTCAGATTTGGCCGTATCCTGCCGCGCTCGCTGCGCGGTGCGATGACCATATTTGTGATCGCGACCTACCTGATCGCCGGCGTGCTTCACGGCGTGTGCGATCTGGATGTCACAAATTCGTCGCCCAATGTTGTCGTCTCCTTCGCCGACAAGGGCATCGGCCATTCCGACAAGGGCGCTTTGGCCGACCATCACTGTCACGGCTGCTTCTCCGTCTCCGTTCCGGCCCCAGTGATTGCAGCGGTAGCCGTGATGCGCCCGATAGAGATCGTACCCACGCTGCAGGTCGTTCGGCGCGGTCTGCCGCCCGGAATCGACCCACCGCCCCCGAAATTCCTGACCTGAAATGACCGCTGGGCGCATCGCGCCCTAGATCCGTCTTTCGTCAGGTTTTCACCATGTTTCCAAAGTGCGTCACGCGTTTCGCGTGCGCGACGGCGTTGCTGGTCAGTCCCTGGTTGCGCGGTGTCGCATTCGCAGACCCTCAACCTCGGAGCGGCGCTGCAGCGCGCGCTCGCGACCAGTCCGCGTCTGACGGCCGCCGAGCGCGACGTCGGGATCGCCGCCGGCCAGCGCATCCAGGCGGGGGCACGGCTCAATCCGGAACTGTCCTACGAACAGGACAATTCTTTCGGATCCGGTATCTACCGCGGCACCAAGTCGGCCGAGACGACGCTGCAGATCAGCCAGCTCTTCGAGCTCTTCGGGAAGCGCGAGGCCCGCATCGCCGCCGGGCAGGCAGGTGTGGAAGGAGCCACGATCGAACGCAAGGCGGTGCGCCTGCAGATCCTTGCCGAGACGGCGATCGCGTTCCTGAACGTGCTCGGGCTGCAGCGGCGCATCCAGATCCTGGACGAGCAGGTCGCCGCGCTCGAGCGTCTGACGCCCTTGCTCCAGCGCAGCGTGGACGCCGGCGCGTCGTCGCCTGCCGAGACGAAGTCGCCGCCGCCCTGGTGAAGGCCGATCGCGAGCGCACCAAAGCCAGCCTGTCCAGCGCCCGTCGCGAGTTAGGGGTGCTCATAGGGGAGACCTCACCGAAGTTCGCCAGCGTCTCCGGACGTCTGGATGCTACCGCTCGGGCGCCGTCGTTCCAGGCAGTGATCGCGGCCATCGACGCGAACCCGCAATTGGTGAGGTGGAATGCAGTCTACGCCCAGCGCAATGCCGAACTTCTTCTGGCGCGGCTGAAGCCTTACCCGGACGTCCGTCTCGCCGCCGGCTGGCGGCATTTCAACGAAACCAACGACGACGCGGTCCGGCTGACCCTGTCGGTCCCGATCCCGGTGTTCGATCAGAACCAGGGCAATATCCTGTCGGCCCAGGAAAGCCTGGCCAAAACGCGATCCGAGCGCGAGGCGAACCGCAACACCCTCCTAGTCGTCGCGGGGCGGGCCTACGATACCGTGCAGGGCTCGCTGGGGGAGCTCGCTATTCTGCGCGATTCCGGCATTCCCAAGGCCCAAGCTGCCGCCAACGAGATCGAGCAGGGCTACGGCGCCGGACGCTTCTCTCTGCTCGAAGTGCTGGATGCCCAGGCCAACGTCACCCAGGCGCGCCTGCGCGAGCAGGAGGCGTTGCAGAACTACCATGTCGCCGTTGCGACCATCGAAGGGCTCGTCGGCAATCCCTTCGTTCTGGCGCGGGAGAGCGCACGATGAGAACTTCCAGCGCATTCATCCTGGCCGTAGCCGCGGCCGCCGCCGGCGCGTTCGGTTATCGCTGGCTCATGCCGGCCGATGCTCCCGCCGCGACGCAGCATGCCGAAAAGCATGAAGGCGGCGAAGCCAAGGAGGACAAGGGCGGCAACCAGCACGTGGAGAAGGACGAGCACGGCGCCGACCGCATCGTGATCAGCGACGTCAAGCTTGCGGCTGCCGGCGCGACGTTCGCCGAAGCCGGACCGGCTACCCTGACGGACACCCTGTCTTTCAACGGCGTGCTGCGCGCCAACCAGGAGACCGTGGTCCAGGTCACTCCGCGCTTTCCCGGCATCGCGCGCGGCATCAAGAGGCGAATCGGGGACGTGGTCGCCAAGGACGACCTGCTGGCCTCGATCGAAAGCAACCAAAGCCTCACCGTGTACGATCTCAAGGCGCCGATCGCCGGCACCGTGATCGACCGGCAGATTTCGCTCGGCGAATACGTGTCCGAGCAGAAGCCGGCCTTCGTCGTGGCGGACCTTTCAACGATCTGGGTCGATCTTTCGATCTATCGTCAGGATCTCAGGCGCGTCCGGATCGGCGACGAGGTGCTGATCGATCCCGACGACGCCGCAAGCGACATCAAGGGCAAGATCTCCTATCTTGCGCCCGTCGGGGCAAGCGAAACGCAGACGGCCATCGCGCGGGTGATCTTGCCGAACCCCGACGGACGGCTGCGGCCGGGCCTGTTCGTGACCGCTCGTTTGGTCCTTGCCGAGCGGAAGGTGCCGGTCGCGGTGCAGGCGGGCGCGATCCAAACCTTCGAGAACAAGACGGTCGTGTTCGTGCGGGAAGACGACGACAAGCTCGAAGCACGCCCCGTCGAGCTCGGGGATTCCGACCAGAAGTTCGTGGAAGTCCGTGCAGGCATATCGCCGGGCGAGAAGTATGTCGCCGAAAACTCGTTCGTCGTGAAGGCCGAGATGGGCAAGGGAGAGGCAGAGCATGATTGAGCGCCTCATCGAGTTCTCCATCCGCCAGCGCTGGCTGGTGATCCTCTTCGTGCTCGGGCTTCTGACCTTCGGTGGTTGGAACTTCACTCGGCTGCCGATCGACGCCGTGCCTGACATCACGAACGTGCAGGTCCAGATCAACACGCAGGCTCCGGGATATTCGCCGCTGGAAACCGAGCAGCGCATCACGTTTCCGGTGGAGACGGCGATGGGTGGCCTGCCCAAGCTCGAATACACCCGGTCCCTGTCGCGCTACGGCCTGAGCCAGGTCACGGTCGTCTTTCGGGACGGGACCGACATCTACTTCGCCCGCCAGCTCGTCAACGAGCGTATCCAACAGGTCAAGGACCAGCTTCCCGCCGGCGTCGAAGTCGCGATGGGGCCGATCGCCACTGGCCTCGGCGAAATCTACCTCTATACGGTCGAAGCGAAACAGGGCGCCAAGGCGCCGGGCGGCAAGGAATTCACCCCAAGCGACCTGCGCACGATCCAGGACTGGATCATCAAGCCGCAGCTCCGCAACGTTCCCGGCGTCATCGAGGTCAACACCATCGGTGGGTTCGAGCGCCAATTCCACGTGCTGCCGGATCCCGGCAAGCTCATGGCCTATAAGCTCGGCTTCCGCGACGTGATGACCGCGCTGGCCGCCAACAACGCCAATGTCGGCGCCGGCTACATCGAGAACAACGGCGAGCAATACCTGGTCCGGACTCCGGGGCAGGTCGCCAATATCGCGGAGATCGAGGACATCGTCATCGGCTCGCGCGGCGGCGTGCCGGTCCGGGTCAAGGACGTGGCGCAAGTCACCGAAGGCAAGGACCTCCGCACAGGCGCCGCGACCCTCAACGGCCAGGAGACGGTGCTCGGCACCGCCATGCTGCTGATCGGCGAGAACGGCCGGGCGGTGGCTCAACGGGTGGCCGCCAAGCTGGGAGACATCGCCAAGTCTCTTCCGGAGGGCGTGGTTGCGCGAGCGGTGTACGATCGGACGCATCTGGTCGAGGCGACGATCAAGACGGTCGAAACAAACCTCGTCGAGGGCGCGATCCTCGTCATCATCGTGCTGTTCCTGATCCTCGGCAATTTTCGCGCGGCGCTGGTGACAGCCTGCGTCATCCCGCTGTCGATGGCGATGACCGTCACCGGCAAGGTCGAGACGAAGGTCAGTGCGAACCTGATGAGCTTAGGGGCCATCGATCTCGGCATCATCGTGGACGGCGCGGTCATCATCGTCGAGAACTGCCTGCGCCTGCTTGCCGAAGCGCAGCATCAGAAGGGCGGCCTGCTGAACCTGAGGGAGCGGCTGGAGACGATCCGTCGCAGTTCCGCCGAGGTCATCAAGCCCAGCCTGTTCGGAACGCTGATCATCGCGGTCGTCTACCTGCCGGTCCTGACGCTGACCGGAGTCGAGGGCAAGATGTTCACGCCGATGGCGCTGACCGTGCTGATGGCGCTCGCCGCCGCAGCCCTGTTTTCGATCACTTTCGTCCCCGCCGCGGTCGCCATCGTGGTCACGGGCAAGGTGTCGGAGAAGGAGAACCTCTTCATGCGCGCCGCCAAGCGCGTCTACCTGCCGCTCCTTAACCGGGCGATCGCATTCCGCGGCGTCGTCGCGTTCGCGGCGGTCGTGGGGGTGGAGGCGAGCGTCTTCGCGGCGACCCGCATGGACGGCGAGTTCATTCCGAGCCTCGATGAGGGCGATGTCGCTCTTGCCGCGACCCGGATTCCCGGAACGAGCCTGACGCAGGCGCTCGACCTGCAGATGGCATTGGAGAGGCGAATCCAGCAACTGCCCGAGGTGAAGGAGTTCTTCGCGCGAACGGGCACGGCCGAAGTCGCCACCGATCCGATGCCCCCGTCGATCTCCGACGGCTACGTCATGCTCAAGCCGCGCAGCGAGTGGCCGGACCCCGAGAAAACGAAGCCGGAGCTGGTCGAGGAGATCGAGAAGGCGGCCAACGACATCCTGGGCAGCAATTATGAGGTCTCGCAGCCGATCCAATTGCGGGTGAACGAGCTGATCTCGGGCGTCCGCAGCGACGTGGGCGTCAAGATATTCGGCGACGATCTCGACGTGCTGCAGGGCGCCGCCAAGCAAGTGCAATCGGTGATCCAGGGCATCCGCGGGGCGACCGACGTGAAGACCGAGCAGGTCGCCGGTCTGCCCATCCTCACCGTCAAGCTCGACCGGCGCGCACTGTCTCGCTACGGCCTCAGCGTCGGCGACGTCCAGAACATCGTGGAAATCGCCGTCGGCGGAAAGGGCGTAGGCAAGCTGTTCGAGGGCGACCGCCGGTTCGATATCGTCGTGCGTCTTCCGGAGCGGCTGCGCGGCAATATCGAGGCGATCCGGGCGATTCCGATACCCCTGCCGGCGGAGGAGGCCGGCACGCCGGCGCTCACCAAGACGGCGTTGTCGGCGGCCGCGGGCACTCAGCCGCGCTACGTGCCGTTGTCGTCGGTCGCGACCGTCGATTCCGCGCCCGGCCCGAACCAGATCAGCCGCGAGAACGGCAAGCGCCGCATCGTCGTGACCGCGAACGTCCGCGAGCGCGATCTCGGCTCGTTCGTGTCAGAAGCCCAGGACGCGGTGTCGCAGAAGGTCAAGCTCCCGGCCGGGTACTGGATCGGCTGGGGCGGCCAGTTCGAGCAACTGGTCTCGGCGACCAAACGGCTCACCATCGTCGTTCCGGTGGCGCTGCTGCTGGTCTTGCTGCTGCTGTTCATGAGTCTCGGATCGCTCGCAGATGCGCTTCTGGTGTTCAGCGGGGTGCCGCTGGCGCTCACCGGCGGCGTCCTGGCACTGCTGCTGCGGGGTATCCCGTTGTCGATCAGCGCTGGCGTCGGCTTCATCGCGTTGTCGGGCGTCGCCGTCCTCAACGGCCTGGTCATCATCGCCTTCATCGAACGGCTCCGCCACGAAGGAAAGCCGGTGCTCGAGGCGGTCTACGAAGGGGCCATGACCAGGCTGCGGCCCGTGCTGATGACTGCCCTGGTGGCTTCGCTTGGCTTCGTCCCGATGGCCATCGCGACGGGCGCCGGCGCCGAGGTGCAGAGACCGCTGGCGACCGTCGTCATCGGCGGCATCATCTCCTCGACGATCCTGACGCTGTTGGTACTGCCGGCCCTGTACGTGCTGTTCCGGAAGGACTCCGCGCCGGCACCGGTAGCAGAGGAAGCGGCATGACTAAAACGGCGGCAAATCCGGCGCGCCGGGATATCCGGCTCGACCTCTTCCGCGGGTTGGCGAACTGGGCGATCTTCCTCGACCACATTCCCAACAACGTGGTCGCCTGGGTCACCATGAAGAACTACGGATTCAGCGACGCGGCGGGTCTGTTCGTCTTCGTGTCCGGCTACACGGTCGCGTACGTCTATTCGCGGACGATGGCGACAAAGGGCTTCGTCGTCGCGTCCATAGGCATTCTGGCGCGCGCCTGGCAGATCTACGTCGCGCACATCCTGCTGTTCGTCTTCTACGTCGCGAGCATCGGCTACGTCGCCCAGCGCTTCGGCCACGCGCACCTTCTGGACGAGTTCAACATCCGTCGCCTTATCGCCGATCCGATCGAATTCCTGAAGCACGGGCTGCTGCTGGAATTCAAGCCGCTCAACATAGACGTCCTGCCGCTCTACATCGCCTTGATGGCGACGTTTCCGCCGGTCCTGTGGCTGCTCGTCCGCTCGCGCAACCTGGCGCTCGCGACATCCTTCGCGATCTACGCGGCCGCCCGCGCCTTCGGCTGGAATCTTCCCAGCTACCCGGAGGGGTTCTGGTACTTCAATCCGTTCGCCTGGCAGTTTCTCTTCGTGATCGGCGCTTGGGTCGCGCTCGATCGGACCGAGACGATAGGCCGCCTAATCGGATCTCGGGCCGCCGCGTTGTCGGCAGCGCTTTTTCTGCTCCTCGGGCTAGTCGTCAGGCTGGCGGCTCGTCTCGGTTTCGCGGACGCGATGTCGGAGGCGCTCGTCGATGTCTTCGTCCCGAACGACAAGACCAATCTGGCTCCTTATCGGATTCTGCATTTTCTCGCGCTCGCCCTAATCGTAGCGAGGTTCGTACCGCGCCACGCCTCATGGCTGACATCGCCGCTGTTGCGACCGTCGTCGATCTGCGGCGAGCGTTCTCTCGAGGTGTTCTGCGTCGGCATCTTTCTGTCCTTCATCGGGCACTTCCTGATCGAACTTGTCTCCGGATCGATCGCCTTCCAGATGCTCGTGGCTTTGGGCGGCATCTGTGCGATGACGGCAGTCGCAAGCTATCGAACCTGGATCAAGGACGTCAGATCGTCCTCTAGCTCTCGACCCTTAAGGACAGCGTGATGATCAACAGAGAAACGGATCTGGAAGTCGTGTCGGTGGAGACCACGCGCGTGCGCGTGGAGGGCATGGATTGCGCAAGCTGCGCAACCAAGATCGAGAACGCTCTGATCCGGATGCCCGGCGTCACCGACGTGTCCGTTTCCGTCGCCGGCGGCACCGTCACTGTGGGACACGACGGCCTCGATCGCGACGACATCGGGAATCGGATTTCCAGTCTTGGTTATCGGGTGGCCAGCGCCGAGAGCGACGGTTTCGCGGGCGAAAGAAGAAAAACCTCTCAGGAGACCCGTTCGAGTGACGACGATGCCACCGCCTGGTGGCGTACCCGAAAGGGAATGCTCGCGATCGGATCCGGCATCGCTCTCGCTGCGGCATTCGCGTTGGGCAAGGCCGTACCCGCCACCGCGCACTGGGCTTTTCTGGTTGCGATGCTGGTCGGCCTCGTTCCTGTCGCCCGCCGCGCGATTGCCGCTGCGCGGGCCGGCACGCCGTTCTCGATCGAAATGCTGATGTCGATCGCTGCCGTCGGCGCGGTGATCATCGGAGCGACCGAGGAGGCCGCGACCGTCGTCTTTCTATTTCTGATCGGAGAGCTCCTGGAAGGTGTTGCCGCAGGCCGCGCCCGCGCCAGCATCCAAGGCCTGACGGCACTCGTTCCGAAGACCGCTCGCCTCGAGGAAGACGGTGGTGTGCGGGACGTGCCCGCCGACAGCCTGCAAATCAGAGCGACGATCCAGGTCAGGCCCGGTGACCGCGTCCCTGCCGACGGTGTCGTCCTCTCCGGAGAGAGCACGGTCGACGAAGCGCCGGTCACCGGCGAGAGCACGCCCGTCCGAAAGGGCGCGGACGCGAGCGTGTTCGCCGGCACCGTCAACGGCGACGGCCTGCTGCGGGTGCGGGTGACCGCCGCGGCGGCCGACAACACCATCGCGCGCGTGGTGCGCCTGGTCGAGGAGGCGCAGGAGTCCAAGGCGCCGACCGAGCGCTTCATCGACCGGTTCTCGCGGTACTACACTCCCGGGGTTGTCGTGGTTGCGGCCCTGGTCGCCGTCGCACCTCCGCTTCTGTTCGGCGGTGACGGGGTCGGCTGGATCTACAAGGGGCTGGCCGTTCTCCTGATCGGATGTCCCTGCGCTCTCGTCATCTCCACGCCCGCGGCCATCGCCGCCAGCCTGTCTGCCGGCGCCCGCCGGGGACTTCTGCTCAAGGGGGGCGCGGTTCTCGAGCAGATCGGCCGGATCACCGTGGCCTGCTTCGACAAGACTGGCACGCTCACCGCGGGCAAGCCGCAGGTGACGGACATCGTCGGCTTCTCCCGCAGCGCGGAGGACGTTCTGCGGATGGCTGCGGCGCTCGAATCCGGATCGAGCCATCCGCTTGCCACCGCGATCCTGTCGAAAGCGGCGGAGGCGAAGACGCGGATCCCGCCGGCCTCCAACGCGTCGGCTAACCGCGGCAAGGGCGTGCGCGCGATCGTGGATGGGATGGAGGTTTTCCTCGGTTCAGCGAAGGCGGCTGCGGAATTGGCGGCCCTTTCGGACGCGCAGCAGGCGCGGATCGCGGTGCTCAACGACGAAGGTAAGACCGTCTCCTTGCTCGTCATCGACGAGAAGATCGCAGGTGCGATCGCCATGCGCGACGAGCCCCGTCCTGACGCCGAAAAGGGTCTCAAGCTGCTATCGGACGCGGGCATCCGGAGGATGATGTTGACGGGCGACAACCGGCGGACGGCCGTCGCAATCGGCAAACAGCTCGGGATCGAAGTCGAGGCCGAGCTTCTACCCGAGGACAAGCAGCGCATCGTCGGCCGGCTCCAGCAACAGGGATCCGTGGTGGCGAAGGTCGGCGACGGCATCAACGACGCGCCGGCGCTCGCCGCCGCCGACGTCGGCATCGCCATGGGCGGAGGCACGGACGTGGCGCTGGAGACGGCGGACGCCGCGGTGCTGCACGGTCGCGTGTCGGACATCGCGGCCATGGTCGATTTGTCCAAGCGGACCATGAGCAACATCCGGCAGAACATCAGCATCGCGCTGGGATTGAAGGCGGTCTTCCTGGTCACCACCGTGGTCGGGATCACCGGTCTATGGCCCGCCATCCTCGCCGATACCGGCGCGACCGTGCTGGTGACCGTGAACGCGCTGCGTCTGCTCAAACCTTCGGGAGGGTAGCATGAAAGCGCCGGCCGCGATCTTTGCGAAATCTGTCCTTGCTCTCAACGACGATGACAGGCCAGGCCAACTCCCGCGGCAGCATGGCCGCCGAGCGCCCCTGGGCACCCGAACACATCGAGGGACTGCCCAAGGATATCCGCCGCCATGTCGCGGGGCACGTCGAGGCCTGCGGCAATGCGCCGGCCCGGTCACACTATTTCTTGGTATTCATCGAAGCGTCGGGACTGCGCTTTAGGGCACAGCACTTCGAAGACTTCGCCTGCGCCAGGCCGTCTCTGGTGTGCCGCCCGAGCGGCTGCCTCCACGAGGTCTTCGCAGACGACGGCAGACGCCAGTGGCTCGTCTTCAGCGTCTACGCACGTGACATGAAATTGACGAAGGAGGGCGGGACGGCGGGCATCGAGGTCGTCGATGCCGCGGGTGTCAGGTCGTTCGCTTGGAACGGTCGGCGCTTCGCTCCGTCGAGAGCACGGAAAACCGGGCGGTAAGCGCCCCATCACTCGTCGGCGTCGATTCCAGGTGGTATCCAAGCGTCCCGGCTGCTCGGATCGTCAATCCGCCAGCTTGGGGGCGCTCCGGATGCCCGAACCATGCCGTCGAGTGCTATGTGCCGCAAAGATGGCCAGCAGCCCGTTTTTGCCGACGAAGCGGCGACCATAGCCGCACCGACCCAGCCGCCTGAACGGGTGGAGGCAGCGAGAATCTTCTCACGAATCTCCTCAAACGGACCGCGGTTGGCGCGGTTTGGCGGCCTAATTCCCGTTTCCGAGTACCCATTTGAGGGTCATGGCTTGGTTAATGGGAACTTAAAGAACGGAGGCGTGAGACCCAAAAAGCCAAAATAAGCTGCCCCGCGATCTCACCCTGTTATGGCTTTTTACCGAAACCCAAAATATAAAACAGGAAAACGACGTCTTATTCTGGGTTCCTATGAAGCGCAGCGATCTCAGCCATACGATCCGCGAGACCCTGAAGCGGCTTCCGCCGCCCTACGATTCTCATTACGGGATCGTCCCGCCGGCACCCCCGGAGGACGGCGTGTTCGTGGGCGGGGCGGTGAAAGCCTTGGAAGCCGCCCAAGCCTCCTTCGGCAAGGTCGACGCCATCGCCGCCCAGATGAAGGACCCCTACATCGTCAGCCGGGTCCTGACCAGACGAGAGGCAGTCAGTTCCTCCTCGATCGAAGGTACCCAGAGCACTCTCGACGAACTGCTTTCCGTCGAAGAGACGGGCGACGACGGCGCCCGGGACGAAGCGCGTCAAGTCCGCAACTACGCCGTTGCCTTGGACGGATTCATCCCTAGAGCCGCCAAGGCCGGCTATAGCGTCTTCACCATGGACCTGATCAAGGACCTCCATCGCGCCGTGATGAAGGACGACCCCGACTATCAGGACGTTCCCGGCGATCTCCGTACGCGCGTCGTGTGGATCGGCGGAAACAAAGACATCGCATATTCCAGCCTGAATCCTCCGCCCCCCGATGACGTGCCCGACTGCCTTGCCCAGACGGTCGACTACCTGCGGAACGAAGGCATGCAGCAGATGACGCAAGGGTTCATCACGCGCATGGCGATCGCGCACACCCATTTCGAGGCGGTACACCCGTTCCGCGATGGCAATGGACGCGTCGGTCGCCTTCTGCTTCCGCTCATGATGGCGGCAGAGAAGCACGTGCCTTTGTACCTTTCGCCTTACATCGAAAGCAAGAAGGGCACGTACTACGCTTCTCTCAAGGACGCTCAACAGCGGCTCGACTGGGAGCCGATCATCACCTTCATGGCCGACGCCGTCACAGGTACCGTCGAAGAGCTCATCCGCACCCGGACGGCACTGTCGGATTTGTCGGGGCGCTGGAGGGAGCGCCGAAAATTCCGAAAGGGATCTGCTGCCATCCGCGCCCTGGACGAACTTCACAACTACCCGGTTGTGACGGCGAAGCGCCTCGGACAACTGCTCGATGTGTCGCCCGCGCAAGTAAATCAGGCCATCGCGCAATTACAGGAAGCCGGCATTCTGCAGGAGAGGACCGGATACGCGCGAAACCGGATCTACGCCGCTCCCGAAGCTCTCGCCATCATCAACCGTCCGTTCGGCGAAGAGCCCATCCTCGCCGAGGTCGATGCGGACGAGGCCGATCTCGACGAGGTCTCGCTTGGCCCGAAGGGCCCGTGATCTCTCGTTAAATGCGGGGGCCGTACTGAAGCGACCGCGAGCGAGCGTCCCCTGGGTCCTCCACCTCATCTCTCCAGGTCAGGGGGCGGTACCGCCGACGCCATAGCCGGCGGCGAAGTCTCAGCTTGTCTGACACGCGTCGCGTCCGCCGGGTGAGCAGGTCCATTTCCAGGTCCACAGCGATCGACGCCAACCGGTACGTTCCCCCGATCATGCGCGCGACCTCCTCGTCCGTGATCGGACGATCCTCTCGATGATCTGCTATCCTTGCGATGCCGACGAACGTGCCAGTATTGGCGTCGATGCAACTGAGAGTGTCCGGGGTGGACGGATCATCGCTCCCGGAGACGACTACATCGCAGTCCCGATAAGGCAGGTTCCGCCTGCAAGCGCCCGATCGTACGGAGGACACGTCGCACTTCCTTTCTCGACGCGCCCAACAGGCGCATCGCCCTCGCTGAGTTTCTTCGTGCGCGGGAGAAGATCCGCGTGTGCTTCGATGGTCGGTCAGCGCAGATGAACGAGGGCCGCCACTGATCGTTACGATTTGAAAGGTCGCGAGGACAGGCGACGACGGCTTCGCTTCATCGGAAAGAATGCGTTGCCTTCGAAAACGGCGGCTTCGACAAATTTCGAAGGATTCGTTGAGGAAGAATCGAACAGCGTCGCGTCGGGATCGCCGGCGGCGTTCCGCCTTAAAGTTCTGGTAGGCAAGCCGAGAGCAAATCGGCAAGGAACGAGGAGGATTTCCGATGCCGGTGCTGGCGGACGAACGGCTTGCGGCGCTAGTGAGGCAGGTGATGCCGGCCCGAGCCCCGCAATGGGTAGTGCAGATCGTCGACGACCATCAAGACGCTTGCGTGATGTTCAACCGAAGCGTTCTGCGGGTCCATCGAAACTGGTCGACCGACGTCCACGACGCCGGGCTGCATTCCGTTCTGGCCTACCATCCGCTGAGTCTGAAGAAGGTGTCGTCGCAGGTTCTCCGCGGTTTGTCGTCGCGTACTGCCGTCGACGTCTGGCAGGCTTGCGCCATCAAGAAAGGCTACAAGGGACGCCTTTCGGAGAAGCGGGGTTTTCTGGCCAGGACCGCGGATGGAGAACTCGCGTTCGCCAGCAACGCGGCGGCGGGCGAACTGGACGCGCTTCGCGAGGTCAAGCGCGCCATCTACGAAAGAGCCCGTCAGGCCCGGTCTCGAGCTCAACGAGACCGAGAGTACCAGGGCTTGATGAGCAGGCGCCTGACGCTCCGGAAATATGATGGCTCTTTCCGTGTCCCGCTTTCGGACTACGAAGGGTGGCTGCCGAAGCAGACCGCGGAAGCGCTGAGGCACTACGGTGATGAAGGCGTCCCGCTTCTGGTGATCGAAGGCGAGGCGTTCGATCTCGTCCTCGCTGAATGACGGGGATCTGGCTGACTTGGTCTACCAATTGGACCGCGACGTCCAACGCGCGCAAGCCGAGACGGACGACCGGACACTAGACCAGTTCTTGGGAAGCTTGGACGAGGGCTAGGGCTAACAATCGGTACACGACGGCGGGCCGGCGATCATCGCCCCAGCAAGATGCACGCGATCATCGCCGACCTCATCGGCGCCGGCGCCGATCATCGGCGGGACCACCACGACCAGCATGATGATGGACATGTCGATCATCATCCGCCCGGGCATGATCACCGGCGGCATCAGCAGCAGCACCAGCACCACGACAGCCAGCGGCTGCTGGCCGCTTGCGATCAGCGCAAAACCCATTATCCTGTTCACGGCGAAATTTTTGCGGCGTTAATGTTCACCTTCGAGCCCGGCCGCCGATTTCCCCTGATCGGGCACCGATTTACAAAATCGAGTCGTTCTTAAAGCCCGGAATCGAATCGCTCTTATAGCCCGAGCGAGTCGTTCTTAAAGTGGACCGACACCGAAATAGCGCGCTGGTGGGCCCGGCAGGACTCGAACCTGCAACCAGACCGTTATGAGCGCACGGGTCGAACACTAAGTACATGATGTTTCATCGTTCTTTGTAACGGCGATTCACGAAAATCTGCGTTTGTTCACGGTCAACCGGTCCACCATTGGTCCACCTAGCTGGCTTTTCGAACAGAAGCCGTACGCACCTTCCTCGTGGACTCCACCCGGCTCTTCTGCGTGATCGCGAAGGCTGCGCCGCGCATGTAGTCCGGATGATGGTGGCCATAGGTGTCGATCAGAACCTTCACTGACATGCCGAGGAATCCCGCCGCCTCCCAGGGATCAGCACCGCGCTGCATGAGCCATGTTGCCGCGGTGTGGCGCAGCGTGTGCGGCGTCACGTTGCCGTCTGTCACGTCGAGCTTGGCAACCTCTACAGCGCGCGCGAAGGCGTTCTTCACCGACTTGACCGGTTGGCCGTGCCACTCGACGAAGCAGTTGGCAATGATCTTCTTCCGCTCCCAGCGCCGCATGTGTGCAAGGAGTCGCGGCGGAAGAGGAGCCGGCGGCTGCCGCTTGATCGTGGCGCGCTTACCGATCTTGAGCCTGTAGAAGATCCCGGCGTTCAGATCGACGAATGCCCGACCGTGCTCGCGCCGCGGAGAGGCTGCTGCAATGGCGGCAGCGCGGGTGCCGGTATAGAGGCCTATCAGGATAAATCGGGCCACGTGGCGAAGGGTGTACTTGGCCGTTTGTATCTTTTCGCCTTTGTTGCGACCGCGATGAATTGTCTGCACCTCCCGGTGCCGCCAACAGGCCCAAAGCAGACGAGCAGCTTCGCTCCGATCGAGCCATCGATCTCGTGGCGCACCTTTGGGCGGAAGCTTCACCTTGATGACCGCGTGATGCAGGTTTTGGTCGGCGTGGTGATTGATGGCGGCTCGTAGGTTCTCCAGATCACGGCGTGCGCCACCCTGGTTGCCGCGCTTCTTGGCGAACTTTTTTGTCAGCGACTCCTGCATCTCGCCCAGCATGTAGAGGCCGGCCCGTTCCATGGAGAAGATTATCACGGTGGGTTTGGATTTGGCCAAGTCGATCTTTCAAGTTCACGGCATCGCCGAAAACGGGAAAGTCTTGGTTCAATCTGTTCAGCGAATAGGATCAGGGCAAAGCGGGCGGCGCCGGGGATCCTATTGTCTTTTTCGATCCACATCAACGGCAATAGCCATGATCCGGAAGCGCTGGCAACGCTGGTTCAGCGTCGCATCGATGAGTCGATGAACTGGCGGACCCACGACACAGCATCTGAGTACACTTAAACAGAGTGCCTGGCATGCGCCAGGCCCTCTAATTTGCGTGACTGCAAACGAAATTGCGTCACTACAAATGGAGACGCAAGCACGTCGCTGCTATTTTAGTTTGATCCCGATTCGGTACGATGGAGCTATGTGATGCCTGAACTTCAAGAACATGACGGCACAAACGGCCTGAGACAGATGATCCCCATCCGAGAGGTCCTGAAACTGGTGCCCGTCAGCCATGCGACTCTACACAGAAAGGTCAGAGACCGCAGGTTCCCTCAATCGCACGAACTATCGCCCATGCGGGTGGGCTTCTTCTTAGACGAGGTAATCGAATGGCAAAAAAACCTCCGCAAAAAGAAAGGCTGACATTTGCGGGGGCATCACTGAGTTCGTTCAGATCGAGGCGCGTCGCGCGGACGGCCTCCTACGACGCAAGCCTAGGACTTGCAGCGAGGTAGTGTGGGTGGTCCGGTTTCCATCAACATCAACCGGAACAGCCGCGATCCGGACGCTTGCAAAACATTGGTACAGCGTCGCTTCGAAGAGTCGATGAACTGGCGGATCCACGACACTGTGTCGGAGTATACCTGAGCCAGGCCTCGGTGGCGATCAGGCTGATTGGTCAACTGCAAACGCATTGGCTTGACTACAGATGTCAAGCCAATGCGTGGCCGGATATTCTTCGACGAAAGTTTATCTGCGGAGTGAGCCAACGAAAAAGAGAGAGAAGGCGGGCTGCGTCCCCTGCAAAAGCACCAGCAAGTGCTCGACAATGTCCCTTTCACAAGTCGGCGCTCGATCAAGAGGTGTCGGAAGGTCGGTTTCCGCGTGCTCGCGAGATCGCGCCCCGCCGCATCGCCTGGTTCGAGGACGAGGTGAAGGCATGGCAGAGGGCGCTTGATGAGACTGCCTGAATTCGCCGGGGGCTTGGCTGCGGGAGCTCGCAGCTGCGCAGAAGGTCGATGGACCGTCTTCTCGTCCATCCGAACACACTCTTCGCCTTTTTGCCGGTCGGCATCCACGGAGACTCTGTGGCCGAGAAGGGCGGAAAGCAGATAATCCAGCTCAGCGATGTGGCCAAACTAGTTTATCACTCCGCACCTTTCGTCCCTTCTTTCATTGTAAATGGGATCCCATGAGATCTTAATTGAACAATGATAATTGTACTCACGACGCCGCTGCAAGCCGCCCGCCCATCGCCCTTCTTCAGAGTTTCCAATGCGCGAAATGCTATACGCTGTCCCGCCAAGGCGTCGAGCAGCAACGGAAGCAGCAGTCAGATCGCCACAATAAGATTCTTGATTGTAACCACCGCCGCGCCACCCGTACTTCCGTTGACCACTTCTTCGCGCGCCCAACCAGCTTGTCCAAAATCGGAGTGGCGGCAGATTTTTGAATGTCACGGGTTTGGTGCACGCCTGCTTCATTCCCGCCTCAGCCATTCGGATGCTGCATTGGCGAGCATCAATTCTGTCTGGCCCCCAATTGCTCTCTTACTAGGCCCTCATACGTCGACAACTCTGCTCCCGCTTTGAACTCTCCGCCTGCCGAGCCAAGTATGCGGCTTATTATGCCCTTTGCTTCAGCGTTTAGCTCGCCCGTTCCAGTCACAAGAGTCGCTCGACCCCTGCTAGCCAGTTCTCCACAAACGCGGGTTGCGAAAAGGGCTGCTTCTTCGAGGCATGTCGCTCCCACGGGTGCTATCGAAAGCGCGAGAAAAGCTGCCGCGATCGATTCAACACGGCCTACCATCGGCTAGCCTCCTCGTTGATACGAAACCTTCCAAAATGCGGACACTCTTACTTTGCTACGGGAGAGGTTTGTAACCAGTGAGCTGCGGATTTGCCTTCAGGATGGCTACTAGCCTGTCCGTATGAACCGCCTTGTTCAACATGTCGCAGGATTGCGGATCGGTCTTTTCAAATCCGGTATGATGTACACCGACAACAACGTTGTCAGCGTCGAGCACCGGCGCGCCCGAACTGCCCGCTTCGGTATCGCACCGATGCGCAAAATCTCGGGAAGCTTTCACGGTGGCAACCTGGCCGACGGACGTGCTGAGCGCCTGACAAAGGTTGCTGGACACTTTCTTCGCCTCGGCCGCTGGGTGATGAATTATCCGCACCGGTACATCGCCGGCCCGCGTTGAACGAAGGGCGAGCGGCGGCGGCGGCGCTTCCGCTCTGGTAGCTTCCAACCGCAGGATAACCAGATCGTCGTTAGGAGCCTGGACCTCAACCTCTTTGCACTTGTACTCGCGACCCACCGCGTCGCCATCCCAGGAAAAATCAACCGACGCATTGTTGCATACCTCCTTCGACCAGCGATCGGCGGTATCGCCAACAGTCCCGCCACAATGATGGTTGGTTACAAACAACACATGCGGATCGCTGGCGAC
Source organism: Bradyrhizobium sp. 137 (assembly GCF_023074095.1). Taxonomy (NCBI): domain Bacteria; kingdom Pseudomonadati; phylum Pseudomonadota; class Alphaproteobacteria; order Hyphomicrobiales; family Nitrobacteraceae; genus Bradyrhizobium; species Bradyrhizobium sp. 137. Next base: position 459,652 of record NZ_JADPKU010000044.1, read on the forward strand.
GACGAAACCAGAACAGGTCCAAAGAGAAACGCCATCGATCGAATTGCCTTCGGTTGCGATCAACATGCCAACCGACTCGCCGACACGCCGGCGGTCCGCCGGTGTGTTGCAACAATGCAGGTCGTGCCAGGCCGGCACCGCGTCTTGCTTCGAATAGTAGGGCCGTTTGGCGTCCTTCGGCACGGCGACATATTGCAGTGTTTCAATGACGGGCACCTGCGAAACGGCTCCGACTACATCGAGGGTGACGGAGTTGGCAGCAAAACGATCGGTCCATTGCGACAGGCCTGGCTTCAAATGTTTGGACGAAAACGTCTGCAGTGGTCTGCCGGCTAGGTCGCGAATCGTCAGCGACCATGCGTCATCCGATGACGCGATGCTGCGCAAGTGAATCCTGACGTATCTCAGCTGATCGTCGCTCTCAAGCCGCTTGCTTTCGCCAACCTTGATGATGCGCTGCCACGGAATGAAGCGGCCGAATTCGGTTGCAATTGTTGCTTGTGTTTCGCAAGGGGTTGCAAAAACCGTATTGCAAACTGTAACGGAAAGGAAAGCCGAGACTACCAAGCGCTTGCACATTAACATCGGCCCGAGGGAAGCACTTGGTTCGATCCCTCGAAACCTGACAGTATGAATTCCACGTCGTTGATCGATATAGGCTCGGACAGCAAGGCGCCTTCCTCGTATCTAACGCGAAGCAGCGGCTGAGTTCCGACGAGCAGACCCGGTCCGTACCGTTTCACGATCGCATTCGCGCGATTGACCGGCTCATAAAAGGCGTACCAGACGGGGCCCGTGTCGGGAATTTCGTCGCGCACCAAGTGCCGTATGCGGCGTGGATCGATTCCTCCGCCCTCCAGCGGCCGACGCGACACCGGGTCGATAAACTCGATCTTGTCGCGGCACCATTGCAGGCCCTTAACGCGCTTGACGGCTTCGGACTTGACTTGGACATGATGAATACCAGGATCTTTTAGGGCTTTGTCGGCGTTGACGACACCGGTGGAGACCTTGCGCGCCAGCGCGGAGCTGGCAGGGGGGTGCACGGCGGACTGAAGGCGGACCTTGAGCTCGCGGGTGTTACGATAACGGTCGGGGAAGCAGGTCATCATCGCACCTGCAAGACCGCCCACGATCGCCGCAGCCTGCGAGGTGCCATAGGTCACAGCATACTGGGAACTGGAAGCCGTAGATGGTATGCCCGTAGCAAGGGTGCCTCCCGGCGCAGCGAGTGCGACCAGGCCTGCGGTCGAATAGTTGGCCCAATCGGCAACTTTCGCATTGCGTGTGAAGCAGTCTTCGCAAGCGGTTACCACCAGCACGTTCCTTAGATCTCCGATGTTCATCGGCGACAACCGACTGTTCGGCTGGATGTTAATTGTGCTGTTGCCTGCTGCAACAACCCAAAGCTTTTCTCCGTCCCTGATGTCCTCGATAAAGAACGGCTTGCGCAGCCGCTCGTCGAGGTCTGGCAATGGGTCCACCGTATTGCCGTTGAGGAAGTTGCTCGCGAAAACGAACAAACGTAAGCCATCATAGGCCTTTTCAGCGACTACATCGCCAAGTTGCCACTCAGTCATCTTATCGAACGCGCGCGTATCAAGCCTCGCCGCTGGCGCTAACCCGACAAAGCTGTCGGGCTGGTTGGCGCTGAATATGATTCCGGCAAGATGCGTTCCGTGATGCTCAGTTTTATTGTACGCGACCCAGGGGCAAAGTTTGGCAAATTCATCTTGTGGCGCACCAGCAGCGTTGATGACGGGTGGCTCCGGATCCGGGATGGAGCCGACAATATGCGGGTGTGGCGCGGCCTTACCGTCGACCAACACGATCTCCGGACAATTGTCCCCGGCGCATTTCATCGCACAGGCCGGCATTACCGACAGCCCGAGTAAAGATGCATAGTGCGGTTTTGGTGTTACGGCAGATATTTTCTGGCGGCAGTCGCTAAACCAGCCGTCGGGGCTAGCCGAATTGAAGGATTTCAGCGCAGGACCACCGCCCAGCGGTACCACGCGCACGCTCCGCCGGCCAATCGCTTGGTCGTAGCGCTGCAGCGACCTCAGGAAAGCGTCGTTTTCCTCCCGATCAGGGATGGCAACTTTGGTCCGGAATCCGCGGAAAACCACCTGTGTCTGCGCGCCTCGGTTGATTTCATCGGCGGCGAAGGTCTTTCTGCTGCTCACGGCCTTGTTGTAGCGATCCTCTTCGGTCGCATGCATGCGATCGAACGACTGCGAATAAGTCATCTCCTCGATCGGCAGGTCCGGATAAGCGAATTGTGTTGCCGTCCGACTTGGGAGTGACGTTGCATCTGTTTTTTCGACTGCCGGGGATTTGGCATTGAGCTTTAACAACAAGCCTTCCATGCTTGAAGTGCAGCCAAGGCGCGCGGTGCGAAAGCCAAGTAGACCTAACATCGTTCCGCAGGGGCCGACTTTCTGATCAATTTCTGCCGTCTTGATCGGCACCAAGTTGCGCTCTATCAGGGCCGTGGCGAGCCGCGCCCAGTCGTTCGGTGGATCATTGCCAAGGAACTCTATGCGATAGGATGCCATCTCGTCGGCAGCTACTGCGCCGGCGCTGAATATCGGTTCAGATAGGCATGCCATAGCAGCGGCCAGAATGCCGAGTAACAACTTACGAAGCCGCATGACCCTACCCTCCAGTTTGGTCGACTATTGTCGGGCGACAGTCTGTGGACATGGTGCGCCGGTCAGGTAGAGGCAGCGATGACCGCGCTTGTCCGAATCGCGGATAGTTAGGTCAAGGCTTCCGGCGCCGCCGCAAAAGTAATGCATGACGGAATTTGGCGTGTAGGGCGTCAGCGGCTTGTAGCTGTTGCCCTCCGTAAAGCAGCCGGGGATGTTACGGATGTGCTCGTGCCGATAGCCGAGAATGTGCCCTATTTCGTGGCGCAATACGCCCACAGGGTCAAAGCCCATCGCGGGATCGAAATAGCCAGGAAAAATGACCACTTGCCGGTCATCGTTGGGCGAACTCGGGAAAAACGCGCGGGCTATCGGTCCGCCGGCGACGTTTTCATATTTTACGACAAAGGTAGGCACATTGCCGGAGCTGACCTCGGCTTGGCTCAGTTCGACAAAGGAGATCGCGCATTCGGGGCACGCTTCCTGCCATTCGACAGCCGCTTTTCGGAAATTCTCCTCGGCGGTACGCGCTGCAGCAACGCTTGGAAATGTATTAGCTTGGACGTGATAGGTCATCCGCCGCCGCGCCGGCGCTGCGAGATAGTCCAATCGGCCGCCAAACACATTGACGATCAGCTCATCCGAACTGACCTGGTTGGCCTGCGGCGTCCGCAGCCCCTTCAGATAGGTTTCGAGTTCGCTGCGAGACAGCAATATGTCCCCTTCGACCAGGTACCTTCCCGACCCTGGCGGGACCTCGATCAGCGTGGCTACTAAAGCGTCGACCTTCGCTTTATTGCTCGGATCGGTCACAGCGGCTTGATAGATATGACGCTGTTGTTCCGACTCGCTTTGTGCAATGCCGGATGTTGTGAGCGCAAACGACCACGTAACGGCCATAAGCGCGCAAATCGATAATGCTCTCATAACGAGCCTCTAATTGCTTGATGGTATAAATTCGTCGTTGCAATGCGATCCGGACGCTCTTCACGCGATCCGACGATGAGCTTCGGACAGCGTAATCAAAGGTCCGGCACATTTCCATTGTACATCAGACAAACACAAATGAAAGTTGTATTTTAGAACGATAACCAGTTGAATAGACCACCTCGGGAACTTGCGAACTTTGGGGGAGGCATGCGGCGCCGGGACTTTGTGCAATTACTTTCGTTGCTGCCGGCGGCCGCTTGGGTCGGCCGGCCGGCGCTTTCGCAGGTCGCTTCGAATTCGGCGGCGACACGTCGGCTGATCGATATCCACGCGCATGTCTTCAACTCAACGGACCTTCCCGCCCGGCGGTTTCTGAAGATCGTTTTCCTGCACAAGCACCCAGAACAGGGGACAGAAAACGTGCTCGCGCTGGGCAACAACGACGTGCTCGATTGGCTCATCGAACTTTTCATCCGGATCACCAGTGGTCGTGCCCCGGACGCCCGAACCGAAATCGCGTTGCTTGACGGCTTGGGGTTGGCGGACAATGCGGCGCGAGATTTCAACGCTGCGAGTGCGATCACGATTGAGCGCGTTGCTGAATTTCTGCGTGAGCCCCCGCCTTCCCCGTCTTCTCTAGCGCGACAGCCGGGATCGGCTGCCGGGGCCGCGGCCCTGAAGGGGGCTGTATTGCGAGCAGGCGGCGTGCGCCACGAGGATTTCTCGGCAGCTTCGACTGATACGCAGGCCGCGGCCCGAAACGCCTTCAATTCGAATTTCGACGTAGGCGTATATTTGCGCTGGTTCACGCTGTTCACTATGTACCGTCATGCGTTGGTGGATCACCTCGCGGACTATCACAAACGGCAAGGCTATGAACCCATCCTGTTGGCGCCGGCCCTGGTCGACTACTCAAAATGGCTCGGCGAGGAGGTGGCCTCGCCGCTGATGGACCAAGTTCAGGTGATGGGTCGGATCGCTCGTCGGCCCGATGGTCCGGCCGTGCATGGCTATGTGTGCTATGACCCACTCCGCGAAGTGTTTCACCGCCGTTTCTCGGAGCCAGGACCAGCGCCGCTTCAGATCGTACGAAGGGCGATCATTGAGCACGGCTTCCTAGGCGTAAAGCTTTATCCGCCGATGGGTTTCAAGCCGACCGGCAATGCCCGCGGACAGCAATATCCACGCGAGATCATCGAAAAGTTGAACCAGAGGGTCAGCGCTGACCTGAACCGCGCGATGGATGATCTCTTTGCACTTTGCACGAATTTGTCGGCGTCGATCATCGCTCATACCGCCGAATCCAACGCAGCTGGCCCCGACTATGCGCGGAGAGCTGATCCGGCGCACTGGCTGCCGGCGCTGCGGAAATATCCGTCGCTGCGGCTCGCCTTCGCTCATTTCGGCCGCTTCTCCTATGTCTCAGTAGGCGCGCCACGAAATTCCAAAATGCCGGAAAGCAGTTGGGAGTGGACATTCGGCCGCACGATTGCGGAGGATCGCAACAAGCCGCTGTTCGCAGATTTGAGTTACTTCTCCGAAGTGCTGGAGGAGGGGAATGCCGCGAAGCGCCGGCAACTGAGCCAAACGATGAGGCGCTTCGTTCGGACATTCGATCCGGACGTCCGGCATTTATTGTTCGGTACCGATTGGCTCATGCTTGGCGTCGAAAGTCGGCATGATCGTTATCCCGAGGCTCTTGCGAAATTCCTGCGCGACGACTGCGGCTTCAATGCCGACGCAATGGCGCAGGTTTTCTATGGCAACGCCGTCCGATTTCTGGGGCTTGGCCGCGGCGAGCCAGTGCGGGAAAGACTCGCGTCCTTCTATAAGGACAACAACTTGAACGACAGCAGATTGGCCGCGTTTGACCAAAGCTAGGACGCGCTTGTTATGTCGATAAGCGATATCGAGGCCACGAGGCACAGAACCCCGCACCCCGTCTTTCTCGGTCCCGGAAGCATCGCGTGTTCGGCGCCGTCAACGGAAGAGAAGACGTCCACTATGATCGGGCACATGAAGGCCAAGGTCCACCTCGGTCGCTGCTATATCAAAGGTCGACGACCAGATTTCGTCGCACTGGACGCACTTGCATTCGAGGCCGCGCACATACTGGTCGAAGTAGGCCCGCGCAGACCTTGCCGGCTAGGGCCTCGTAGCACGTTACTCGCATGCCGGCCGTAGAACTCCACCCCATCTGTCCTCCATCGGGGAAAAGCCAATCCAACTAATGATGGTGCTCGCTACCGACGTTTGAAACCGAAGCGCACGCCCTCTCCTAGGAGGTCCAGCACTCCATCAGCTTCTGCACTCAGCGGATTCGGCAGAACGTCGATGCGGGTATTCGCAGGGTCATGGGGATCCGCGACATAGATGATGCAACAGCGGATGGTCGACCTAGGTTTGGCGGCATCCCTGGCCGCCCTTACCTCCGTTTCGCCCATCTCGAAACGTTGATGGTCTCCCAGACTAGCTTTTACCTCGATCTGCCAAGTTTGCCTGCGATATTCGACCACGAAGTCATAGCCCGCACTATCCGTGCCCTGCTTGCCCAGTTGTCGAAAACCATTCTCTGACACCCATGCCTTATCGATGTCCTGAGTCGGCAATCGTTCCTTGAGCCAATGGTAGACAACCAGTTCGCCAAGTCGGCCGATCATATCCTTCTTCGGTTGCGGAATTTGCGAAGTATGCTGTCCAGATGCCTTCCGGGGGCCCGATCGGTTCCATTGATTCGAAGTTCCCTGGTTGACGGGGGCGAGATCGGCGAGCCTGCCAAGGGTGGCCGTCTTGATTTGCTTTGAAAGATTTGTCTCGATCTCACTTGAGATTAGCGTCCAGTTGGCGCCGACGGGATCAACGTTGCGACCATTGAAGAGCACTGAACGCGCCTTCGTGGCCACCCTCACTGCCTCTTCGAGCGCCTTCTTGGTCTCTGCTTCAACGTCCGTGACCTTTATTCCCAGAGCTTCACGGTCCAGCGTTGGCTTCATTCCGCCAGGCCAAAGCTTGAGCACGTCGCACCATCTCAACAGAGCGGCATCGTCCAGCCGTCGAAAATCGACGACGCCAGCAGCCTCAAGTACGCTGCGAAGGCCGGATTCCGCCGTTAACGAGTTAAGCCGCTGATAATCCGCGGGCTGCGCACCAGGTGCGGACGATAGGCGCGGCCGAAGCCGAAAACTTCGCAATGGCGATGACGTTTACGGAACGGACTTGCGACACAGGTTCGAGGTCGTATTCATTGCTACCGAGAGGGTGAGCGCCTTTCGCCCTCAACCACTTCGCGACCTGGTCGGTGATCAGGTCGTCCGGGACTAATCGATGAACCGGCAGCCAGGCGGGATCGGCTGGGATCTTCCTGATCTCGTCTTTTGAACGTGCGTAGTCGTGAGCTGAAGCAAAGCCTGTCAAGATCGGCGCGACGGCGTTGCGTAACGCATCAATGATCGAGATTTCATTCTCGATCACAAAGTTCAACACCTGCGAGGCATGCAGTTCGGGGTAGGTGTCAAGTGTGCCACCAGTCGCGGCGAGGCTCGCATTGAATGCCGCAAAATCGAGATCGAGACGTTCTCGGAACTGATCGATACTGAATGATTGCCGCGAGACCTCGATCAGCTCGTTAGCCGTAAGCGTGCCTAAAACCAGAAGTTCCGCTAGTGCGGCGCTCAACTTCAGGGGGGCGCCACCAGAACTTATCTCGGCCATTCGAAATGAGTCGAGCGCTTCGGGGCCGCCGACCATATGGACTGCTGCCCTGATCCATGGAAGTCTTGTATCCAGCCTTTCGCTTAAAAGATAGAAGCTTCTTCAGCTTCGCGTTCTCGTCTTCCAGCGCCCTCAGCCGCTTCGCCTCTGAAACGTCCATGCCGCCGAATTTGGCCTTCCAAATGTAGATCGTTGCTTCCGAGACCCCGTGCTTGCGAGCCAGGTCGGCCGTCTTTGCTCCAGCCTCATGCTCCTTCAACACCGCGATAATCTGCTCTTCTGTGAACCTTGCTCGCTTCATCTGTCCGTCCTTCTTCGGGCCGGACTCTAACTCCTTCTGGAGGAAATACTCAGTGGCAGGTCAAAACGAGTTGATACAGATCCGCGCCTCGCTGGTTATCGGAATAGAGTCGTCGCGGTTGCCGGTGGAGGACTTGAAGGAGAAGATGCAGATCGCAATCACGCGGTATGGGGATTCGCACCAGAGTCCAGTGAGCCTCCGCCTGGTCAGGCGGATTTGTTCGATTTGCTCATTACTACGGACGTGCTGGCAGAAGGAATGAATCTCCAGCAGTGCCGCAATATCCTGAACTACGATTTACCTTGGAACCCGATGCGACCTGGTTCAGCGCCATGGACGCATTGATCGTATTGGTAGCCCGCACCCGCGCGTATTTCTCCGCACGGTTTTTCCCGCCGACCGCTTGGACCAATTGCTTGCGCTGGAGGCGCGAATACTTCGAAAACTTACGCAGGCGGCAAAGAGTATCGGTGTTGGCACGTCACCGGTACACGGCGCGGATTCCGGAGAACAGGTCTTTTCAGAGACCCGCTCCGAGATTGAAAAGCTTGCTCAAGAAGACCCCACCTTGTTTGAGCAGGGCGGGACTGCCTCAGCGGCTCAAACTGGTGAAGAATATCGGCACAGGCTCCGTGCGGCTCTGCAGGCTGACCGCGAGGCGATCGTTGGACTGCCTGGGCGGGCGGGGAGCGGATTTCGAAAGGGGAGTGCCTCAGGCGTGCTCTTTTGCGCGGAAGTTGAATTGTCTGAGGGACGGCGCAACTTCCTCAGGTTTGTGCCTGCCACCCATGATTGGCAGCCACAGCAAGATGTCGATGCGATTGTTCGCGAAACAGGAGCATGTCTTCGCATTATTGACTGCACGGAGGACACCACGCGGCAAGTTCCACCGGAACTCGGCGAAGGCGTGTTTGCGTTTTGGAATGCCGCACGTGCCAGTATTTTGACTGAGTGGGACGAGCTCGCAGATCCGGCTAATCTTCAGCCCCAGGTTCGTCTGCTGAACAGACAGGTTGCTGGATTCATTCGAGCTCACCCTCCAATCGATACCGATTTGGAAAAAGTGAACAAGGCGCTCGACATCTTGGAAGCTCCGTGGCCCAGGCGCGAGGAAGGCTTGTTGAGAGAACAGTTCCGCGACCGAGCTGGAGCAGCCGTGGGACGAAGTCTCAGGCTGATCGAGTGGATATTGGCCACGGGTCTTGAGCGCTATACGGCGCCGCCTCCACTGCCACCGATAACGGAACAGGATTAAGGCTCGTGTGCTGGATGGCTATCACGGCCGATTGAACACTGCGAGCACTGAGAGATCAAAACTACCGGGGGACATCGTGGCGGACGAGCTAACAAGAATACCAGAGCGACGAGTGTGGCTTCGCGCCTTCTGGGGTTTCGGTCCAGAGGACGGCGGCTATCTTGGTTTCACCAACGAGGGAAACCGGGACCGATTTATTCGTGAATACCAAGACGGGGATCTGGTTTTGATCTACGGCGCTGATCAAGACCAGACGCGACCGGAACAGCGTCGACAGTTGCTTGGATTTTTAGAGATTGAGCCCGTACCGATCGTAGATTCTGAGCGTTCGTCGGAAGCAGAGCGGCACAGAAAGCTCGAAAATGGTTGGAAGGACCGATGGACATACGCCGTGCCTGTCAAGCGAGCATGGCGAGTAAATCGCAGGATTGAGGCCCACAATCTCGCACGCACTACCTTTGCGACGCACAATCCAGTTTTGATTGCCTCCCGGTGCGAGTTGCTTACCCAAGACGAGGCTGAGCGAGCATTGGCGTTGCCAGTTACGCCGGCCAATGTGTACGGCGAACCCCCGCTTCCGTTGACTGAGACACAAGGTGAGGCGGAGCTACGCAGGTTCTTTCAGCCTAGTGCGGGTGTAACGCCAACGTTCGGCGACCGAGCCTTCACGATCGAGGATGGTGAAAATCGCCTCTACGTTCTGAAGCTAGACGGCGATGTAGCTAGTTTCCTTGGCCGAAGCAGTCATGAGACCATCGGCAAGGTAATCGTAAAAGTGGGACATGCCAAAGAGCCGAAGCAGCGTTGTGCAACTCACAACGCGCATCTGCCGACCGCGTGTGCGTTTCGTTGGACGGTCTCATTGATTTCCAGACCCTTCCCTGGCGGCGAACAGGCCAAATCCGCTGAGGACAATCTGAAGAAGATGTTCAATGATCGATTTGAAAGTCTGGGCGGAGAATTTTTTTGGGTGATGAGGATTCGATATCCTCAGCCTTCTCTGAGGCGTCCAGAGCGGTCAGTTTCGTGATCTCCGGTTCGAATCGATTACGGTATGTCTGATACTTGGGCTGTAATCACGCCCGCCCTAGACCCCGTGTGAAACGAGCACATTTGTAATTCGAAGTAGGACAGCGCTTCCCTTTCCAGGAAAATTGGCAGAAATCTTGAGCTTCGTTGAGTCACAACTAACGCGGCTTCCTAGTCAGGCTTTGTTTTGCAATCGCGTTGAGCGACCTAGGTAGAAGCTGATTGACCGCAGGTTCGACCGCTTCCTCGCTCGCTCTCGGCTGAACCTTCATCGTCGAAAAGCCCTTAAATTCTTTGGAGCTTGTAAGCGCTTGCTTGTCGTCTGTGCAAACCGTCCCAGGCTCTGCCTTGCAAAAACACCAGCCCGTTGCGGTCATGGTATCGACGTCATCCAGCCCGTCGATAACGATCTGTCCGTTTGTCTCGCAAGCTTTGCGATTATCGAATTCCAAGGAAGTACTGCTTTTGAATGTCCATACGCTCTTAGCCTTGCGCGTTGGGGCGTCCAAGTGCGGAGCAGGAGGAGTGGTAAAGAACAGAAGCAGCAGAATGTACTTCACGATCGAGCCTATTTTATTGGAGAATCCGAAGATTTCGCAGCGTTGTGTCCAATTGGATGGTGTCGCCGCGGCGCTGCGCTTGCTGCATGCTGGTGAGCGTCGCGCTGTTAGCGGTGCTTGAGCTCTTTAAGCCATTCACGGGAAGCGTCGTGACGCTGTAGTGCACAGGAGGCGGATCCAATGGCAAAAGCGAAATTTGAAGTTGTTCGTCGATACTATAACTGCCTGCGACCGATGCGGACGGGGTGCCGACGGGAAAAAGATAACTATAGCTTCCATCACCGCTGAACTTGATCGTTATCTGCGAATTGAAGGTGGGCTTGTCGATTTCTGCGACGGGATTCAGGTCCATCGCCGATGCGGTCCTAATCAGCCATTCTCCGACCCGGAGATTTTGGCTTAGAGCATTGAATGTGGGAGCCGCATTTTCGCATGGAAGCGCTTTGGAGAAGATGAGTTCCCGGGATTTCATATTATAAGTGACACCGCTACTACGAGCACCTTTGACGTCGCCACCCGACCCAACTCCGTAGGTGTGGTTGCCGTTCTTCCCGGAAAATGCGACACCGGCCGAGATGCCTGTGTCGACTCTAGGCAACAGCGCAACTGTGATAAGCCATTGTCGCGCCTTGAAACGTGCGAATTGGGGGTTGTCGAGATATCTTAAAGATCCCTGGAGCTCGCAGCTCGCGTTCAACAGAATTTCCCGAATAGGAAGATCCGTGTCTGGCGGCAAAGTCGGGATATAACCACACCCCGCCAACGCAATAGGAAAAGCTGAAATAAATCCCAACCTTGTGCGCATTGGTTATCCCCCTTGTGCAACCGTAGAGCGTAATCCTCGCATTGTAAACTATTGAGCTGGAATGATGGCCGGCCGTCCTGAGAAAGCGGCAACATGGGCTCGTCGAAGAATTCGATATATTGAAGCCAGCTGGTGAACCAGATGCCCCGGCGTCCAGCCACATATTCTAGCATGGAGCTAGGTTCAGCGAGAGTCGGTCGCGATTCAGATAGGACCAAAGTACTCTATAAAGCTGTGACTAATTGGGTCCCGTCTCCGACCGCTTAGGCTTCACCGCCGCTGCGGATAAGGGCTCGGCAATCGTTGGTCATTTGGAAAATAGAAACGGGCGACGCTAAAGTACTTGAGCAAGTCGTGGACGATGCCCACAATGAAGCGTTCAACATCTGCAATCAAACTACCTCCTGGGTTCGGGTGGTTGTTCTCGCAGCAAAAGCTTGCACAATTGGTATAGCTCTTCGTCGAGGTGCATGGGCAAGACGTCAAGCCTGCGATTGTAGTGTGTCGGGTCGTACCGTTGTTTTGTGCCCTTGATCGTGAATTCGCGGTCGGCCAAGGAATTAAAGATAGAGTGGATAAACTCAGTTTCGTGTACTCCAATGGAGCGGGGCGCTTGGGCAAGAAGCTTTCTAAGGCCAGTACGTTCATTCGTAATTTCGATGTGCGTGGCTCGTCGCAAACTCTTAAGGAGCGCTGGTACAAACAGCTCGTCGTCAATTTCGAGCTTGGGGCAATGATTTCTAATTCGATCAAGCATGGTCAGGAGGGCAACATCCCCGAGAAAGCGATCGTTAGAACATCCTCCGATGTCGGCGTGGACTCCGGGCATCCAAATTTGTTCCAAGACTTGGTCGTCCCGCGACTTGCCATCCCAAAGCAATGGTGAAAAAGAGGGGTTGCGGTCGTCGTCGATGGCAAGAATCTGTACCGCGCGTTCGACCGAGTTATCTAACGTCAGTGAGTTGAATCTCACCTTGCCGAACAAATTCATTCGATCCCAGTCTGATCCAGCAACAGTATCAAAGGCACCCAAGAACTGGACAATGGGGCGCGTCCCGTGGAGTTGCGACTCAAATTTTTGGAAAAGATCTGCGCGGTTCTGCGAGCTAAGCTTCTTGCTTGTAAAATGCCTCCATAATTCAGGAAATCGGTCGAGGAAGTCAGCGGGCAGGAGGCCGGGGTGCGAAATTAGACCGCTCAGCGCTCGTGCTGCCGCAGCACCTCGTGAAAAACCAAACAGATAGATTTCGTCTCCTTTAAGAAAGTTCGATGCTAAGTTAACGTACGCCTCGATAACGATTTCATCGAATCCCGCGCCGGTAGCTGCCGACAGACGGTCGCGCCTCGTGCCTACGCCGGAAAAGTAAAATGTGATCTGGGGGATACCCGAAAACCCGTAGGTGAACGCGCGATTTAAGCGAAACACGTTTGTAGGAATCACGGCCTTTGCACCAGCAGCTACATTGCTGCTGCCATCGAAAAAAAACATTAGGCGTCGTGACACTTGGGCTTCTCAGTGCTGGAGACAATCCTGTTGGAAAACCGCAGCGTCCGGTAGTGCATTCTAGGGTTGAATATGCTCCCTTGGATTAGCACTACTTTGGCAGATTGTTGGATTTGAGCCTTTTATTAGGATTCCCGAATCGATTTTTCAATGATTCATGGGTGGTCGGCTCTTGGAGGGCTGACCATGGCAGAATGGGAAGATGAACTCGAACGCTGGCTGAAGCCGTTCCTGGATCGGCTGGGTCATAAGACCCGACAGCGGATGTGTCCGCTGTACGTTGCGGGGCTAATCGGTCCCGGCGATCGCAAGAGCGTTCAACCGATGGCGGAGCGCGTTGCATCGGGCAACTACGATCAACTGCACCATTTCATCGCCGATGGTGTCTGGGACGCGACACCGCTGGAATCGGAGCTGCTCAATCAGGCCGACCGGCTTGTCGGCGGCCAGGATGCCGTGCTCGTTATTGACGACACGGCAATGCCGAAGAAGGGTGATCGCTCAGTCGGTGTCGCGGCTCAATATGCGTCGCCTCTTGGCAAAACGGCAAATTGCCAAACGCTGGTGTCACTGACACTTGCGCGCGGCGAAGTGCCGGTAATGGTCGCGCTGCGTCTCTTTCTGCCCGAGAGCTGGACAAGCAATGTGTCTCGTTTGAAGCGCGCCCGCGTGCCGGTCGAACACCGAACCCCACGGTCCAAGCCGGCAATTGCTTTGGCCGAGATTGACCCCGCGATCGCGGCCAACGTGCGCTTTGGGTGCGTGCTGGCGGATGCAGGATACGGGCATAGCGCGCCGTTTCGACAAGGACTGACGGCACGCGGATTGGCCTGGGCCGTCGGCATCCCTCGACATCTCAAAGTATATCCGGTTGATGTGCAGCTCATCTGGCCGGTGACCAAAGTTCGAGGTCGACCACGAAAGCACCACGTGCCAGATATTTTATCGATCGCGGCAGAACACATGCTGGCGAGCGCCAAGTGGAAGACCGTGAGTTGGCGCGGCGGGACGAAAGGCAGGTTGAAAGCCCGATTTGCTGCTGTCCGCGTCCGCACCGCCGACGGGCCTCCGCAGCGGATATGGGATAAGGGTCAGCAGCATCTCCCAGGCGACGAAGCTTGGCTCATTGGCGAGCAACGCGCCTCAGGGGAGAAGAAATACTATCTGGCCAATCTGCCCGCGGCGGCCGATCTGCGCACACTGGCCGCCACCATCAAGGCACGATGGATTTGCGAGCAGGCGCATCAGCAGTTGAAAGAGGAGCTTGGACTCGATCACTTCGAAGGGCGATCGTGGCAAGGTCTTCATCGTCACGCCCTGATGACTATGATTGCATACGCCTTCCTGCAACACCGCCGCCTCGCACACGCGGGGCGGAAAAAAAAGAATCAACGGGCCTCCGCCTCAACCAACCATGCCCGCCGTACGCCACGCCATCGTCGATCTCATCCTTCGACCGCCGTCTCAGCAGTGCCCGTACTGCCGAAAACAACTCCTTGAAAAACCGTGGCGCAAACAGATTCTGCCAAAGTAGTGTTAGCTTCGCAAGCTAAATGTGGGCATGGTTGGACGATGACGGCTAAAGGCAGGCAAGCCGAGTGTCGCATGCTTGCCGCGTAAAGCAGACCATCGGAGCGGCCAGGCAACCTGGGAGCCTGCGGGTCCGAAATTCATGATCGTTGCGCGATTGTTCACGATGGCGCGCTAAAATCATGGTGAAGAACGGCGACTACGTCCCCAGCGCGACGCTGAGCCGTCCATGAAGATCGCCATCGGGGTCGATGGCTTCGAACTCCAGCGATGGATTCACATCGCTCAGCCTTGGCACGACATCGCTCGTACGCGAATCGCTTCCTCCGGAGAGCCGCCGCGTGGCGGGTCCTGACCGACGACGCCTAGGGCGCGCTCTCGGGCATACTGGGCAGAGCGGTCCTGTATCCACCCGTGCTCCTGGTATTCGCGAAGGGCGCCGGCCTCCTGCAGCACCGAGATCGACCAGCCCCGCGGCGTTCGAATCGTGGGCCACCTTTCCTTGAACATCAGCATCGAGATCGCTCCTGCCGGAGACGAATGCTTGCGGGTCGCCCTCTCCGGCTAATACAGGGCGGGGATTCCAGACTGCCGCGGCTGCGACTTTTCCATGGTGTTCCGACGCACATTGTACAAAAGGCGTTCACCGTATCGCGTTGGCCGGAAGTTAAAGAACGCGGAGACGAGCCGAGCTGAGGTGGTACGCGCTAGACGAGTTCCTTTCTGCAATCTCGGCGTGCGTGATGAAGAGCCGGTTGATCTTTCCATCCCTCATCGTCGGCTGTGCGACGACCTTGAGGACGAGGCCTTCATTAAGTGCGCGGGTGTACACGTTCCCAGGCTTGCCAAGTGCATCGTCGGCGATCTTCCCGGAGACGATCTTCTTCTTTGGCTCGTTCAGGATTCGACCCGACAGGCGCCGTTTGTTTTGAAGACGCCGTGAATGCGGACAACATACTCCTCCTTATCACCGAGGCTGAGAGTATCCGGCGATCGGAGCACTTCTGCTGCGGGCTCGTCGATCACGGTAGCGGCGCTCGCGTCACCGATCTGCATGTGATTGACAGTCTTTCCGACCGGGTCGGGGAGCTGTCGGACCGAGGCGCGGTTCTCGCGTGTCATGGTTGTGATCATCCGTTGTAGCCAGGCCTTATCGCGCATATGGCCTTCGTGGACCTGTTTCGCGAACTCGTTGTGGGCCATCGCGAGTTCATGGATCCGATCAACGGCATTATTGCTGTCCTTCTTCGACAGGACCTTATCGATGACCGCCTTGATCGAAAGGTCGATGAATTTCTTCGCTACCGTGATGAGGATCGGACTATAGAGCGGGAGCTGTCCCGAATTGGAGATGGCGAAGATCTCCTGCAGCAGGCCGTTCTCGCGGCTCGGCCCCACGCAAAAGCGTATGTGGTAAGAGCGCGGGTCGTGCGTGATGTTCTCCCAGAAAAGTTCGTGACAGATGCTATTCGCGAGCTTAGTCGCGCCCATAAGCGATCGGCCGAACTGCTGTGCGTCCACGAAATGTTGGTCGGCGAGTAGTCCTCGGTACGATATTGTTATCGGCTCGAAAAGTGGCTCCGTCATCCCAAATCCCCCTCAATCCATTAGTTTACTTGCATTTTCTCAGATGGTCTACGGACGGTTGAAACCCGCGGTTCCGTTGGATCAAGGTCGCCGCGGGAATTCGAGTGGCGGATTTCGAGTGTCTGTCTTGATAATCTGTGATCTCAGGCTGCGCGCAGCGGCAAGCGGCCGAGGGTCCAGGGTTCAGAGTGTTGATCTTGTGATCAGGAAGTGTGCCGTTGCTGAAACGAGGCCTGTGACGGCGAACGACGCTTCACAGCACGCGCGGATCATCTAGCACTTTCCTAACTTGCGGATGACTCCTAACAGAGCAGTTGGCGCCGGCGCAGCCATGGTCGAGCCACCGCGCGACTTGACGACTGAAAAGCAACGGAGAACTCATGTTCCGCGCCCGGTCGTCCCACAGGAACCGAGAAGTTCTCGATGTTAAGAGCAGCAATCATGAATGGTGAATATATCCGGAAGGAGCTGTACGACTTGGTGTGGTCTCAGCCGATGAGAACCGTGGCAGCGAATGTCGGTATCTCCGATGTTGCGCTCGCTAAGCATTGTAAGAACGCGGACATCCCTGTGCCGACCCGAGGATATTGGGCGCGCAAACAAGCCGGAAGGTCGACCACCCAAATCGCGTTGCCGCCTCGCTTCCCCGGTGCTTCCGATCGGATTGGTGAACCGCCACGCAACGATTATTGGGGCGCGGATTGGACGGAAAGATTCAAAGACGTTACGATCCCACCTATTCCGACCTTCGAGGAGGACATGTCTTCCGTCGAAGAGCGCTCCAGAAAGTTGGTGGGGCAGGTCCGCTGCGAGCGCAAATTCGAGCCTGCACATCCGCTCGTAGCGAAGCTCCTGGCACATGATGAAGAACGACGTAAGGAATTCGCCAAGCAGCGTCACAGCTTGTACGCGCCAAAATACGACGCAGGAACGGCGCGGCGGCGCCTACTGATCATAAACGCTCTCTTCTTGACGGCCGCTCGCATCGGGTGCCGACCCTTAATGAATACGTCGAAATACGTAGAAGAGCCCGGCGGCAAGAGAGATCTATGGATCACGATTGGCAAGGCCCACGTCTGCTTTACCATCGAGCCCATCAAATCGAAGAAAGGAGGCCAGAGCGAGCGCTTATGTCTCGTTTTCGGCAGAGAGCGTGATCGCTCGAACACCGACAAATCCTGGGAAGATCGGGAAGAAAGCCAACTCGAAAATCAGCTGACCGAAATCTTGGTGCAAATGCTGCTCAGTGCGGAGGCTTCTTACCGCAACGGCCTCGCCCGACATAGAGAATGGATCATTGAGCGAAAAGCTGAAGCCGAAGCTGAAATTAAGCGGCGGCTGGACGAGGCCGAGCGCAAGGCACGCGAGCTTCAGCAGAAGTCGGAAAGGCAACGGATCGGACGTTTGCTTTCTCAAGCGAAGGCGTTCGACCGCGCCAATCAGATTCGAACCTATGTGGAATCGGCACGATTGCGGGTCGCTGAAACAGCGACGGGACAATCGGGATTCGAGAAATGGGCGAACTGGGCGCAACGGGAAGCGGATCGCATTGACCCAGTGAAGAACGGCACGATCGCAGCAGCCATCGAAGAGCATTTAGACAGAAGCTGACGTTTGCCGCGAGCGCGATAGTCTCTTCATGGTTGGTTCGAAAGAATCCACCCGGTCCACCAAACGGTCCACGCGGTTTTTCGCCAAAAGCATAAGTGATGATTGATACCATTGGTGGGCCCGGCAGGACTCGAACCTGCAACCAGACCGTTATGAGCGGCCGGCTCTAACCATTGAGCTACAGGCCCCGCTGCTGGCGACCGCTGAACGACGCTCGGACCGGCGCGGGGCTCGTTTACAGAATGGCTGGCATTCTGGCAATCCCATTGAAGAGCCTCCCTCCGCTCCTCCTCCCTCGTAAGCGCTGAAAACGACGCTTACCCTCCCTCCCGAGAAGTGCCGATTGAGTCATGCCTTAGCTCATTCTTGCTGAACAGAACAGCCGACCGACTAGGTGAGCTTCTCGCGTTGGTCCACTGGGCGCGCAGGCAGTCGCCGCCACACGATGGCAATGACGCTTATCATCTCTGGAGCTCCGATTCGTGTCTGACAGGCCCGTGATTACTGCGCCGGCCTCCCACGGCGAGAGAGGGATTGCACGCATCAGCCGGCTTTTAGGCCTTTATCGCTTTCGCTTATCAGCAACGACTCGTTGAGGCTGAGCGGTTTGCCGACCTCGCGGTGAAGCTCGCTTGGCGCCGTCACAGCCATGTCGCCGTCGATGCCGAAATCCTGTCCACAGTGCTGCGGCTCGACACGTCGAACGATCTGGCCAATTATCGCGCCGTGACCGCTTACATTGGCAGTCAAAATGCCGATCTCAAGTCACATCTTTCGGTCACTCTCACGTTCTTGGATCGGATCTGGTTAAGCAATCGGCCACCCGAGTTGCGCGAGTTGAAGGCGAGAGGCATCCGGTTCTCGCTTGTGCTGTCGCCACCCGGAATAGGCCAGGCTGGAAGTGATAGAGGCGGGGACGCGCCCAGATGGTGTGGATCGCGCCGAGGCCGGGCTCGATCGATGAGCTGCGCCGAGCAATGGGGAACCCACGGCCGTCGAAAGCGCGGCCGGACCCAAGCTGATCGAGCAGAAAGACGGCGCATCACAAGGGTCAAACGCTGCTAATCGCCATGGTTGCGATGGTAGAAGTCCCTCGTCGACTGCCTGGGGGCAACATGGTTAAGGCATTTCGCAATACGGTCATGGCACTTAGTTTTGTAGGAGTCGCCGGCTGCAACATGTTTTTGAATTTCATGAATGACTATTTGGTCTGCGGCCTTGCGCTGGCGGCTTCAGTGACCGCCGGCTTTTGCGTTGAGCGCATCTTCATCGAGCGGTCCCGTCGGGAGATGGTCCGCCTCCACGGCGCGGACTGGCATTCGGCGGAGAACCGACAGGTCGACTCATGAAGTCAACGCGCGCTCGTAATTTTCATCATCCGATTTTTCGCATTCGACCCGAGGGGCTTGGCCCGATGATCAAACCGGTCCATCCATTCCGGTTCGCTCGCATCGAGCGCCTGCGAGAGCTGCTTGAACCAGACTACGGAATGGCAGTTGATCCGAATGGGGGGCGTGAGCACCACGAACATGGTGAGACCCGATCCGCAGCTGCTCGATGCAGATTTGGTACTCAGTCGTGATCCAAGAGGGTACGAGCTGGGTCCTTCGTTGCGAGCCTGCGAGCGCTACGGCACGCAAGCGGTCGATACCGCCCGAGTAGCATCACGATCTGGAAGGACGACGAACATAAGCTGACCCGACGTAGGGGGCGATTGGACGCGCCCGTTGCGGTTGAATCGAGGTGGATTTGTATGCCGGC
Organism: Bradyrhizobium sp. 137; assembly: GCF_023074095.1. NCBI lineage: Bacteria > Pseudomonadati > Pseudomonadota > Alphaproteobacteria > Hyphomicrobiales > Nitrobacteraceae > Bradyrhizobium > Bradyrhizobium sp. 137. Next base: position 478,887 of record NZ_JADPKU010000044.1, read on the forward strand.
TGGCAAACCAGATCGGGACATAGCCAGGGGTACCCCGGCGGATCATGCGTTTGTTGCTGCGTGCAGTTGAGGCATTCGACGTCAACGATGCAGTTCGGAGAAGGCGGGAGACCTGATGCGCTATATCGTCTCGAAGATCGCGACGCTGCCCTGGCTGGAGAGTTTTGCCGCGCGCATGGCGCCGGGGCCACTCGCTCTGCAATTTAAGTCTGTCCCACGCTCATGCAGGTGGCGATCGTCCGTCTGAATAGGCGGCCCCGACTTCCGCTGACCACGACGCTTCGCGCATCCGCTCACGTCGCGAGCCCACGACGCTCCAGAGCGTCTTCTCCTATCCGCCGCTGGCGCACCGTATCAGCTCTCGTTTTGAATTCAAAGCTGGTTCGGCCAGGCGTGAGTTTGTGCGTGCGTTCGAGGCCTATCGGTCGCGAAACCTTCGACTCCTTCAGCTACAGTGACACGATTCATTCCGATCGCAGATCTCGCGGGACTCAACGAGAAAGTCCTCGCGGATGTGACGGTTTTATCTGAGCGCTTCGACATCATTCCCAAGGGCGAGTTTGGGCGTTTGGGCGATAGTCGGGGGCAAGTGACTGAATTTGTGCTCGTTGCGCGTCCGTAGAGCTCCACTGGACTATCCGGTCTCACAACCTCATTTGCTCATGCGGGGTCATCCTGGCGAATGAGCCCGCTTTCTCGTAAAAGATCACCGCATATCCATGCAACATCCCTTCCCTGCGGCGAACATAGCCAGCGCTCTCATAAAGTCTTTGGGCCCCTACTTGGATCGTTGTTGTGTCGAGCATTACCCACTTGAAACGGAGAGCTACAGCTCGCGACTCCAATTCACGAAGAACGCTCCTTCCAAACCCTCGTCGCTGAAAGACGGGGTCGACCCGCATACGTCTAAGTTCTGCGACATCATCGTCAAAACGTTCAGCCCACCCATGGCAGCGAATCGGGCACCAATATGCGCAACTACGAAGTCTCCGCCCGAGGCGATGTATACTTCCCCGATATTGCGTTAATCATCCTCCCAAGCCGCCTTCCGGGCCACACACACCAACATCCTGCGATGCGCTTCTGTGCAGATGCCATACATCATCGCTATCCCCGGACTCGATCCGCGCTATGATGCGACCCATGTTGGTTGCCGAAGCGTCGACCTCGCCGAAGAAGCGAACTTCTTCTTCCCGGCCTGCCTCAGCAATCGGATGGCGTTTCTCAGCTTGGCATCGATTCCGACGAATGCTTCCCTATAATCTGCCACGGCTTGTCCTCCTGCGATGAGGATCGGCTGACGCGCAGTGTAAGGCGAGCTATCTCATCGGCAGAGACGGACATACGGTCTTACCCTTCATCGGGGATGACCTCTTGAATATCCACGACCGGCTCTGTTCCTTCTGGAAAACAATCGTCGCCGGATTTTAAGTCGCACTAACGCCTATTCACTAGAACTCACTCGTCAGTATCGCGACATAAAGAGTTTTGGTTCCATCAGCATGCATGCTTGTTCGGAGTCGAGACGGCAAGCTCGACTGCGACCGATACGTTGCGTACTATTGGGGAAGCCGTGCGACGCTGGTGGTATTCCAAAGGGCCAGCCGACGGAAACTCGCAGGATCGCTGGGAAGGATAATTCCGCCGCATTTTGAAGCGATATTGGCAGGTGCGCGAGGTAGCCGGTGTAAGGCGGCCTTTTCAAAAAGTGGCAAAAACAGCATTGACTGCGTCCACTGTACTCTCGACGATGATATCAGCTTCGTGCTTTGTTAAGCACAGCGGCGGCGCGAACCCGAGAATGTCGCCCTGCGGCAAGGCGCGGCCGATAACGCCACGCTCAAGCAGCGCGGCGGCGACCTGCTCACCCACTTTTTTTGATGTATCGAAGAGGATGCGATTATCCCTATCCTCGACAAATTCCACCGCCGCCATCAGCCCGTCGCCGCGCACCTCGCCGACGTTTCCATGATCGCCCAGCGCCTCAGTCAGTGCGGACTGGAGATAGGCTCCAATATCGCGAGCATTCGTGATCAGGTCCATCTCATCGATTAGCTCAAGATTTGCAATAGCAGCCGCCGCGCAGATAGGATGGGCGGAACAAGTCCAACCATGACCGATACTACCGAGTTGATCGGAGCCTTTCACGAAAACCTGCCAAACCTTGTCCGAAATAATGACGCCGGACAAAGGAGCGTACGCGGAGGTCAGACCTTTTGAGATTGTGATCAGGTCCGGTCTGATGTCGTAGTGGTCGGAACCAAACATCCTGCCCAAGCGGCCGAATCCGGAGACGACTTCATCCGCGATGAGTAGAATGTCGTATTTCTTCAGAACCGACTGTACCTTCGCCCAGTATCCGGTGGGCGGCGGAATAATGCCGCCGGCACCTTGGATCGGCTCTCCGATGAACGCCGCGACTGTATCGGGACCCTCGGCTACAATCATTGCCTCAAGCTTGTCGACGCAGGCCTGGACGAACTGCTCCTCGCTCATGGTCGCATCAGCGCGGCGGAAATAGTACGGAGCTTCAGTGTGGAGAATTGGCGTACGCGGTAGATCAAAGGCGTTGTGGTACAGTTCAAGGCCTGTCAGCGAGCCTGTCATGACGGTTGAGCCGTGATAGGCTCGCCAGCGAGAGATAATCTTCTTCTTCTCCGGTCGGCCAAGCGCATTATTATAGTACCAAATTAGTTTGATGTTTGTCTCGTTCGCGTCCGAGCCTGATAGACCGAAAAAGACGCGACTCATGCCTTTCGGCGCCCGGTCGATGATCATCCTGGATAGCGTGATCGGGGCTTCTGTGCCGTGGCCATCGTATGCGTGGTAATAGGGGAGTTCGTTCGCCTGCTTTGCAATCGCCTCGGCGATCTTCTGGCGGCCATATCCGACATTCACACAAAAAAGACCCGCAAAGGCGTCAAGGCTGGTTCGCCCAGACTTATCAGTGATGTAGACTCCTTTGCCCCCGCTGATCACGCGAGTTGGAAGTTCACCTCGCGCATGCGCGCCGATGTGCGTCCCCGGGTGCAAGAGGTGATCGCGGTCCCAAGCACAGAGTTCGTTGAATCTGTGGGACATTTTCTGCTTCCTCTCCTACTCTGCATCAGAGGGTCTCGAGCCATATTCTAAGGGATAAGCGCCCCCACCTTATGGCTCGATGGGGGCCCACTTGCTGCCACCGAAAGGTTGGAGTCGCATCCTTGTCCGTTCGACGTTGCCGTTCAACAATAGCGAAATCGGATGTAGCGAAAAGAGGCCCGGCGCAACCAAGGTTGGTAGTTGCGCCAAAATGATGGTGCGACGCCAAGGCTAAGAGCACGACGACCTCAGTAGCCCGGGAGGACGCGTGAACGGAATCGCGGGCAGCTTAGTCGGCTATACAATTTGTTGGTTTGAGCTGCTGCCGGTTTGATGGACACCAGGTTAAGCTAATCCCACCTTGCGCTCGAACTCAACCGGACTGAGATAGCCGATGGTCGAATGCCTGCGGGTCGTGTTGTAAATCGTTCGATGTAGTCGAACACATCGGCGCGTGCCTCATCTCTGGTTCGATAGATCTTGTTGGCCGTACGCTCGGTCTTGAGCGAGGAGAAGAAGCTCTCCATCGCCGCGTTGTCCCAGACGTTGCCGGAGCGGCTCATGCTGCAAACGATGCCGTGGTCGGCCATCAGGCGCTGGAACTGTTCGCTGGTGTACTGGGCGGATTCTAACGGTCGTCGCAACACCCTGAAGTTGGAGGTTGCGATGAAAGTTGTAATTCGACGTTCGGCGCGGTCAGGACGAGCGCCATTGCCATCGGCAGGCCGGCCGTCTGTGGCCGGACGCGATGAACAGAATAGATTTTGGAAGGCGATTGCCACGGGGCAGAGCAGCGAAGATGCTGCGTTCGAGGCCGGCTTATCGCAACCTGTCGGAAGCAGATTGTTGCGAAAGGCAGGCGGCATGCCACCAGCGATGTTCAGATCTTCGGCCAAGCCTCTCCTTGCGCACTTATGTGGAGGAGAGACTTGCCGGCAGTGTTGTAGCCCCGAGCGGAGCTTGTATTGCTGGCCCCATCGTTCAGTGGAACGGCCGCCGGCATGGCCGGCGAAAGGATCGACGATGGGCCAAGGCATGGAGCGCTGAGCAGATTGCCCGACGCTTGCCGATCGACTTCCCGGACGACAAGACGATGCGCATCAGCCACGAAGCCATCTATCAGGCTCTCTTCGTTCAGGGCCGCGGTGTACTACGCAGCGAACTGACGGCCTGCTTGCGAACCGGACCCGTGTTGCGCGTGCCCAGGGGGCGCGTACGCAGGCGGGGCAAGGGCTTTGTCTCGCCGGAGATCATGATCAGTGAGCGCCCCGCTGAAGCGGCGGATCGAGCCGTGCCGGGACATTGGGAGGGAGACCTCATCCTCGGTCTTGGCAGCTCGGCGATCGGCACGTTGGTCGAACGCACGACGCGCTTCACTATGCTATTGCACCTTCCCCGATTAGCGGGGCATGGCGAAGCTCCGCGCAAGAAGAACGGACCTGCGCTTGCGTGACACGGGGCGGAAGCCGTGCGTGACGCGATCTCGCGCACCATCATCACTTTGCCCGAAGAACTACGTCGCACGCTGACTTGGGATCAAGGAGCCGAAATGGCTCAGCACGACCGCCTCAAGATCGATGCGGGCATCCAAGTCTACTTCTGCGACCCGCAAAGCCCTTGGCAGCGCGGCACTAACGAGAACACCAACGGGTTGCTGCGGCAGTACTTTCCGAAAGGCACAGACTTAGCATCCACAGCGCCGACGAGATATCCGCTGTAGCGGCGGCCCTCAACGCCCGACCGAGAAAGACACTGGGCTGGAAAACGCCGGCAGAAGCGCTTGACGAATTACTGTCATGAGTGAAAACAATTGGTGTTGCGACGACCGTTTGAATCCGCCCTGGCTACCCTGGTCGGAGTGATGCAACAGCGCATCCGGCTTGCCGCGCCGCCAGACGGCCATCAACAATGCGTCGGTCACGAGCTGCGCCGTCATGGCGGCACTCATCGACCAGCCCACCACGCGGCGTGAGAACAGGTCGATCACCGCTGCCACATAGAGCCAGCCTTCGGCCGTCCAGAGATAGGTGAAGTCGGCGATCCATTTCTGGTTCGGACGCTCGGCAGCGAACTGCCGGTCCAGAAGGTTGGCCGGCATCGTTTCGAGCTGTCGATCGCCGCTGTCCTTCGGCAAGCGCCGACGTCGCGGCCGTGCCCCTCAAGCCTTGCAGGCGCATCAGCCGCTCAATCCGGTGCAGGCCACAGTCCGCCCCATCGGCGAGCAGATCACGCCACACCCGGCGCGCACCATAGGTGCGGTCGCTGGCGGCGAAGCTGGCCTTGACCCTGCCGCCGAGCTCCTCGTCGCTGCGGGATCTGGCGCTGGGAGAGCGGTTCAGCGCAGGCATGGAAGCCCGACCGCGACACTCCCAGCGCATCGCATAGCCATGCCACCGGCCAGATCGTCCGGTGCTTCGCGACGAAGGCGAACTTCATGTCGCTTCCTTCGCGAAGTAGGCTGCGGCCTTCCTAAGAAACAGCCGGATTGGCGTCCCCGGGAATGGCCTGCAAGACGAAGCCTAGCGATTTGGCCCTCCGCTGAAGGTTGGCGACGACGCGGCTGCGATATTGTTGCTCATATTGGTCGGCACCCGGATCCTTGTAGCTCATGCCGTGCCGGAGCGTGTTGTAGAAT